>JBAYVP010000199.1:0-9374 GCA_041674485.1 Sulfuricellaceae bacterium
CATCCACCTTTCTTGCGCTGGCACGGTGGATGCGCTACGCTTATCCACCCTACGACTGCGACTTTCATAATTGTTGGCTATCATTGATTTCCATCATGAATTTCTGAGAACAAATTTACCCTGCGGTGGTTCTACCCTGACTTGCTATTCGCCTGTCGATAAATTTTTTCATAGTCGTTTGCTATTTTCCGGATGTCCGGCCAGGTTTCAACTCTTTTACGTCCTTTTTGTGCAGTTGCCTTTCTCAAATCATCGTCGTCCAGCAGGCGTTGCAGGGCTTGGGTGAGCGCTTCCAAACCCGGCTGCGCCAGCGTTGCGCCATCGCCTACCACCTCGGGCACGCCGCCCACGGCGCTGCATAGCGCCGCCGTGCCGGCGGTCATGGCTTCGAGGTTGGCCAGCCCAAAGGACTCGGAAAGGGAAGTGCTTACGTACAGATCGGCGGCATGGAGATAAAGCCCAATATCGTCGGTTGTGGCAAACAGGATTTCGCGGGTTAACCCCGCCTGATTTCCCAGCGCTTGCAAATCCTCATGGTTGCCTTCGCCCAAAATGACCAATTGGATGTTTTTGTGCGTTTTTACCTGTGCGCAAGCTTCGACCAGCAACGGGAACTGTTTGACCGGTGCGATGCGCCCGACGCCGAGCACATAGAAGACATCGTCGCACCAGCCCAGCAGGCGGCGCGCCTCTTGTGCGGCATAGTGGTTAAGCAGGGGGCGCGCGTGATAGATATGGCGCCAGTTGGCCGGTGGCGGAAAAACGTTAAGGTCTTCTGCAATCCGGTCTATGCAGCTACGGGTCGGGGCGATCACCCAGGAAGCCGCCATCAGGGTGCACCGTTCCCATGCCCGCAACCCGCGCATTGCGCGCGCGCCTATCCGAACGCCATCGTCATGGATAGCCTGGACGTAACAGCCGAACCCGTGCTCGGTGACGCCCCAGTTAGCCCCGCGTCCTGGATAAAAGCGCGAAAAGAAGCGCAAGCCAGCCGCAATGATGGGGTCGTGGCAATGCACGTGGGTATAGCCGCCCCGTGCGGCCAGCTTGGCGGCGACGCGCCCCATGTTCAAGCGTTCGAGCAACACCTGGAGCAGCGTGGCGAAATCCGTGCCGCTGGTACGCGCCGCAAACACCCTTGCCAAAAAGCGCCGTAGCCGCTGCTGCCAGCGCACCGCCCGCTCTCCCAAGTCGCTCTGGCAGATGTAATCCACCGTTATTCCACGGCTGCGAAATTCCCCGATCAAAGGTTGCAGGCTGCGCCCCAGGCCGTAGCGCCGATCCGCTTGCGTCTCGCGGGTGACCATGAGAATTTTCAACCTAGATTCCTCTGTTGAACGGGCTGGAGTGTGCGGTTTTCCGGGCGCAGGGCAAGGCGCAACGACGCGGAATGGTCATTCCATTGCCTTCTCGATAAGTTGCAACGCCGCCATGCGCCCGGAAAACCGTGCAATCCAGCCCGTAGCGTTCTCACCATACGGGTACACGCAAAATACATGATAAAGTTGTTTAGAACCAAGTTGCTACACATCTTGGCAAGCGGTCAACAGAGGAATCTAGGTTCAAATACTCATGCTTCTGCTTGGATGCGCCTATTCCTGCGTTTGCAACCAAAATGCGCTCCCATGCCGCTCGACCCCGTCCGGCAACTTGCGCCATAGGTCATCCAGCGTGGCCGCCAGCGACTTGTCCAGGCTGGCGTAAGCGCTAGGCAACAGCACCTCGAACTTGGACGTGCCCGCCAGCAACCAGCACGCCAGCAGGTATTGCTCCGAGTAATAGCGCTCGCTCCACTGCGCGGGATAATCGTAGGGCAGAGCGATGTCATGTATGCCGACCGTCACGTTTTTTTTCAGATTCGGCAGCACCTCCAGGAAAAATACGGTGACATCGGAATTCATGAAACAGCGATGGGAATCATCTACGAACAGGAGGTCACCGTCATCCAGCCGGTTAAAGAATTCCGGGGCGCAATCTTCCAACGGCAAGCGCACCACTTCGTCGCAAATTTCGTCGATCTCGGCGCGCGGGCAGGGGTCGATAGACACGATTTGCGTGGACAGGCCATAGTCGCGGATGGCTCGTCGGGCGAATTTGGTTGAATTGCCGGAGCCGATTTCGAAGTAATATTTAGGGCGCTTCGCGGCTATCAGGCAATAAATCGCCACTGCGTCCAGCCCCGGAAGGAAGCCGTTGATCCAGTAAGGCGTGACGCCGCCGGTTTCGCCCGTAGCGGGAATTTTTTCCAATTGATGGGCATAGGGCAGGAAGGATTCCAGCAGCGCCCGGTAGCGCGCCTGGTTGCGGGACAAGAGATCATTGAGCCGGGAATGGGGCGTTTGCCCGATGGGATATCTGGGGCGGGATTTCACCGGGTAGTCGAGGACGATGGTAAAACTGCCGTCGGGCTGCGCCGGACGCTCAAACGTGTCCGGCAATTGATCATTCGACGCCATGGGACGCCTTCCGGTGTATCGCAATCCAGCTCTCAGCGTTGGCGAGAATTTCGCCATAGCCTTCTTGTTTCAAGTCTTCATCCGTCCAATGGGAGCGGTGATTTTCATAGGGGTTGGCCTCGATTTCCTGGCTATGGAATTCCTTGGGTGTGCTGACCAGAACGGCGCGCTTCGCCACCCGCTTGAGTTCGTCCAAGAACTTCAGTCCATCGGGCTTGGTGAAGTGTTCGAGAATGTCGATAGCCAGAACCAGGTCATAGGCGTTATCGCTGAGTTTGCCCAGCATCTCGATGGCTTCGCCGACCATGATGTGGTTGTAGGCGTATTCATGCACCGGCGTCAGATAAATGGCGCATCCTTCTATCCCATCAATGCGCACTTGCCATTCCGGCTTGGATTTCTGTGCGGCCTGGGCGCCGTCCACATGAAACAGATTCGCCTGTTCCAGGCTGTTGCGCGCCAGGAATCCGTACTGCCCCATGCCTGTGCCGACATCTAAAAGAGACGTAGGCGTGCTGTCCTCGATAAATTTAACGATGCTGGAAATTTGTGAGCTTTGACTAAATGGCATAAATAATCCTAGAAACCTCCGTTGAACGGGCTGGAGTGTGCGGTTTTCCGGGTGCAGGGCAAGGCGCAACGACGAAGAATAGTTGTTCCATTCTCTTCTCTTGTAGTTGCAACGCCGCCATGCGCCCGGAAAACCGTGCAATCCAGCCCGTAGCGTTCTCACCATACGGGTGGACGCAAATATAGATGACAAAGTTGTTTAGAACCATCATGTTACATATCCTGGCAAGCGGTCAACGGAGGTTTCTAGGATAATGTCCGTAATTGGTGCGCCTTGGGCAGGGTTGATTCAGGCTCAGCGAAAATCCGTATCTCCCGAGGTGAGCCACCACCTGCCTGCAATCGATTCGTTGGCCGGCGCAAAAGTCCAGTTGTTGCCGGGGACGGTTACCGGCAAGTCGATTATCCTGGGGCAGGGACCGAAATCCGGGGTGATATTATTCACCGTCCAAATAAAAAGTTCGCGGCATCCCGCGTCCTTGGCGACTTGCCGGGCAAAGCGCACCAGCAACGGGATATGTGCAAGCGGACCAATGGTGTCCAGCAACTCGCAGCGTTCGGCATCAACGACGCGCACCACGAACAGCCCGGCCAGTTCGAAGCCGAAACGACGGCGCACGGCAAAAATCCGATAGCTCTTATCGGGATGACCAAGATAGCGATGCGTCAAATAAGCGGCATCGCGCACCCCCACTATCCGATCCGTCAAATCGGCGGCCATGCGTTTCCAGCAGGCGTCGGCGAGTTCCTGTTCTTTCCGGGTCGCCAGGGAAATCTCGCGGATTTTCCAGAATGGCGATGTTTTGCTGTTTTCCGTAGGCCAAACAAGCTCCTGTATGGCGCCGACGCTGCCGACGTACAAGCCCAGCCGTTCGGGCAGGCGATAGGCGCGCTCGGTGGGAAAGCCGCACCCCAGCAGATGGGGCGCGCCATAGCCCAATTCGCGTTCGAGAAAGGTGGCGGTGGCGAGGAAAGCCGGCCCCTTGCGCGTAAAAGAGCCGCGTTCGCTGGCGCCGACCATCAAGTCGCAAGCCTGGAAAGCCCGTGCGGGTCGTCCGCAAAGCAGGATGTCCCGGGAGACGCCGCCGTAATGCGCCACCAACTTGCCGTCCGCCGCGCGCCAGACTCCGATGCCCGAGCCGCGCCCGTCTCCATATTTCCAGTGCCAATGGTCGGCGCTCATCTCGTGGCCGAAAACTTCCGAAAACAAGGCACGCATTTCCGGCGACCGCTCCGGCAAAAGCCGGCCCACTTTCCAGGTCGGCAAGCTTGCCCGCTTGAAACTCAGTAAAAAATAACCGAATTGACCATTGGCGTATTTCTCGTGATAAATGTTGTTGGAAGCCTCCAGCGCATCCAGCGTATCCTGCGCCACACCCAGTTCGCGGCGTAGCGAATCGCTGTGGCGCTTGACTGCGGCAAGCAGCCAATCCAGCGTAGGCGTGGCCGACAGGCTCAAATCGATACGCGTTTCCAGCGTGAACCCGGCGCGCTCCGCGAGCCGCAGGAAATGCTCCAGGTCATGCAGCCCTTCTTTATGGCTTTCCGTGCGCCGCAACGCGAACTCATCCAGCACCACCATCTTGCCGTCCGCAACCAGCAAACGACTGGCTGCTTCGAACAAATCGACGGGATCGACATATTGGGCGCTTTCCTGAAACAGCATGGCGTCCCACTGGCCGGACGCTTCGATATAGTCTTCCAGCTTCGAGCAGACCGCCGGCAAATAGTCCCCATAACGCTTTTTCGCATAGACGATTTGGGACGCGTCCGGCGTAATGCCCGTGGCGCCATAGCCCGCACTGCACAGCCGCGCCAGCGTGGTGCCGAGACCGATTCCCACTTCGAGCAGTTTGCAGGGTGGCGGCAAATGCTGCCACAGCAATTTCGTGGAATTGTCCTGCGCCTCGCCGGCGGAGACGCCCTCATGGTCGAACAAGCCGTAATGCAGGTAATTGACTTGTCCTTCTTCCTTTTCCAGGACATGGGCGTAGACGTTGAGGGGAAAAGTGAAATCCTTGTAGGCAACTGAAGAATTCATTTGTGGACTTGCACGAATTTAGTTGGGCGTAGCATTGCGCCAATCCTGAATGTTGTCAATCAAGCGGGTAAACCACATCGCCTTGCTACGAAATTCCATCTTGCCGGCGCTGGCGATATGATAACAATCACAGTATTTTGCGTCGGCACATTCTATCAAACCCTGCCGCTGGGTAAATTTGCGCGCCTTCAGATTGCCGCAATCGGCAACTTCCGCGATGTAGGGACATCCCTGCACGGCGCCATCGTTCCATACCCTGAAATAATCCCGTCCCGCCGGGCAGCGGACATAATCGAATTGTTTAAAACAATTTGCAAAAGACCCCTGGCGGAATTCGCCTATCAGCGGATCGAACTGTGTTTTTAACTGCGCCACGGTTGCGCTGTCTTCATCTTCGAAAGCGAGCAACGCATCGCAGATAAGGATTATTTTCTTCCCGGTGTGCTTAAACACCTTGTCCTCGTACCATGAGAGCGCTTCCTGCCAAACATTTCTCTCGCGCGGCGACAACACCATGTTGACGAAAAAATCCGCGCCGTCTTTCTTTTCGAGCAACGTCAAGGCGTTTTTCTCCCATGCCCGCAAGGCATTGTTGGCAACCAACTGGCTGTAGTGCAGGGATAAATTAACATGACGGATTTTTTCGAGCCGGGCGGCGCTCAATTCGCCGAACTCATGAATCATAACGCCGTTGATATCGAGCGCCACGTTCAGATTGTCATGTTCGAGCAGGCGCTCAAGCAGCCGGTCGTTTTTCCTGTACCCGGCAAAGAAATCGCCTTTACCGGAAAAAATGAAAAATGCCTTGCCGTCCACACGCTCCAGCAAAAATTCAAAGTCGTCGTAAACCAGCGAAGGCTGGTGCTTGACGATGGGCGTCGCGACACAATAGCTACAGTCCAGCGAACAATGCCCGGAAGAGGAGATAAAAAAGATTTTCTCATCCTGGTGGATTTTTATATCCATGAGGCGATTTCAGGGTTAATTGAGACAGTCAAGGTAATTTCCAACCAAGAACATTCCATCAGCAAAATCCTTGTTCCAAGCCGGACGAGCCGGAAGCCAACAGATGTTTAGACAGGATTTACAGGATGAACAGGATAGAAAACCCATCCTGTCAATCCTGTTCATCCTGTCATTATTTTTTTGTGAGATGTTTAGACAGGATTTACAGGATGAACAAGATAGAAAACCTATCCTGTCAATCCTGTTCATCCTGTCATTATTTTTTTGTGGAAAGCCGCTTCTTTATTGTGCTGCAACCAATAATGCGGCAGAGACACCACCCCCAGCTCCAGGCTGCGTTGCGTCACATTCAACTCCGCCACCATGTTGGCAATATCGTAGACATGGATTGCGTTTTCGCACATCAGGTACACATGAATGTCGTAACGCCCCTTGAGCAGCGGCAGGCTATCGAAACACAGTTGCACCTCCCCGTCGCCGCCCGCGCCACGCTCCAACATCTGCCCGTCGTTCTGCGTGCCCGCGCTGGTGACGATGCGCCCGTCCTGCCCGGTGATGCACACGGCCACACTGGGGGCGGGCAACGACAAGTCGGACGAAAAAGCCACCTTGATCGCCAGATTTGCGCGTCCGCTGTCGATCTGCAACTGCTTGCCCGGCACGCCGTCCGCACTTGCCTCCACCCGAGTGATGCGCGCCGTGCCTTTTACTTGAGCCGGCATTTCAGCCTGTGGCGGCGGCGCTTCATTGTGATTGTGCTTGCCCGACAGGAACGCATCGTAAGCAATCACCACCTCGGCAGGCTTCCCCTCGGCGGCGATGACCCCCTTGTTGAGCCAAATCGCCCGGTTGCACAGGGCTTCCACCTGATACAGGGAATGGGAGCAGAACAAAATGGTTTTATTCTGCTCTTTCATCGCCATGATGCGGTCGAACGAGCGCCGCGAAAATTCCCCGTCGCCCACCGACAGCGCTTCATCGATCACCAGCACATCGGGGTCCACGCTAATCGCCACGGAAAACGCGAGCCGCACGTACATCCCGCTGGAATAGGTCTTGACCGGCTGGTCGATGAAGTCACGGATGCCGGAAAACTCGACAATCTCCTCATAGCGTGCGGCGATTTCCTCGTGCGTCAGTCCCATGATGGCAGCACTCATGAACACATTCTCGCGCCCGGTGAATTCCGGGTTAAAGCCCGCGCCCAGTTCCAATAACGCGGCCACGCGCCCCTTAACCGCGACCTCACCGGAAGTTGGCGTCAACGTGCCGCACACCAGTTGCAGCAACGTGGATTTGCCCGATCCGTTGCGCCCGATAATACCCACCACTTCGCCCGGCATAATGTCGAAACTGACATGGTGCAGCGCCCAGAACTCGCGGTAATACTGGCGTTTGCCGCGCCACAGAAATTGCTTCAGGCGATCTTTGGGATTGGCGTAAAGTTGGTAGCATTTGCCCAGGCCTTGGGCGCGAATGGCGATTTCGACGGTCATGCGGGGTGCTTTCAGGGTAAATTTGTTCTCAGAAATTCATGATGAAAATCAATGATGGAAAATGTTCATGAATCCCAGGCAATCTTAGCGCGACGCTGCTCGACTCCGCTCTTTTCATGGCGGCAACCCATAAAGACAAAACCTTTTTCACCGCAGAGGACGCGGAGGACGCAGAGGAAAACCCTCATGCTCTTCCTCTGCGTCCTCCGCGTCCTCTGCGGTAAATCGGTTTTTTCCATACTGAGAACAAATTTACCGTGGGGGTGCTTTCGGGTGAGATTGGCAATCATATCAATTCAGCGCTCTTCAGGCGGTTTCGCCAATCCTGACATAGCGCCGCCAGAGACCATGCTGCATCAATTGCCGCAGTCAACGCGGCGAAACGCACCTCCGGCAGGTCGGGATATTCGTGCGCCAAACGGTTGCGAATCTCGCGCCAAGCCAACCAGTCTGCAACATTGAGGTATCCCAACTTATCCAGGCGGTTTAGCCGATCGCGCATAGGCCATTCTTCGAACGGTTCGCGCAAAACGGCGAGTGTGGCCGGAACCAGACGTTCGCCCACGGCGTCCTGCAATTTGGTAAAGCGGAAGAGCAGTTGATCCACAACCCGAACCTTGGCGCGGTCCGCCTCCAGCGCTTCCCAAGTTGCGGCTGGCGAGCGGTTCCATTCGGCAAGCGCCTCCTTGAGTGTTTCCATGTGGCGCTCCGCTTCCCAAAGCGCCGCAGCGAGTTTTTCCGTCGTGTTCATACTTGCGCCAACCTTAGCCCCTCGCGCTTTGCCGCTGCCACCACGCTCCGCAGGTCTTCTTGCCCGCGCGCGGTAATGATGACATCGATACGTTGCTCGTCAAGCAAGCGATAAATATCAGCCACGAAACGCGTGCGGCGCTGCACCAGATCCGTCGGCTGCATGGTTTCCGGCGTTTCGACAAGCAGATCGATGTCGCCACCGCGCGCCTCGTCCCGCAATCGCGATCCGAAGAGAAACACTTCCGTACCGGGAGCGAAGGTGTTGCGGGCAGCTTGCGCTATGGCATCCACCTCTTTCGCTTGTAATCTCATGGCTATTCTCAACGATGTCAAACCTGGCAAGAATTCGTTTGGAATCGAGTTCTACTGTGGAGGTATGCCGCTTGGTGGTGTAGCATCATTAATGTTATGTTCGGAGAAAATTATGCGTTCCATTGCGATAAAGATTGACCCCGATATTCTGGGGGGTGCGCCCTGTTTCGCCGGAACACGGGTTCCGGTTAAAACCCTGTTCGACTTTCTGGAAAACGGCGACAGCCTGGATGTTTTCCTTGATGAATTTCCCAGTGTGCGGCACGATCAGGCGGTCGCTCTGCTTGAGGAAAGCCGCCAAGCGTTACTTGCGGCATGAGGCGCGTCCTGCTCGACGAATCGGTGCCGCGTCGGTTCGGTTTCGAACTGGAAGGCCATTTCGTGCGCACCGTCCAGTTCATGGGTTGGTCCGGCATGAAGAACGGGCAATTGTTGCGACTTGCTGCGGAACAGTTCGAGGTCTTTATCACCGCAGACCAAAACCTGCGCTATCAACAGCATTCTGATCTCCCCATCGCGGTCGTGGCGCTGGTAGCAACCAATAATCCTAGAAACCTCCGTTGAACGGGCTGGAGTGTGCGGTTTTCCGGGTGCAGGGCAAGGCGCAACGACGCGCAATGGTCGTTCCATTGCAAGGAGTTGCAACGCCGCCATGCACCCGGAAAACCGTGCAATCCAGCTCGTAGCGCTCTCACCAAACGGGTGAGCGCAAAATATATGATAAAGTTGTTTAGAACTACCATGTTACACATCTTGGCAAGCGGTCAACGGAGGTTTCTA
>JBAYVP010000200.1:0-9322 GCA_041674485.1 Sulfuricellaceae bacterium
AACCGTGCAATCCAGCTCGTAGCGCTCTCACCAAACGGGTGAGCGCAAAATATATGATAAAGTTGTTTAGAACTACCATGTTACACATCTTGGCAAGCGGTCAACGGAGGTTTCTAGGATAATCGTTTGCCGACCTTATTGCCGCTGGTATCTCGCACTCGGCAAATCCTTGAAACGATTTCAGTGGGAAGCATGGTGGAGATCAAGTCCGCCGACTCCACCTGAAGCCATTCCAATCGTTCGCGCATCACAACGGCACCCCGGTGCGTATCGCAATTTGGGTGAACGGGCGGGTGGCATCGGGATAGACGCCAATGTCTATCCTGCGCTCGCCGAGTTGCAAATGCAGCCGCGCCAGAATGTCCAACTTGGCCATCAAATCGATTTTTTGGGAGAGCACCATCAGGTCGATATCGCCGCCTTTTTCAGTGTCGTCCGCACGCGACCCGAACAGGTAAATCTGCGCATCGGCATCGGCCTGGCGAATGGCGTCACGAATGGCTTGGTGTTCTTCGTCGGTTAAACGCAAGCTGATTCCTCCATTTTCCCTATGAAACGGCCATGCTGGAAGCGGTTTTCCCGCCGAGTTTTTGGGTCACCGCATCCAGCATGGGAAGCAGTTGCATGGCGCGTAAAATGCTATGTCTTAACGCATCCATGTCTTCGGTATATTCATGCACCAGGCTGTTGCGCAGGTTGCGCGCTTCAATCCAGTCGGCGACACTGGGGATCAGTCCCAGCTTTTCGGCGCGGTTGAGATTGTCCAACACGCTGCCGATAGGTTCCAACTGGACTCTCAAATAAGTCGGCAGAAGCTTGTCGCCTAACGTGTCTTGCAGACGACAGAAGCGGCTGACGAAGGCATCGAGCCGCTCGGTCAACTCGGCATTTTGCTCAATCGCATCCAACCAGCGGAATTGCGGGTCGGCCTGCTGTAGCTTTTCCGCCGTATAACCGAGGTAACGACACTCCTTGGTCACCACGCGCTGAAGATGCGCCAATCTCGCGGCAAGGTCGGGGTTCGCATGTTCGCGGGTCATAACCGCACGCCTTGGGCAAGGGCTTGTTGGTGTATCGGTTGAAGCGGCGTGGCGGGGTCTATCACCAACACATCGAATTTCTGCTCCCCCAGCCGCATTTGCAGCAAGGCGTTATAGCGCAAGGCCAGCGCGGCGCTGTTAGCCAACGGCGTTTCGAGCTTTACCAGCAGGTCCACGTCGCCCCCTTTGGCGCTATCGTCCAGCCGGGAGCCGAACAGCCATACCGATGCACCGGCGCCAAACACCTGTTGCGCGGTTTCGGTGATCGTCGATTGGTATCCAGGGAGCAAACGCATATTGGCAATCAATCATGGCGCGGCAAGGGCAACGCTTCCGGCAAGCTTTCCTTTTCATGCCCCATGCGCGTGATGGCATCCTGGCGCAAACAATTGAAGGTTTCCAGCAGCATCAAGCTGTATTCCTTCGCCAACGCCAAGTCTTCCGCGAACTTTGCCGGGTCGGTAATGTATTCATGGACTAGGCGATTGCGAAGGTGGCGCGCTTCCAGCCATTGTTCCGTGCTGGCGAGCACCCCCAAACGTTCGGCGCGATTAAGCGTTTCTATGTGGCTGCCCGGCGTTTCGGCAAGGGCGATCAACCAGCGTGGCAGCAATTTATCCGTCATCGTGTCCTGCATGCGACTGAAGCGGGAAACCAAGGCTTCCAATTCTACGGCAATTTCCGGAGCATTATCCAAGTGGCGCACCCACTCTACATCGATAGGTTGGCTGAATAGCCTGCTCCAACTATAGGACAGTTGTTTTCCTTCGCGCGCGGCAATTTCCAATGTTTGCAAGAAACGCGTGGTCGGCAAACCTGCTGCTGAGTTCATAAAGTTATTCCGGTGCGAAGAGCTTGTTCGTGTATCGGTTGCCGTGGTGTTTGAGGGTCAATCACCAATACATCTATAGGCTGGTCGCCGATGCGCATCTGGAGTCTCGCGACCAGTTGTAAGGATTTACGTTCAATGTCTGCCGTGATAGCCGGAAGTGAGATGAGCAGATCAATATCGCCGCCTCGTGCAGCATCGTTTACCCTTGAACCGAAAAGCTTCACGTTGGCATCCCTGCCGAAAACCTCTTGCACAGTATCGTGGATGGTTTGCTGTGTTTGTGGGGAAATTCGCATCGGTTAACACTTCGCCTCACAAAACATCGGCGAACCCCTGGCGCGTCTTCTGGAACCAGAACAGTCCGGCCCACGCGATTGTCATTGCAAACAGCGCGTAAAGCCCCAATCCGCTCCAGTCCGGCAGCTTGCCCCATATGACCACATTGCGCGCCTGTTCGATGATGAAAGTGAGCGGATTGAGGAACAGCCAGTCGCGCACCGATTCCGGCAAGGCCGACACCGGATAGAATATCGGGCTGAGGAACATCAACACCGTCATCAACATGCCCACGAATTGCCCAATATCCCGGATGAAAACGCCTATCGAGGCAAGCAGCCACGACACCCCCATAACCAGCAGCAACAGAGGGAGCATAATGAGCGGAAACAGCAACACCGTCCACGGGACGGTCGATACGAACCACTGAAAAATCACCAGCACGCCCAGGCTGATCGCGGCGTGAAACAGCGCGGAGCCTAGGCTCACCCACGGCAGGATTTCCAGCGGGAAGATCACTTTCTTGACGTAATTGACGTTGCCGAGTATCAAACCTGTAGATCGGGTAATGCATTCGGAAAACAGATTGTAGACGATCAGTCCGGCGAACAGCACCAAGGCGAACTCGTATTGGTTGGTATTGCTTTGCCCCCAGCGCGCCTGGAAAACGATGCTGAATACAAAAGTATATACCGCCAGCATCAGCACCGGGTTGACGAACGACCACAGCAGCCCCAGGAACGATCCCCGGTAGCGCCCGATGATTTCGCGCTTGACCATTTGCACGACCAGTTGGCGGTTTCGCCAAAAACCGGAAAATACCGCAACGATCCCGCTAGGGTGATGGGAAGACATAGTTTGTTTTATTTGCCCAGGGATATCGTCGAGGTGATAACATCCCCGACGATTTTTTTCGATGCGGAAGCGACCACGGCGGTGCGCCAAGTGTAATCTCCACTGGGCAGACCCGCCAGCGGAATGGCGCTGAAAACCCCGCCTGCGCCGAACAGCGTCCCCGAAAGCGGGGCAGCCGCGCTATAACCGGCGGCGAACGCAACATAACCCGTTTCCGTCACCGGCGTCCAACGCCCATCTGGATGCAGCGCGTATTCGCCGAGCGGCGTCTGGACGGCCACATAAATATCCACCGCACCGCCTGTCGGGGGCAAAGTGTAGTTCACCGGCAGCGACTCCAGCGAACTGAATTGCTGCTTGCTCAGTAGCAGATGGGGGACTAGGCTGTTGGCGGTCTTGCCCGCGTCCAGGCAGCCGTAGGAATAAGCACCGCCGCTGACGGTTGCGGCATTGTCGCGCAGATATTTGGCAAAATCCGTCGCGGGCAGGGCTGGGTTGATCGACATCAGGTCGGCGATGGTCGCCGAAACGATGGGCGCGGAAAACGAGGTGCCGTTGGCGCTGCCATAGCTGCCGCCCAACGCGGTCGAATAAATGCTTACGCCCGGCGCCGCCACGGTGACTTCCTTCCCGGTGTTGGAAAAAGAGGCCAGTTTTTTGGACTGATCGGTCGCCGCAACGCCGATCACGCCCGGCATATTGGCGGGAAAGGACACGGTTCCCCCATCGTTGCCGGACGCAGCCACCATGACCACCCCGGCTTTCAACGCCGCGTCAATCGCATCCGTCACTGTCTGGGTCTGGTTGTCCACGGTCAGGCTAAGATTGATGATTTTTGCCTTCTTTTCGACCGCATAGTCGATGGCTGCCGCCAAACGGTCGGAAGTGAACGTTCCATCCCCTCCCGGATTGATCTTGAGCGGCAGTATCCGGGCTTCCGGCGCCAAACCGGTTACGCCGATGGCGTTATTCCGACCGGCGGCGATGATGCCGGCCACCTTCGTGCCGTGCCCCATGACATCCTGCGGCGTCGTGTTGTCGTCGCCGAAATTGTAACCGTTAGTCAATAAATTGGCTTTCAGGTCGGGATGAGACAAGTCCACGCCGGTGTCGATCACCGCAACAACAACGCCATCCCCCCGCCCCAGCGCCCACACGGTTCTATCGCCCACTGCCGGCAACCACCATTGGCTGGCGTAGTTGGGATCGTTGGGCGCGGGCGGCACGGTTTCCTCGAATTTGCCCAAATAATTCGGCTCGGCATAAAGAACGTTGGCGTCCTTTTTTATCTCGTTAATCTTTTCACGTAGCGCCGCCCACTTATCAATGCCCGCCGTCCGAAATCTCCCGCCATCAATGCGCACGATTTCAATATGGCGACCCAACCGGCGCAACACCGATCCGTGCGCGGCAAAGCGATTGAGGGATTTATACCTGACGATGATTTCGTCCGGCGGGCGAACCGCTTCGCTCCCTTGCCCGTTCGGCGCAGCCCATAGGGGAACGCCCGCCAGCACCGCGATGGCGGCTGCGGCAAGACTGAACGCGGTGGCACAACCGAAAAAGAAACGCCGGATACGATTCAATTGGAATTGGATAAACTACGGAAGTTAATGGGCGCCATGGTTGGTTGAGTTTCCGTTTCGCGCGGCAAAAACTGCCCAGCCCGGCAGATCACCGCGCATTATAACGGCTGGACGCAATCCATGCCATTATACCTTGAGCGCAAATTTAGTCACTTACCGGCCAAGTCGTTGCATTTTTTGCGAAGAATGTGTCGTAGATCAAGCACTGGCGCAGTTCTCCGGGTGATTTTTTTCACCGCAGAGACGCCGAGGCGCAGAGAAATATAACGGAGGGTGAAAGCATACCATTACGCTACAAAATCTCTGCGTCTCTGCGTCTCTGCGGTAAATCTGCGGTGAAAAAGGTTTTGTCTTTAGATGGACTGCCGCCATGCGTCTTCCAGACAACGCCGATTGCGTGTATCCTTCGATGCAATAGGGTTTCGACTGAGGGGAAACAATGGAAACATCGGCGCTATTCGGCTCATCCGCGTGGCTCGTTATCGGCGTGGGCGTGGTGCTCGCGTTGCTGGGACGCATTCCGCGCATCGTGGCGAAAAACGCCAACACCATCACCGGCTCGGGCAACACCGTCAATCAAAACATCCATATCGGCGGAGCGGAAAAGCCGCCGGGCGACAGCCTGTTAAGCCAGGCGAGTAGCGTATGCACCATCGTCGGCCTGGTGATCGTCATCCTGCAAATACTGAAAATCATCGTCTGAGCGTCCGGGGCGGAAAATGAACATATTGTTCAACAGTGCGAAAACCGGCGGAACAGGGAATCAAGTCACGCAAATCATCCAGGTCGGCGCGGGCAGCCAACAACAGGAACTGAAGCTGTCGCTGGGGTTCATCAAGCTTGACGCGGGGCACGACCACGGCCTGCCGCGCCTGCTCAAATGGAATGGGCGGATCAGCCCGCTGCTCGGGCGCGACGCAGAGCTCGTGCAACTCCGGGCATGGCTGGCCGACCCGCAAGGCGACCCGGTGCAAATCGTCAGCGGGCCGGGCGGCGTGGGCAAGACCCGCCTCGCGGCGGAATTTGCCCAGGAATTGCGCGACCTTGCGCCGCCTGCGACGAAAAGCCGGTGGGATTTTTTTAAGCCGAAAACACCGCAGCCCACCCACTGGAAAGCCGGCTTCGTCGCCTTGGACGACCTGGGGGAGTCCCTCGCGCTGCATGGCGACGAAGCCGCGCTGTGCATCCTCGACTACCCCGAGGAAAGAACGGCATCCCTGCGCCGCTGGATAGACGCGCTCGCCGCACTGCCCAGCGGACAACGCAAGCTGCGCGTGCTATTTGTCACGCGCAGCGCCGAAACCGTGAAACAGGCGTTCGGCGCCTGCCACCAGCAGCACCTGCTGCCCAAAGCGGAAATCAAGCTGACGGCCATCGCGGCGGAAGAGGGCTACCAAGTGTTGAACGCCACGCTGGCGCGGCTCGCCGAACTGGGCTACCCGGCAATAGTAATCAAGCAAACGGATTTCGCCGCCTGGCGCAGTCTCTCCCCCCTGCACGAGTCGCCGCTATTCGTGGTCGCGCTGGCCATCCACCTGGCCGGCGGCAGCGACACGCCAAGCACCCTGCAACTCGCCGGCGTCGATCTGCTGGACGCGCTGTGCGGGAACGAGGAAAACCGCCTGCGCAACATCGGCCAAGCGCACGGCGTCACGGCGCAAAACGCCATCGCCGACGTGCTGGCCTGGGCCACCCTGCTCGACAAACTGGAACCCGCCGAGCGCGCCGCACTGTGCGACGAATTACTGCCCGGCCAGAGCGCCGCCGTGCTGGCGGCATTGCGCGCAAGCGGCGCGACCGGCCCCGTGCTGGCGCACCTGGAGCCGGACCTGCTGGCCGCCTGGTGGCTGCATCGCTGGAAAACGCAGCGCCTGGACGAAATGGGCGCATGGGATGCCCACACCACCGCGCTGGCCGAACAAATGGCGCAACGCGAGCCGGGCGCATGGTCGGCCTGCACACTGCACTGGAACCGGCTGGGCTACGACCTCGCAAGCCGCCTCGGGCAACCCAATGCAATAGACCGGTGGGCGACGCAGCACATCACCACCACCTGGCAGCCCCATGCCGCCGCAGTGCGGAAGGCATTCGAGCAGCAAATAAACTGGTACGGCCTGCCCCACGCGGCGATTGCCGCAAGCCGGGTGGAAACGCTTGCCGCAGCAGAGGGGGATGAAACGGAAAGCGCGCTCGCGAAGCGTGGCCGTCTGCTGCACTCCCACGCGATTCATCTCGCCAATGCCGGTGAGCGCAACGCCGCCCTCGCGACCGTGCGGGAGGTCGTGGAGATATACCGTAGCCTCGCGCAAACCCACCCCGCCGCGTTTGAGCCGGGTTTGGCGAGGAGTCTCAATAATCTAGCGAAGTTTCTCTCCGATGTCGGCGAGCGCGACGCCGCTCTCGCGAGCGCGCGGGAGACCGTAGAGATACTCCGCCGCCTCGCGCAAACCAACCCCGTCGCGTTCGAGCCGGTTTTGGCGACGAGTCTCAACAATCTGGCGAAGTTTCTCTCCGATGTCGGCGAGCGCGACGCCGCCCTCGCGACCGCGCGGGAGACCGTAGAAATACTCCGCCACCTCGCGCAAACCAACTCCGTCGCGTTCGAGCCGGATTTGGCGAGGAGTCTCAGCAATCTGGCGAAGTTTCTCTCCGATGCCGGCGATCGCGACGCCGCCCTCCCGATCGCGCGGGAGGCCGTGGAGATATACCGTCGCCTCGCGCAAACCCACCCCGCCGCGTTCGAGCCGGATTTGGCGAGGAGTCTCAACAATCTGGCGAATTTTCTCTCCGAAGCCGGCGGTCGTGACGCCGCCCTCACGACCGCGCGGGAGGCCGTGGAGATATACAGCCGTCTTGCGCAAACCAGCCCCGCCGCGTTCGAGCCGGTTTTGGCGATGAGTCTCAACAATCTGGCGGACCATCTCTCCGATGCCGGCGAGTATAAGGCCGCCCTCGCGACCGCGCGGGAGGCCGTGGAAATATACCGCCGCCTCGCGCAAACCAACCCCGCCGCGTTCGAGCCGGATTTGGCGCGAAGCCTTGCTGTCCTGGCACGTGCCTGTTTGCTGGGCGACGATAGGGTTGCGGCGCGTGATGCCGCGCACGAGGCGCTGACACTCATTGAGCCGTGGGCGCAACGGATGCCGGCGGCTTACGCGGGTTTGCGCGATGTCATCCGGGGTTTGCTGGGCATGATAGACGGCGCTGCCGGTTGACAGGATAAATTTGTTCCCGGCACGGAAAAAACCGATTCACCGCAGAGGACATGGAGGACGCAGAGGAAGAACATGAGGGTTTTCCTCTGCGTCCTCCGCGTCCTCTGCGGTGAAAAAGGTTTTGTCTTTATGGGTTGCCGCCATGAGCGAGGTAGCCTGGATGAAGCGTAGCGGAATCCGGGTGCGTAGCTTATGCTAAAATCGAAATTCACCAGCCTTTCGGGAGATCGAACATGAGCACACTGGCAGCCGGTCCCGCGCCTACCCTGGATGACATCTTGCGTCTTTTTTCCGAAACCGACCGCAAGTTTCAGGAAACCGACCGCAAATTCCAGGATACGGATCGCAAATTTCAGGATACGGATCGCAAATTCCAGGATACGGATCGCATACTCAAAGAGCGCGCCGCCGAAACCGACCGCATAATTAAAAGCCTTTCTATAAATCTGGGCAACATCGGCAACCGTATGGGGGAATTTGTCCAGTACATGGTGGAACCCACCGTAGTCCAGTTGTTCAAATCGCAAGGCATCGAAGTCCATGAAGTTCACCCCAACGTGCAAGTGGAGCGCGGGGGAGAAGGCATGGAGGTGGATTTACTGGTGGTCAACGACGGGGCATTGGTGGCGGTGGAATGCAAAAGCAAGCTGACGCGGGAAGATGTCGATAAGCACTTGCAGCGCATGGAAAAGCTCAAGCGCTTACTGCCGACTTACCGTCATCACCAAGCCTTCGGCGCCGTGGCGGCGCTGGTGGTTCCAAACGATGTGGCGGACTATGCCCAGGGAAAAGGTTTTTACGTGCTGGCGCAAAACGGCGAAACCGTCGAAGTGCGCAACGACAGCCAATTTAGCGCCAAAGTCTGGTAGGGAGCGGGGGGTGAGGCGGGAGGGGTGAGGCGTCTGATCGTTCCCACGCTCCAGCGCTCATCGTTACACACATCTTTGCAATAATTTGATTACATGCAGAAAAGATGGAGTGCGGCGTTCCCTCCCCGGAAAGCGGGAGGGTTAGGGTGGGGATGGGGTAGAAGACGCAGGTGACAATGTAAGATATTGATTTTAGCCTGTGTCGTTCTAACCCATCCCCCTCCCAGTTGCCCCCTCGCTACGCTCTCCCCCTTGAAGGGGGAGGAGCTTCCCACTCCGACTTGTGTGTAACGATGAGCGCTCCAGCGTGGGAATGCAGCCAGGAACGCTCCGCGTCCCGAATGGGAATGATGTAACGGAAGACTTGCGCAATAATACTGGAGAAGCCAATTTGAGATTGGCTCATGGATTTAACGTGCGACGCTAAAGCGTCGGCGGCTGCATTCCCACGCCGGAGCGCTCATCGTTACACATATCTTTTCAAGCATTTGATTACATGCAGAAAAGACGGAATGTGGCGTTCCCTCCTAGGCTGTCGAAATTTACCATTTTTTGACAAAAAATCAGCACCGGTTTTTGGATTTTCTCAATTTATGGACAGGGTCAAACTTCCCCGTTCATGGTTCGACAGGCTCACCACGAACGGGGA
>JBAYVP010000201.1:0-9311 GCA_041674485.1 Sulfuricellaceae bacterium
TCACCGGACATGCCGCTCATTCCACCCATGCCGCTCATGCCTTTGGGAGCATCGGCAGCAACGGCGGAGAAGGAAACAGCGGCGACAACAGCGATCAGGGCGGACAATAGTTTGCTCATTTTTGATTCCTTAAAGTGAAGTTTGTAAGAACGCCGAACAATCAGCGTAAGCCATTTAACGCGCCGGAGGATGGCGCGGTTGACAACTCGCAACGTTATTTGTTCCCGGTGTAGGGGTGGATTACTTGCGGTTTTTATGTCGAATGGGGTGGCTATCGGGTTCGTCGAAATGGCATATACCTTGCCTCGCCACAATTTGACGATTTAGCCGCGTCTCGCGGGATGCGATGCAAGGCGCGAATTGCGCCGTGTGGCACTACCACACAAGCAATTTGCAACGCAGCAGCCGCGCCCGCGAGGCGATGGAAAAATCGTCAAATTGTGGCGAGGCAAGGTATATCGGTCATTCCTGAATAATTCTGTCGTCTTGGGGCTTGAAAAATGCCGCTTCAGCCAAAACTGGCAGTTATTGAAACGGCATGAGCTTATCATGAGCGACATTTCCAAGTGCATTACGCAGCAACAGTTTTTGTCATGGCAGCAAATGGCGAAGAGGGTGCGCACACGCAATCGGGACGATTACTGCGAGGACTGCCTGCCCGAGTACCAGCGTGAAATGATAAAGAAAAACAAGTGCCGTCACCCTGAAGTGATTTTTCGTGCGGATGAGGACGGTTTCATGGCTGGATTCCATAGCGAAATATTGGAAGCGGCCTGACAATCTCTGTGAGGGATGCAGCCGTCCCGCAACGCCTGTCTATTCCGGTTTTTCTTGACGTGCGACAAGCCGTTCCCCACCGGGAGGCGCTATTATCGGGTTTCTTTATGATTTACACCCGTAAATGGAAGAATACGTCGGCGCCCTCTGGCACCAGTTCATCACCCGCGCGGCTGACCGGCGCTATCCGCAAGAGGTAGTTCAGCTTGCACAGATCGGCAAGACGGCGGGCATTGTGTTCCGCGCGCTCGGCGGCGACAGCGGCTTATCCATCAAGGCGGCTTCGGCCACCGAGCACGGCGCGCGCCGCACTTTGCTGGAGCGGGTCGCGGGATCCAACCGGAAGGCCGAATTGACCTGGCTGGACGATGAAATCTTGCGTTTGCCGGGCAGCCTTGACCTCCTGCCGAGCCGTGCGCTCAACCGCGACTTGTATCTATGGCTGATCGCGCTCGCTGCGGCGCAGCCCGACCGGCGCCTGCACTGGTTCACCCGTCATCAGCAAGCTACGCTGGCGGTGTTCGAACGTTTCCCTGGCCTAGAAGTGCGCTATCGGCGCCTGCTTGAGCCGGTCTTCTCATTGCGCCCCGACCCTGGCCGGCTACCCGCCGACGAAGCCGAACAGGAAAGCGCGATACGCCGCGCGCTGGAAAACCCCGGAAGCGTGGCGACTTTGCCGCTTGCCCGGCGTCCGTTCTATCCGGTGCATTTGTGGCTGCATCCGCGCCCGCCGCGTGGCGATGCGGCGACCGACGGCTTTTCCGGCGAGACGCAAGAGCCGGAAAACGCGCTCAAGGGTGGCAGTAAGAAACAAGACGCGCAACAGCACGCCGCCGAGCGCGTCGCTATGCCGGACGGCAAGAGCGCTTTCATGCTGTTTTTCCGCGCCGAAAGTATTTTCAGTTGGGCGGAATTCGTCAAGGTTGACCGTCCCACCGAGGAGGGCGAAGGTTTCGGCCAGGACGAGGCGGCCAAAGACCTCGACAAATTGAGCTTGGCGCGCGATAACCAGACGGTTGCCGCCAAATTGCGCTTCGACCTCGATTTGCCTTCCGCCGCCGGCGACGATGCGCCGCTGGGCAGCGGCATCATGCTGCCGGAATGGCATTATAAGAAGCAAACGATGCAGCCTGACCATTGCCGCCTGCAAGCCATGCAAGCGCACCGTGCTGAACCTTGTCCGTTGCCGCCCCATCTGGCTGCCACCGCACGGCGGCTGCGCAGCCAGTTCGAGGCGCTGACCCCGGCCAAGGTGTGGCTCAAGGGGCAATTCGACGGCGCCGAACTCGATCTGGATGCCTGCATCCAGTTCACCGCCGACCGCATGGGCGGCATCGCCGCGCGCGAGCAGGGCTTGTACCGCACCCACCATTTCCGCGACCGCGACCTCGCCTGCCTGCTGCTGGCCGATTTGTCGCTATCCACCGATGCTTGGGTAAGCGACCACGCGCGCGTAATCGACGTGATCAAGGACAGCCTGTTTCTGTTTTCCGAGGCGCTTAACGCCACCGGCGACCGCTTTGGGCTGTATGGTTTTTCGTCACTTAAGCGCAGCAACATCCGCTTTCATGTGATCAAGGAATTCGAGCACAAATACAACGCCGAAGTGCGCGGGCGCATCGCCGCCGTCAAGCCTGGCTTCTATACCCGCATGGGCGCGGCCATTCGCCATTCTGCCGGATTGCTCGCGAAACAGCAGGCAACGCAAAGGCTTTTGCTCATTCTCACTGACGGCAAGCCCAATGACCTCGATCAATATGAAGGCCGCTACGGCGTAGAGGACACCCGCATGGCGTTAATCGAAGCCAGAAAACTCGGTCTGCGTCCGTTCTGTGTCACAATAGACGAGAAAGCCAACAGCTATTTGCCACACCTGTTCGGCGTCGGCGGCTATGTGGTGATCCGCAAGCCGTCCGAATTGCCGCGCGAATTGCCTATGCTGTATGCGCAATTGACGCGTTGAAGGAGGCTGCGCGTCTTGACGCCTCCAATATCCGTACTTTCTTGTCCTGTTGGGCTTGAATTCACATTGACAGCAGCCCATCCCCCCAATTACGATGCGTCACCTTTTGAGCGGTGATGCGTTCACCGTGCGGGAGGCGCCCGGCGAACTTGAGCTTTATTCGAAGACAGTGAAAAGCAAGAAATAACTTTCGTGCAAAAAATAATTTTTACCCAAAGGTTGTCAGTGAGGCAGCTTTTCTTATGGTTGGCAGTCTTGTTTGCGTTGGTTATCCAGAGCGGTTGCGCGACGCTTTCCAGGGAGGAATGCTTACGCGCCGACTGGGCGCGCATAGGTCGGGAAGATGGCGTCCGCGGCTATCCTGGCGAACGCATAGAGGATCACCGCAAGGCGTGCGGTGAATTCGGCGTCAGTCCCGATCCCAGCGCTTATCGCAAAGGACGCGCCGATGGGCTGATGCACTATTGCACGCTTGCCGGTGGCTACGAGCAAGGTAAGTCCGGCGCGTCTTATCGCTATGTGTGCCCGCGCGAATTGGAAGCGGAATTCATGCGCGGCTTTCGTACAGGCACACAAATATATGAATTAAATCAGCAAATCACGCAGTTGGATGGCAAGATCAAGGCTAAGGAAAAAGAACTGGAAAAGGACAAATTGCCTGAAGAACAGCGCAGAAGCTTACGCGACCGTATCCGCGATCTGGAACGCGAGCGCAACAATTTGCGTTCCCATCGCCTGAGCATAGAACGGATGACGATGTTCTAAGAAACTGTCCATTAATTATCTCCCGATCCATGCTTGCATCGCAGCTCCCTCCTCTTCAAGGGGAGGGCTGGGGTGGGGATAGGGTAAATGCGATGTTGCTACAAACGGTTTTCGTCCCAAGTACCCCATCCCCACCCCGACCCTCCCCTTGAAGGGGAGGGAGTGCCAATTCTAGCGACTTGTACCAGAAGGGAAGTAATTGTTGGACAGTTTCTAAGGTGAGGGAGTACGCAAACTCCGGTTGCCTTGGTTGCGGATGGTGGAGCAAATCGAGTGTTGCGCAGAATTAAGGAATTGTAATGGCTGGTGGAGATAGGATTAAATTAAAAATCGTATGCCCGAAGTGTTCCCAGAAAGGGATGCTGCGTATCATAGAGCATGGACGCGGACACTCTCTCAACCGCTACAAGGAAATCAGCGAAATAATCGAGGGGGATTTTCGTGATTCAATGCAAGGGCGTGGCGAGCTAAACGATGTGATTTGCAATATTTGCGATACGAGATTCACGCCCTGAAAATTTTTTATGATCGGCGAAATTATTTCAGCCGGCGTAGGGCGCACTAACCAGTGCGCCGTAGGGCAAAGGGTGCAGCGTATCCGGCACTGTTTACCACTGATTGACTGGCGCGAATCGTGGCGGCGATACGCGACAGATGCGCCTCGTTCCTCGGCACATCCTACGGCTGGCTGATTGACTCACGCGAAGGCGCGAATCGTGGCGGCAACCTATAAAGACAAAACCTTTTTTACTGCGGAGGACGCAGAGGAAAAGCATGAGGGGTTTCCTCTGCGTCCTCCGCGTCCTCTGCGGTGAATCGGTTATTTCCGTGCCGGGAACAAATTTATCCCTGGCTCAAGCGGCAAGTTTAAAGCGGTCCACCAACTGCGTCAGTTGCGCTGCGGTATTCGCCAAGTTTCCGGCTGCTGACCGCACCTGCTGTATGCTGGCCGTATTTTCATCGGTAATTGCTGAAATTTTTTCCATGCCTGCTGCGGTGTTGGTGCTGGCGGATTTTTGTTCGCGCGTGGCATCGGCGATGCCCTGCGCCAAGTGGCTGACTTCGTTGGCGGAAGAAATAAGCTCGTGCAGAATGTCGCGCGTCATGAGACTAAAACTCTCACCGTTGCCGACTTCCTGCTCGACTTGTTTCATGGCGTCTACCGCCGCAGCGGTTTTGCTATGGATGGCTCCCACCATCTTGGTAATATCCATGGTGCTGTTTGCCGTTCGTTCGGCAAGTTTCCTTACCTCATCCGCAACCACGGCAAAGCCGCGCCCTTGTTCTCCCGCGCGCGCCGCCTCAATCGCGGCGTTTAGCGCCAGCAGATTGGTCTGATCGGCAATTTCCTTGATAACCTGGGTGACATCGCCGATTTTCTGAATCGCCAGATTCAGTTCCTCGACTATCGTTGCGGAGGATTCCACGCTGGACACCATGCGCCGGGAGGATTCAACACCTTTGCTGATATTGCTCTCGCCCTTTTGCACCGTGGATTGCGTCCTGGACGCAGATTGCGCAACGCTCAACGCGCCTTCCGCGACCTCCGCGATGGAAACGGTGATTTCTTCCGTCGCGGCGCTTACTTCGCGCACACGCTCGGACTGAATTTCCGCCCGCTCGGCGACTTGCCCGGCAGCGTCCGACAGTCTGTCCGAAGATTCCGTCACCGTATGAGCGGCGCGCATGACTCCGCCGATAATTTCGCATAAATGTTGATTCATGTCGCGCAATGCCATGAGTAAATGCGCCACCTCATCGCTGCCGCTAATCCGCACCTGACCGGTTAAATCGCCCTGCGCGATTTTCCTGGCCATCTCGACCGCCTGATAAAGCGGATTGACGATACTGCGCGCGATAACCACTGAAATAGGCACACCCAATACAATAGACAATGCCGATAACACCCACATGAATATCTTCGCGTTTTGGTATGTCGTCGTAGCCTCCACGCTCATTTCGCTTGTCGCTTTCTTGACGGCGACCAACATTTCTTCGAATTGTGCGATCAATTCGACTTGCTTGGGGCGCAGCTTATCGCGGATGGCGTTGCCGGCATCGACCGTTTGTTCGCTCAAGGTCAGGCTGACCACGTCCAGCGTCATCTGGTTGACTTCGTTTTCCAGCGGCTTGATCTTGGCCAGAAAGGCCCTGCCTTGAGCGTCGTCCAGGATTTTTTCCAGTTTTTCGGAAGCATTCAAATAACTCTTGCGCGCTTCCTTCATGCGCTTGAGTTCGCTTTTCTTGAAGGCGAAATCCTCCTGCATCACGGTGTCGCGGATTGCAACCGCTTGAAAACGGACAGCATCGCGCATGGTGTAGACCAGATCGACTTGCGAGAAATTTTTCTGGGAGATAACATCCAGATTGCGCTGCAATATCGCCATCCGGTTGATTCCGGTGATAGTCAACACCACCATCATCAGTAGCAGCAAACCGTAACTCAGTCCCAGACGGGTACCGACCTTAATATCGGATAGAGCGCCCATTCTTAATTATCCTAAATTCCTCTGTTGAACGGACTGGAGTATGCAGTTTTCCGGGGGCAGGGCATACCCGCTTTAAGGAACAATCCAATCCGATTAATTGCCACCGCATCCGGGTTGGCATTATATCCTCATTGGTAAACGGTTTGTTGCGATTTTACATGCACAAGCGCCTGCTTGAAGCGATAGACCCGTATCGCTTCAAGCAGGCGCTTGCTGTTTTCTGCACCGATCAGGGGCTATTTCGCGCTGACGCTGGAGTTCATCACGCCTATCGTCTTGCCGCCATCCAGAATCGGCACGGCAATCTGCACGCTCATAACCTGCGTGGTCGGATCCGGCTTCATCTCACTCGCGCCAAACGGCTTCCCGCTCTTAAAAGCGCTACTGAATTGCGGTGCGTTGAAGTTATTGAAGCGTAGCGGTTTATTGCTGCCGGCGACAAAATTCGCCTTCTCATCCCGGATATAAAGCTTGTTGATGTTTTTGTCTTCTTCCCATTTGGCTAACTGCTTGCCGGCGGCGTTGGTTTTGTGCGCCATAACCTTGGGATCGTCTTCCTTCAAGTCGTCCCAGGTGCCGTTGTTCATGCCGCCCGGTCCTTTGGCATTGGCTTCCTTGATCGCCGTAACGATCACCGGATTGGCTGCCCATTCAACCAATTTATGCTTGTATTTTTCGACCTTGGCCTGCACATCGGGGGGAATCGGTTCGGCCTGCGCGGCGCTTGCAAACAAGACTGAACCGCCCAGCAAAGTGAGAAAAACGAATAGCCGTGTACGCATTGCGTGCTGCGAAGAAGCGTTCGATTTCATGAAATCCTCCTGAACTCAATATGTGTCAAACGATATAAAAACCAAAATCGGGATGGGTGCTCGACCCCTCTAAAGACTCCGGTTGCCTGATGAAGTATAAAGCTTAACATCCACTCCGCGAAATCCGCAAGAAATTCATCGACCAATTCGCCTCTTTAGAATAAGGTATCGGGCAACGCTTTCCAGCGCCATGGGCGCTGAGAAATTCCGGCTTTGGCGTCGCGTGGCGATGCAGAAATATTTAAAAATACTGTGCAATTGGCTCTCTGGAATATGTCCGCTTTTTGGGGCGGGCATGGGAAATTCCTGCCATTTGATTGAATTGCTTGAATTAAATGATGCAGAATTCGTGGCGGCCTTGTATAAAAAAACACGACATGTTACTTGTTTTCTCATTTCATATAGCTTAGGATTTCCGGTTCGTCCGTCTAGGTTCTTCTTTCGTTGTGTGCTTGGCGGCTCACAACCCGGATTTTCCCTGATGGGTTCCCTGAAATGTCGAACTTTTACTGCCTCCGGCAGTGCTGGGGGATTTTACTGTTTTGCAACTAAACCCATTGGGGGAAGTGTTTCATGAAAATAAAAAAACTAAGAAAAAAGGCCAGTTCCAACGTGGTCTGGCATATGCCTACCATCACGCGCGCCCACCGCGAAGTCCTGCTCGGCCATCGTAGCGCCGTGCTGTGGTTCACCGGGCTTTCCGGGGCGGGGAAGTCAACGCTGGCGCATGCGGTCGAGGACGAGTTGCACCGTCTGGGCAGCTTGACGACGGTGCTGGACGGCGACAATGTCCGCCATGGACTGTGCAGCGATCTGAGCTTCTCCGAAGAAGATCGGATTGAGAATATCCGGCGGGTCAGCGAGGTGGCGAAGTTGATAGTGCATACCAGCACTATCGTCTTGACCGCCTTTATTTCCCCTTTCCGCTCCGATAGGGCGCGCGCGCGCGAAGTGATCGGCAACGACGACTTCATCGAGGTGCATTGCAAGGCCTCGCTGGATGTCTGCGAAACCCGCGACGTCAAGGGTCTATACGTCAAGGCGCGGGCGGGCGAAATACCCCACTTCACCGGCATCTCCTCGCCCTACGAGGAGCCGGAAAACCCGGACCTGGTAGTCGAAACCGGCGCCCGTCCGCTGGAACAGTGCATCAACCAAGTGATCCGCTTCCTCGCAGGCCGCGGCTTGGTGCGGCTACCTCACGGGCACCCCGCGCGTATCGGCTTGCATCGTCGCGAAGATATCATGCCGAGTTGCGTCTGCGAGACGGCGCCGGCAAATAACGACCATTCGGAGGAACCACAACATGTCTAACCCAAACCAGAGCAATCGTCCGCGTCCTATCCTGATGACCCCGTTGCGCCGTTGCGGCAGCCATGCGCTACGGTTGCGGCTGAACTTCAACAAACAGTTTTACTCCCCCTATCCGCTCCACATCGTAGACTTGATGCCCTTGGTGAAGCGCCACTATGCGGATCTGTCGGACGACAACGTCTATTTTCAGTTAATCCGCGATGTCATCGGCCTGCAGGATGCGCTAATGGTGCGCTGGGGCGATGTCGCCTTCGACCCGGTCGATATCTTCAACGCCATCAAGGATCAGCCGCGCAGCGTGCATCGCGTCACTTGGGAGTTGCTGCTCCAGGCCGGCGAGCGTCACAATGCCAGGGTGGTGATGGATAAATCCCTGGATAACGTTCACTATGCCGACGAGTTGGTCGAGATGATGCCGGACATTGGCTTCCTCAATGTGGTGCGCGACCCGCGGGCGCAAGTGGACAGCATGACCCGCGCCATTATCCACGAATTCGACATACTGCCGAACGCGCGCATCTGGGTCGAATCCATGAACGCATCGCGGCGACTGATGGCGAAATACCCGGAGCGGGTGCTGACGGTGCGTTTCGAGGACTTCCTCACCAATCAGGAGCTGGTGCTGCGCAAGATATGCGAATTCATGGGGATAGACTTCATGCCCGAGATGCTCGATGTCTCCAGCTCGCCGGAGGCCAACAAGCTGACCTGGCTTTCCAACCTGTGGGAATCCAACAGTTCCGCCCCCATCCCGGCCAATGCCGCGAAGTTCCGTCGCAACCTTTCCATGGAAGAAATCGAGATCATCGAAACGGTGACCAAAGAACACATGGAATACTTCGGCTATGAGTTGATGACACCGGCCAACACAAATATCACCAAGGAACTGGAAGATGCCGCCATGGCGCGCAGCCACCGCAATCGCGAGAAGGCCTGGGCCGACCTCAAGGTTGCCACGCCACACGACTACATCCTGCGCCGCTATCGCGCCGACACCATCGCCATGATCGGCGAGCGCCTGCAAAACCGTCCCTGGTTCGACAACCCGCAGCCGGCGGCGGGTGCGATCTAGGAGGCTGTCGGACTTGAAGAATCGAAGCGAAAATTCGGCTGGGCGAGGACAGATTTCACCGTTTTTTTGGTCAATAGCCATTCTATTGACCAAAAAAACGGTGAAATATGGACCGTCCA
>JBAYVP010000202.1:0-9308 GCA_041674485.1 Sulfuricellaceae bacterium
CCAAGTCTTTACATTGTTTGCGAAGAATGTGTCGTAGATCAAGCAGTGGTGCGGTTCTCCGGCTGAAATGCTTTCACCGCAGAGGCGCAGAGGCGCGGAGAAATACAACAAAGGGTGAAACCACACCAGTTACCCTACAAAATCTCTGCGCCTCTGCGCCTCTGCGGTAAATATTTTTGGTTCCGGCAATAGTCCGGCTTAGGATGATCAATTCCTGTCGAAACGCCGATATTGGATCGCCTCGGCGATATGACCGCCGCGAACAGCGCTTACGTCTGCTAAATCGGCAATAGTACGCGCAACTTTAAGAATGCGGTGATACGCGCGGGCGGAAAGGCTCAACCGCGTGATCGCATGGCGCAGCAATTGTTCGCCATCAGCGTCCGGTTGGCAGAAAAGTTCGATTTCGCTCGTGCCGAGCGCCGCATTGGTTTTGTTCTGGCGCGCGAACTGGCGCTGGTAGGCGGCATCCACCCGGACGCGGATGGCGCTGCTTCCTTCGCCGTCTGCGCGGCGCGTGAGGTCGCCCTCCGGCAACGCGGGAACTTCGATTTGCAGGTCGATACGATCCAGCAACGGGCCGGAAATCCGTCCCCGGTAGCGCGCCACCTGGTCCGGCGTGCAACGGCATTTGCCGTTGGCATGGCCGAGATAGCCGCACGGGCAGGGATTCATCGCCGCAACCAGTTGAAACCGGGCGGGAAAATCCGCTTGGCGGGCCGCGCGGGAAATGGTGATATGGCCGGATTCCATAGGCTCGCGCAGGACTTCCAGCACCTTGCGGTCAAATTCGGGGAATTCGTCGAGGAACAATACGCCGTGGTGAGCGAGGGAAATTTCACCGGGGCGCGGGTTGCCGCCACCCCCAACCAGCGCCACGCCGGACGAGGTGTGGTGCGGTGCGCGGAAATTGCGGCGCTTCCAGTTTTCGCTACGGAAGCCACAGTTGGCCAGGGATTGCACGGCTGCGGCTTCGAGCGCCTGCTCGTCGGTCATGGCCGGCAAGATGCCGGGCAGACGTGTCGCAAGCATGGTTTTGCCGCTGCCCGGCGGACCGGACATCAGGATACTGTGGCCGCCGGCTGCGGCGACGATGAGCGCACGCTTGGCATGATCCTGGCCTTTGACGTCGCTGAAATCGGGATAACTGTCGGCAACCACTGCCGGCTCGCCGACATGGCGCGAGAGCGGCGCGCGCCCGGCGATGTGAGCGCAGACTTCGAGCAACGATTGCGCCGGGTAGACCTGCGCGTCGCGCACCAAGGCGGCCTCCTCGGCGTTTTCCCTGGGCAGCATGAACGCCCGCCCGTCCTTGCAGGCCTTGTAGGTCATCGCCAGCGCGCCGCGTATTGGGCGCAATTCGCCGGTCAACGCCAGTTCGCCGGCGAACTCGTAGTGCTTGAGCGGCTCCCGCGCCAGTTGCCCCGATGCCGCCAGGATGCCCAGCGCAATCGGCAGGTCGAAACGCCCGCTTTCCTTGGGCAGGTCGGCAGGCGCCAAATTGACGGTGATGCGCCGCGCCGGGAATTCGTAACGCGAATTGAGCAGCGCGGAACGCACGCGATCCTTGCTTTCCTTGACTTCCGCTTCCGGCAGGCCGACGATGGTGAAGCTTGGCAGCCCGTTGGACAAATGCACCTCGACCACCACCGGCGGCGCTTCCATGCCGGCCAAGGCGCGACTGTAAAGGACGGCCAGGGACATCTAGCCGGGCTGCTGCAACTGCTTTTCCAGCGCGGCAACGCGTGCTTCCAGCGCTTCCACCATCTCGCGGGTTTTCAGCAGCACCGCCTGCTGCACGTCGAATTCCTCGCGCGGCACCAGATCCAGCTTGCCGGCGACGCTCTGCGCTACGGCGCGGAATTTTTTCTCGATGTCTCTGGCAGGGCTGTCGGCGAGGAATTCGTTGATCTTCGTGCCGATCTCGTCTAAATGGTTGGGTTTCATGCAGGCTCTCTCGTCAACGCAAATGCACAGTGTATCAAAGAATCCTGTTGGCTTGAGGAATGCACAACTTTGGTGCAATAACGGCGCGCTTTGCATCAAAGTAGCGCCGGCGCTCTGCGCACCGTCTTGATGCATAATATAACCTGATGATTTACCGAAATTAATCAACTGGCACGGCAAATGCTTAAAATCAAGCGGCATTGTTTTTTTCGACACTTTAATTGAGGAAAGGATATTGATATGAGCAAACTGACATACTCCCTGATTTTGGCCGCACTTGCCGGCTTGTCCACGGTTTCCGCGTACGCCGCCGATGCGCCCGCCAGCGGACAAAGCGGTGTTACCCAACACAAGGAAGACGTGCATGTGATCCCCACTTCGGAACATGCGCTGACCGGCAACGTCGGCCTGTTCAGCCAATACATCTACCGCGGGATTACCCAAACCAACGAAAATCCTGCGCTGCAAGGCGGTTTCGATTATGCCCACGCGAGCGGCCTGTATGCCGGCATCTGGGGTTCCAACGTCAGTTGGATCAGCGATCCGGGCAACGGCGTGAGCGCCAGCCTGGAACTGGATACTTATTTCGGCTACAAGGGCAGCCTGGGCGGGGATGTCAGCTACGATGTGGGTTTCCTGCGCTATAACTACCCCGGCAACTACCCAGCCGGCTTCGTGAAACCCGACACCGACGAAATCTATGGTCAACTGGGCTACAAATGGTTCACCGCCAAATACTCGTACAGCCTGGGCGATACTTTCGGCGTGAACAACGCAAGCGGCACCGACTACATCGACCTGTCCGCCAACTTCGAAGTGGCCGACAAGCTGACTCTGGGCCTCCATGCCGGCAAGCAGACCTACAAGGGCGACAACGGCGGCGTGAGCAACGACTCCCTGTATAGCTACACCGACTACAAAATATCTCTGACCAAGGATATTGCCGGCTACATGGTCGGCGTGGCATATACCGACACCGACGCTGCGGACGCGGGCTATTACATTCCGGCCACCGGCAAAAATAATGGTCGCAACCAGTTCCTCGTGTCTGTATCCAAGTCCTTCTAGGCTAGGCAGGCAATTCCAACCACTGGTTTTATAAAGCTTAAGCCAAGCGCAATCTCATCAATCAAGGAGCGAACATGAAACAGGTCACCGCAATTATCAAGCCGTTCAAGCTTGACGAGGTGCGCGAAGCCCTTTCCGCGATCGGCGTTCAGGGCATCACGGTTACCGAAGTCAAAGGTTTTGGCCGGCAAAAAGGGCACACCGAGCTTTACCGCGGCGCAGAATACGTGGTGGATTTTCTGCCCAAGGTGAAGATAGAGGCCGCCATCTCCGCCGACATGGTGGACCAAGTGATCGAAGCCATCGAGAAATCGGCCAAAACCGGCAAGATCGGCGACGGCAAAATATTTGTCTACGACGTGGAGCAGGTTGTCCGTATCCGCACCGGTGAATCCGGGAAAGATGCACTTTAGACCAAACTCAAAGGAGATCAGGACCATGAAACGTTTGTGCAATATCTTGTTGTTTTTGGGCGTGGTGATGTGGAGCGGAATGTCCATGGCCGACGACTCGGTCAAAGCGCCTGCTGACGCAGCTCCCGCTGCGGCCACGGCGGCGGCTGCACCGGCTCCGGCGGCGGCAGCTCCGGCGGATGCGGCATCTGCGGCGCCCGCCGCCCCTGCCGCGCCGGTTGCGAAAAAGCTGGATACCGGCAACACCGCCTGGATGCTGACCTCCACTGCGCTGGTGCTGTTCATGACCATCCCCGGCTTGGCGCTGTTTTACGGCGGCATGGTGCGCAAGAAAAACGTGCTCGCCACGTTGATGCAAAGCTTTGCCATCACCTGCCTGGTGACCGTTATCTGGATGGTGGCGGGATACAGCTTGGCATTTCGCGACGGCGGTCCGTTTCTCGGCGGTCTTGACCGGCTATTCCTCAACGGCATGGGCGTAGGCGATTTCGGCGGCACCGACGGACAGAACATTCCCGAGTCGGTGTTCATGATGTTCCAGATGACCTTCGCGATCATCACCCCGGCGCTGATCGCAGGCGCGTTCGCCGACCGCATGAAGTTCTCCGCGATGCTGTGGTTCATCGGCGTCTGGTCGCTGGTGGTGTATGCACCGGTAGCACACTGGGTATGGGCGGTCAATGCTGATCCGAATGTTGCCGGTTGGTTGGCGACCAAGGGCGTGCTGGACTACGCCGGCGGCACGGTGGTGCATATCAATGCCGGTATCGCCGGCCTGGTAGCGGCCATCGTCCTCGGCAAGCGCATCGGTTACGGTCGCGAAGCGATGGCGCCGCATAATCTGGTGTTGACCATTGTCGGTGCGGCGATGCTGTGGGTGGGCTGGTTCGGCTTCAACGCCGGTTCTGCGGTAGCCGCAGACGGTCGTGCCGGCATGGCGATGGCGGTGACGCAAATCGCTGCCGCAGCTGCCGCGCTTGCCTGGATGTTCGCCGAATGGATGGGCAAGGGCAAGCCATCGGTGCTGGGTATCGCTTCCGGCGCAGTGGCCGGCCTGGTGGCGATTACCCCGGCGTCGGGTTTCGTCGGGCCAATGGGTGCGCTGATTATCGGTCTGGTTGCCGGTGTAGTGTGTTTCTGGGGCGCAACATCGCTCAAGCGCATGATGGGCTACGACGACTCGCTGGATGCCTTCGGCGTGCATGGCGTAGGCGGTATCGTCGGCGCGATCCTCACCGGCGTATTCGCGGTCAAGGACATAGGCGGCACCGCCGGCCTTCTGGAAGGCAACGGCGGGCAAGTCGTCACCCAATTGCTCGGCGTTGGCGTGACGGTGGTCTATGGTCTGGTGATGACCTTTATCATCCTGAAGGTGATCGACATGGTGGTCGGCTTGCGCGTTGCCGAAGAGCAAGAACGCGAAGGACTGGACGTCAGCTTGCATGGGGAGCGCGTCGAATAAAAGTTTCCTACTCCTCCGAAGTGGAAGTTTGGGGCGCCCTCGGGCGCCCGTTTTTTTATTCCGGTTTTGCGGAGTTGGAATTCCCAAGGCGAGGCAAGGAAACCTGAACAGCGTTTAATAACTTACCAGTCAAGTCGTTGCATTTTTTGCGAAGAATGTGTCGCAGATCAAGCGCTGGTGCGGTTCTCCGGGTGATTCTTTTTCACCGCAGAGACGCCGAGGCGCGGAGAAATACAATGGAGGGTGAAACCATACCATTGCCCTACAAAATCTCTGCGTCTCTGCGCCTCTGCGGTAAAATTTTTTAGTTCCGGCTGGTTCGGCTTAGGATTATCGTCAGGCGAAAAAAACCGGTCACTGTCGTGGCCGGTTTTCCTCTCTCGCAAAAAGGGCAAACTATTGCTTCTTTTTCTTCTCTATCATTTCGATGATGATAGGCGTCAGAATGACTTCCATCGCGAACCCCATCTTGCCGCCCGGCACTACAATGCTGTTCGGGCGCGACATGAAGGAGCCTTGGATCATCTGTAGGTAATACGGAAACGGCACGCCGTGCGGATCGCGGAAGCGGATCACCACGAAGCTTTCGTCGGAAGTCGGGATGTCGCGCGCAATGAACGGGTTGGAGGTGTCTACCGTCGGCACGCGCTGGAAATTAATGTGGGTGCGCGAAAACTGCGGCGTGATGTAGTTCACGTAATCGCGCATCCGGCGCAATATGGTATCGACGATGGCTTCCTCGGAATAGCCGCGCTCAGCGGTGTCGCGATGGATTTTCTGGATCCATTCCAGATTCACGATGGGCACCACGCCGATCAGCAAGTCGGCGTATTTGGATACGTCGATTTTGCCATCGGTGACGCCGCCGTGCAGCCCTTCGTAAAACAGCAAGTCGGTGCCTTGCTCTATATCTTCCCAGGGCGTGAACTCGCCGCCGCCGAGCTGTGTGCCGAGGCGCTCGTTGTGCTGCGCAGCTTCATTGTTGTTGTGGAGGTAATAGCGTTTCTTGCCCTGCCCGGTTTCGCCGTAAGTCTTGAACAGCCCCTCAATCTTGTCGAACAGGTTGGCTTCCGCGCCGAAATGGCTGGGCGCGTGCCGACCTTCTTTCTCGGCGGCGCTTATCGCGGCTTTCATCTCCACGCGATTGTAGCGGTGGAAGCTGTCGCCTTCCACCACCGCCGGAACAAGATGCTCGCGGATAAAAATATGCTGAAACGCGTCTTTGACCGTAGTGGTGCCGGCGCCGGAAGAGCCGGTCACCGCAATAACGGGGTGCTTGATGGACATGATCGAATTCCCAGGTTAATAACTATCGGCGAGTATAGCTATATTTATAAAATAGCGGTTATTCGATTATTGAATGGCTATATAAAATGTGTTTTTTCACATGGTCGCAGGGAAGGCGAAATTTCTTCCGCGCAAGGCATAACGCCGATGGGAAAATTTGATTTTATCCCGGAAAAGCGTTCTCATGGCGCTTTTGCCGAGAACTGAAATGACAGCCCATAAATATCCGTTTCTGCTGCTCGCTGCTTTTTTCCTGACGGCGCAGGCGCAAGCCGCACCCAATATGAAAGACGGCATGTGGGAAATCGCCACCAAAGTTGAAATACCCAACATGCCGATGGTCATCCCGCCAACCCGGCACACCCAGTGCCTGACCGCCAAGAATGCCATTCCGCAGCAACAGGAAAAGAACAACGATTGCAAAATGACCAGCGTTAAATCCGACGGCGACAGCATATCCTGGGCGATACAGTGCCGCACCAAAGAAAGTGCGCTGGACGGCGCCGGCAAAGTGACCTACAAGGGCGACAGCATGGACGGCGTGATGACCATGAATATTACAGACCCCAGGAAAGGCACGATGCAGATGATCTACCGCATGAGCGGTAAATACATCGGCGTTTGCAAGTAGCTCCCCGTCCGCCGGGAAACGAATCGCGATGTGGGACGCGATCAAAGACGCAATCATGGCCGCCACCGGCGAACCGTTCAGCATCGCTACGCGCCGCAGCATCGGCGGCGGTTGCATCAATGCCGCCTGGGTGGTGGAAGGCGGCGGTCTACGCTATTTCGTCAAAACCAATACCACGGAGCGGCTGGCGATGTTCGAAGCGGAGCGCGATGGCTTGCGCGAACTGGCAAACGCTGCCGCCGTGCGCGTGCCGCAGCCGGTATGCTTGGGATGCGCCGACGGCAGCGCCTTCCTGGTGCTCGAACATATTTTTCTCAAGGACGCCGGCCAATCCGGCGCCGAACTCCTGGGGCGGCAATTGGCGGCGCAGCACCACGTCACCGCCCCGGCTTTCGGCTGGTGGCGCGACAACACGCTGGGCGCCACTTTCCAACCCAATACGCCTAGCGCCGACTGGATCGCCTTTTGGCGCGAACGGCGGCTCGGACATCAATTGAATCTGGCGGCGCGCGCCGGCCATCACGGCGCTTTGCAGCGACGGGGCGAAAAACTGCTCGCCGCATTGCCGGCATTTTTCCGAGGCTACATGCCGCAACCGGCACTGCTCCACGGCGACCTGTGGAGCGGCAACGCCGCATGCGACCCCGCAGGCAAACCGGTGATCTTCGACCCGGCGACGTATTACGGCGACCGCGAAGCCGACATTGCCATGACTGAACTGTTCGGCGGCTACCCGCTCGCCTTTTACGCCGCCTACCGCGAGAGCTTTCCGCTCGACCCCGGCTATGCCACGCGCAAGACCCTGTACAACCTCTATCACATCCTCAACCACCTCAACCTGTTCGGCGGCGGCTATCTGGCACAAGCGGAAAAGATGATGGGGACGCTGCTGGCGGAGGTGGGTTGAACCTGGTACAGCAGCGCGCAAATATCGATAACATTATCCCAAGCCGGACAATTGCCGGAACCAAACAGACGTTTAGACAGGATTTACAGGATGAACAGGATAGAAAACCCATCTTAGTAAATCCTGTTTATCCTGTCATTGTTTTTTTGCGGAAAGCCGCTCCAGTACTTAATCTACGATTGATGAATAGCGCGGCGTATCCGGCATTGTTGCTCCCTCACCACTGCCGCATTTTGACTCACGCGAGGGCGCGAAGCCGCGAAGGAAAAACAGATGAAGTATGTTGAGGAGATTTAGGCGAAGGATGGCGTCAAACGTATCGTCAACAAGCACACGAATTTCGCGTCTTCGCGCCTTCGCGTGGATCAGCAGGGGCAACAGAGTTTCGGTCGAATTTGCTAGTACAGCAGCGCGCAAATATCGACAACATTATCCTGGAAAGCTCAGTTGACCGCTTGCCATGATATGTAACTTAGTGGTTCTAAACAGTTTTCCCATGTGCTTCGCGTTCACCCGTTTGGTGAGAGCGCGACTGGCTGGATTGTACGGTTTTCCGGGCGCATGGATGCATTGCATGCGAGAAATTTATCAACTTGCCTATATTTAGCAGAATGCTATAATTTCTTCAAATGGAAAAGAAAAAACCACATTTCCCGTTGGAGCTGGTCAAGCGCTTGGTTGCGGACGAGGGGCACGATCCGTTTACCCAAAGCGCCAAGAACGGCGCTGCGGAAATGGGGCTGGAGGCGGGAGAGTTGCGCGGCGTGGTTGCCGGGCTGGTCGCGCAGGACTTTTACAAAAGCATGACCACGCACGCAAGCCACAAAGTGTGGCAGGATGTGTACCGCCCCGTTACCCGGTTTGGCGCGGCCTATGTCAAGGTGACAATTTATCCGCAGGAAAATTTGATCGTGGTGTCTTTCAAGGGGCTATAAATTATATGGAAAAGCTGGAATGCCCATCGTGTGGCGGAGAAATGACGCGGGCGATTCAGGATTTGCATTATGTGTATAAGGGCAAACCCCTTGTCGTTCCTGCGTTGGATGCGCTGGTGTGCGCCGTTTGCGGCGAGGCGTTGTTTGCCACGCCGGAAGATGGCGCACGTTACGATGCCGCCATTCGCGCGCATATTTCTGCGGTAAACCTGGATAGCGCGCCGAATTTACGCGTCATTCGCAAACGGCTGAAACTGACCCAGGCGGAAGCGGGGCGCATTTTTGGCGGCGGCGTCACCGCCTTTTCGCGCTATGAACGGGGCGAGATCAAACCACCCGTGGCGCTGGTGAAGTTTTTTCAGGTGTTGGATAGGCACCCCGAACTGTTGGCCGAGTTGAAATAGTTCCGGCAAGTGCAGCTTGGGGGCTATTCCAGGGTAAATTTGTTCTCAGCACGGAAAAAACCGATTCACCGCAGAGGACGCGGAGGAAAACCCTCATGCTCTTCCTCCGCGTCCTCTGCGGTGAAAAGGCATATTCCTGCGCGCGCCAATCGCCGGCCTTGGCTGCACTGCCCTTGGCCTTGTCCGCCGGGTATTTGACGGCGTTGAGCGCCATTTTCCGGTAGGCGGCGTCCATCAGGTCTACGCCCAACACA
>JBAYVP010000203.1:0-9284 GCA_041674485.1 Sulfuricellaceae bacterium
CTGGAGTGTGCGGTTTTCCGGGTGCAGGGCAAGGCGCAACGACGAAGAATGGTTGTTCCATTCTGAGGAGTTGCAACGCCGCCATGCGCCCGGAAAACCGTGCAATCCAGCTCGTAGCGTTCTTACCATACGGGTGAACGTAAAATATATGACAAAGTTTTTTAGAACCATCATGTTATACATATTGGCAAGCGGTCAACGGAGGTTTCTAGGGTAATAGTCGAGAGTTCCGAGTCGCAAGCAACACCCGCTCTCGGCGCTCCACTCAAATAGACACTTTCGTCAATCTTGCCTGGCGTCCATACGTCAGGTTGACCAGGGAGCGCGAGACCATCACCGCGCTGAATATCGAGGTGATGATGCCGAGGCACAGCACCACCGCGAAGCCGCGCACCGGCCCGGAGCCGAGCCAGAACAGTGCAATTCCGGCGATGAAGGTGGTGATGTTGGAATCAAGGATGGTGCCGAAGGCGCGTTCGTAGCCGGCGTGAATCGCCGCCTGCGGGCTGGCGCCGTTGCGCAGTTCTTCGCGGATGCGCTCGTTGATCAGTACGTTGGAATCGATTGCCATGCCTATGGTCAACGCGATGGCCGCCATGCCGGGCAAGGTCAACGTGGCCTGCATGATGGACAGCAAGCCAACCAGAAACAGCACGTTGGCGGAGAGCGACAGGGTCGAGATTATCCCGAAGAAGCGGTAATAGAACATCATGAAAAAGGCAATCGCGACAAAGCCGTAAAGGTTGGAATGGAACCCTTTGGCGATGTTTTCCGCCCCCATGCTCGGGCCGACGGTGCGCTCCTCAATGATGTCCATCGGTGCGGCCAAGGCGCCTGCGCGCAGCAGCAGCGCCACGTCGTTGGCTTCGGTGGTGGTCATGCTGCCACTGATCTGCACCCTGCCGCCGCCGATTTCCTCGCGAATCACCGGAGCGGTGATGACCTCGCCCTTGCCTTTTTCGATCAACAGGATAGCCATGCGCTTGCCGACGTTTTCACGCGTCGCCTGCTTGAATAGGCGTGCGCCGCGCCCATCCAGGCTGAGATGCACGGCGGCCTCGTTGCTCTGGTTGTCGAAACCGGGCTGGGCGTCGCTGATATAGTCGCCGGTCAGCACGATGTTTTTCTTCACCAGCAGCGGCATGCCTTTGCGCTCGGTGTACAGTTCGGCGCCGAAGGGGATTTGCCCGTTCAGCGCAGCGTTAATGTCGTGCTCGTCGTCCACCATGCGGATTTCCAGGGTGGCGGTGCGCCCCAGGATGTCTTTCGCCTTGGCGGTGTCCTGCACGCCGGGCAGTTGCACCACCACGCGGTCGATGCCATGCTGCTGGATGATGGGTTCGGCTACGCCAAGTTCGTTGATGCGGTTGCGTAGTGTGGTGATGTTCTGTTGCAGTGCGAAATCCTGCAAACGCTTTTGCGCTTCCGGGCGCAATGTGGCAATCAGCTTGAAATCGGCGCCGTCATCCTGTTCTTTCAGGGACAGGTCGGGAAAATCCTTTTGTATTTCGCTGGATGCGCCGGTGCGCTGCGCCGCATCGCGGAATTTGACCTCTACCGACTGGTTGACGCGACCGATGCCGGAATACAGCACTTTCTTCTCGCGTAGCGTAGTGCGAATGTCGCCGTTATAACGCTCCAACGCACGGTCGAGCGCGCCTTTCATATCCACTTGCAACAGGAAATGCACCCCGCCGCGCAAATCCAGGCCGAGGTACATGGGCAACGCACCCAGGTTGGAGAGCCATTTGGGCGAACTGGGCAGCAGGTTGAGCGCGACCACGAAATGCTCGCCGAGCGTGGTTTGCAGAATATCCTTGGCCTTGATCTGGGTGTCGGTGTCCAACAGGCGTATCTTTACGCCGGAGGCATCGAGATAGGCGCCCTGATAGGCGATATTGTTTTTTTTCAGCGCCTCTTCCACGCGCAACAGCAACATTTGATCGACCTTGCTCATGTTGCGCATCGGCGAAACCTGCACCGCCGGCGATTCGCCGAAAAAATTGGGCAAAGTATAGATCAGCCCGAGCAGCAGTGCCACCGCGATGGTGATGTATTTCCACAAAGGGTAACGGTTCATGGTCTAACTCCGTGAGGAGTGAGGCGTTAGGAGTGAGGAGTGAGGTCAAAACCAACGCTGCTGCCGGTTTTACTCCTCACTCCTCACTCCTAACGCCTCACTGCTTAATTCAAATATCTTTGATTGTGCCTTTGGGCAAAAGTGTCTGAATCGCCGTGCGCTGCACGTTGATCACTGTATTCGCGGCGATTTCCAGGCTGACGAAGTTTTCGCTGACTTTCACCACCTTGCCCAAAGTTCCGCCGGCGGTTACTACTTCATCGCCCTTTTGCAGCGCTTCGAGCATGGCCTTCACTTCTTTGGCGCGCTTCATTTGCGGGCGCAGCATCATGAAATAAAACAGCACAAAAATGACGATCAGCGGCAAAAATCCCATAATGCCCGCGTCATTGGGTGGCGCATCGGCGGCGTGAGCCAGATTAATCAGCACGTTAGCACTCCTGAAAGACGTAAATTCAAACGCCGCATTCTAGCACGACGGCGCAGGACGCGCTTGCCCAGGGTAAATTTGTTCTCGGCACGGAAAAAGGTTTTGTCTTATGGGTTGCCGCCATGAGTCGAGTCGCGTCGCGCTAAGTTTTCCTGGGATTCATGAATGCCTTCCATCATTGATTTTCATCATTAATTTCTAAGAACAAATTTACCCTGCGCGCTTGCCGGAAATCCGCGACAAAATCAGTGAAACGTTTTTCCTCGATGGCGCGGCGCATACCCCGCATCAATTCCTGATAGTAATGCAGGTTGTGGATGGTGTTCAGGCGCGCGCCGAGGATTTCGCCGATGCGGTGCAGATGGTGCAGATAGGCGCGCGTGAAATTGCGGCAGGTGTAGCAACTGCATTGCTCGTCCAGCGGGCGCGTATCCAGGCGGTATTGGGCGTTCTTGATCTTCACCGTGCCGTAGCGGGTGAACAGCCAGCCGTTGCGCGCATTGCGCGTCGGCATCACGCAATCGAACATATCCACCCCGAGCGCTACCGCGTCCACCAGGTCTTCCGGCGTGCCGACCCCCATTAAATAGCGCGGCTGGTGCGCCGGCAATTGCGGCGCGGTATGGGCGAGGATGCGCAGCATATCCTCCTTGGGTTCGCCCACGCTCAAGCCACCGATGGCATAGCCGTCGAAACCGATACGCACCAGTTCGCGTAGCGACTCGTCGCGCAGCCCCTCGAACATCCCGCCCTGCACAATGCCGAACAGCGCATTGGGATTGCCCGCATGGGCGCTTTTCGAACGCTCCGCCCAGCGTAGCGAAAGGCGCATCGACACCGCCGCCTGGGTTTCGTCGGCGGGAAAGGGGGTGCATTCGTCGAAAATCATCACGATGTCGGAATTTAACACCTTCTGTATCCGCATCGACTCCTCCGGCGTGAGAAAGCACCGGTCGCCGTTCACCGGCGACTGGAACTTCACGCCCTCCTCGCTGATCTTGCGTAGCGCCCCCAGGCTGAATACCTGGAACCCACCGCTATCCGTCAAAATCGGCCCGTCCCAGCCCATGAAACGATGCAGCCCGCCGTGCGCCGCCACCACCTCCAGGCCGGGCCGCAGCCACAAGTGAAACGTGTTGCCAAGCACGATATGCGCGCCGATTTCCTTCAGCTCGATCGGCGACATCGCCTTAACCGAACCGTAAGTGCCGACCGGCATGAAAGCCGGCGTTTCGACCGCGCCATGGGCGAGTTGCAGGGTGCCGCGCCGGGCGAGGCCGGAGGTGTTGCGTAAGGTAAAGTTCATGTGTCCAGAGTGTCGGGATGCGATAGCCGGACTAGCCGGAACCAAAATATTTACCGCAGAGACGCTTCAGGCGCGGAGAAATCACAGCATCTCAGCGCCTCTGCGGTAAATGTTTTTGGGTTCCGGCAATCGTCCGGCTTAGGTCTTCGCCATTTGCGAGAAGAATTTCTCACGCGAAGCCGCGAAGTCGCGAAGCCGCGAAGTCGCGAAGCCGCGAAGTCGCGAAGCCGCGAAAAAACCAAGCCTGCCTTGGTTTTTCTTCGCGTTCTTCGCGGCTTCGCGTGAGTACGTTTTTTGGTTCCGGCTTGTCCGGGTTAGGATTATACGGGGTGGGGCGACACATAGCGACTTTTATCCATGGATACAGGGGGGAAGGAGCGTAGGGTGGATAAGCGTAGCGCATCCACCAAGCCGACGCTGAAAGGTGGATGCGCTACGCTTGTCCACCCTACATTTTCTATGAGAATAAATTTACCCTGATCTTTGGAACTGCGCCGGTTGGCGAACGCGCCAACCGGCGCTTTGGTCAACGCATCAACATTAGACTGTCGCTTGCCAGCGCGCCTATCCAGTTGCGGCTATCCATGACGCTTCTTCCGGCGTATACGGGCGCCGCGTAAAAGACATACTGCCCCAAGGGCAGGCTGGTTTGCAGCGCGCCGATGGCAAGCACCACGCTATCCCCGTCCGGCAATGTAGTGTTTGCCAGATAGGGAGCTGGCGCACCGGAAAAGGTCGGGCTGCATGCGCCCCGCACCGCGCATTGCAGAAACAGCAGGCTGGCGTCGGGCAATTGCACCGCCACGTAGAGGTCGAAGCGGGCGTTATTCCGGTCGAAATTGGCTTGGCAGTAATGGACTTCCAGCGCATCCCCCGGCCTCTTGAGGGTAGGCAGGTTAACGGTGATTTTGCCGAAATTCGGCTCTGTGCCGGCGCACGGCGACGCGGGAACATCGGTTATGTTCACGACCATGGAAGCCGTAACGCCGGCGCCCTGCTCGGTGTAGCTCGCATGGAGCGTGACGGGAGTGGTCGCGGTCACGGATGCGGCGCTCAATACGCCGGCGGCGCTGATCGTGGCGGGCTGACCGGTCGTTATTTCCCAAACGGGAACAACCGCCTTGCTCGTGCCGTCGCGATAAATCACGGTAGCGCTGTACGTCGCCGTGCCGCCTTCGGGCACACTTTCGCTGCCGGAAAGGGTCAGGCTGGCGGGGACGGCCTTGGTGTCGGTTATGTTGATCGACTTGCTGTTGGATAGGGTTACGCCGTTTTCGGCATAACCGGCGCGTAGCGTAACGGGGGTTGCGGCGCTCACTTGGCCTGCGCTCAATACCCCGGCGGCGCTGATCGTAGCGGATTGATTGGGCGTTATTTCCCAGGTGGGAACCACAACCTTGCTCGTGCCGTCGCTATAAAGCACGGTAGCGCTGTAGGTTGCCGTGCCGCCTTCGGGAACGCTCTCGCTGCCGGAAATGGCCAAGCCGATAGGGATGACCTTGACGTCGGTTATATTGATCGACTTGCCGGCGGATACGCTCACGCCATTTTCGCTGTAGCCGGCGCTGAGAATAAGGCCGGTCGTGGCGCTCACCTGGCCGGCGTTCAACACCCCGGCGGCGCTGATCGTGGCGGCGGTCCCGCTCAGCGTCCAGACGGGGACGACGGATTTGACGGCGCCGTCGCTATAGGTCACGGTCGCGGTGAAAGTGGCCGCACCGCCTTCGGGTACGCTATCGCTGCCGGTAATCGTCAGGCCGACCGGCGTGGGCTGGGCCGGCGGCGCTGAAATGGCGGGAAGCTGGAGCGCGCAATCCGTCCACCAGCAAGAATTGTTGGCAGCGAATTGCGTCGCTGCCCGATATTTCGGCGCTTGATCGAGCGGCTGGCCGGTCCATTCAAGCAGCGCCGAATTGCCGCGCGTGGCGGAATAGTCGCCGGTGCTTTCGTAGACCGCGAACAGGTCGCCCCCCGCCGCTTTCCAGGCATCGAACAGCAACGTGTACAGCCCCTCCATGCGCGCGTCGCGATTGGCTTTTTCCGCCAGCGACTGGATGGCGATCTGGTAGGGGTCCGTGGTGCTCAAGCCGAATAGTTCGTTGCCGCCTTCATAAGCAAACAGCTTGACCCCATGGTTCTTGGCCACCTGCTTGTTGGCCGCGATCCACAGGCGAAGTTGCGGAATGGTCGCCATGGCCGCGCCGGAAGAGGGCGGCGTGAGTACGCCGCCGGTAGTGAGTTCCTCAAACAGCTTGCTTAGCCCGCCATCGGCTTGGCTCAGCCAATCGGCTTCAATCCGGCTTTTGAACAACGCATTGGCGATATGGCCGCCCAGATAGGGCGCGATGGCGATAGCCTCCATTTTGGCGGCGCAACTGCTGCCGCCGCTTTCCGCAGCGTGCAGGGGACAGGCCAGAGCTTGATTGCCGATCCATGAATTGGCGGCCTGTCCGCCCATGATGCACTTCACCCGTTCCGGCTGATCGGAAAACACCTGCTTCCAAATATCGCAGACTTGCTTGGTGCGCATCCCGAACCAGTTAATGCGCTTGGTGTAGTTCGATTCGCTCGAAGCCGGCCAGCGCGCCACCCCTTGCTGCTGAATCCAGTCGCCGTTGATATTGTACGGAACGGCGCCATTCCAGGCTTCGTTGTAATATTCGAGATAAATCGGACGTGTCCCGGTATAGCGGGACTTGGTCAGGCGGGCGAACTCGGTGACATAATTGTCGTCGGCGCGCGCGGGAATTTCCAGCCAGGGCGCGGCGTTCAGGGCAACGGCCAAATCCAGCGCCACCTCGTGAGGCGCGCCCTTGCTGAGACCCCAGCTCGCATAAGCATATTGGGGGCGGCTTGCCCAATCGCTATCCACATTGGTAATGACATCCGAAAAATGCACATAGCGTAGCGCCGAGAAAGACCGCATGTCGCTCAAAAACTGCGGATGGAAGGGCTGGCTGGCGTAAGTTTCGGTAAACGGGCGAAAAGTCGCCGGACACGCCGCACTGTCGGCGGCATAGGAAAACGGATCGTTGTTGCAGGTTCCGCCGGGCGGGATCACCCGGATATTGCGCAAGTAGTTGCCGGTTTTATTGGGGTCGGTGGCGGTGATGCTCAGCGTGATGCCACGAGAGGGCGCGGCAACATCGAAAGCATCGCGTCCGGGCGAAGATGCTGCGGCGTTGCGCACCGCGTCGAAGCCGTAGGTCAGGCTGCCCTCCCCATCATACAGCACCGTCCAGCGACCGGCGGGAAAATGCGCAGTTTTCCAAGTCAACAGGGTAGTGACATAGCGGAATTTGGGACTGGCGCCGCTGGTAGGCAAAGAGCGCGGCCAACCGGAGGCGTCCACATCCAGTTGCGCCTGTTCCTTAGTGTTCCATTCGCAAGGATACGGGCACTGGGTCAACCACAAGCCGCCCTCACCGTTGGCGGCGCGCTTGAAAAAATCCACCGTGTGCAACTCGCTGCCGTAGTGGCGCAACTCGCGGAGATTAATGCCGAGCGGCGATTGGGCGTTGTCGGCCATAGCCCCCCATGAAACGAAGAGCAAGACCTGCAACATAAGAACAAAAGAAACAAAATTACGAAAAGACGCACGGATAGCCATAACCGATTTTCCTTAAATCCAAGGACAGTGGCGATTGATGCAGCGCTCCATTGAAAACCGCCATATCGCCATAAAGATGGGGGTCAACACTAGGCTGTCGAAATACAGCGTTTTTATCGCATTTCAGCTTCCCGGTTTTTGGATATGCCAAGAAACGCGCCAGAACACGCGTAGGGTGGATAAGCGTAGCGCATCCACCAAGCCAGCCCTACCATTGTTTTTAATCCGTTCGCCCTAATAAGGGTGAACGGATTAAAAATAAGGCCGGTTGTGACGTTTTGACACATCCAAACACCGGGAAGCTGAAAATTCGATAAAGACATTGCAATTTCGACAGCCTGGACATAACTCTACCCCGGATATTCATTCATCGCAACCCAGGGCAGGGTAAATTTGTTCTCAGAAATTCATGATGAAAATCAATGATGGAAAATATTCATGAATCCCAGGCAATCTTAGCGCGACTCTGCTCGACTCATGGCAGCAACCCATAAAGACAAAACCTTTTTCACCGCAGAGGACGCGGAGGAAAACCCTCATGCTCTTCCTCTGCGTCCTCCGCGTCCTCTGCGGTGAATCGGTTTTTTCCGTGCCGAGAACAAATTTACCGTGGCGACAGCCCCTCCCCACTGATTCTTGAATTTGTTCATCCTGCGCGCTTCCGCGAAGGATGAACGGATTAAAAATCCAAGTAAAATCAATCCGTTCATGCTTCGACAGGCGAAGCCGCGAATGGCTAGGTTTGACTTGTGCGCATCCGGTAGGGCATGTGGGAGCAAGGGCGCAAACCCACCAGGCACACGCTCATGCACCGAAAAAAGCGCCGATTCCGGTTGCGCAAATCCCTCGCATCGCCCATAAAGCCACTTCTTTTTTTGCCGGCCAACATCCCTTTGGCGCAAATTCAACAAGGTGATTTATGAAACTCAGCAATGCGTGCGAACAATTTTCCCAACATTACCGCTCGGCCGTCAATATATCGGAACACACCTATCGCGCCTACCAAACCGACTTGGCCGACTTCCGCCAATTTTCCGGCGAGAACACCCTTCTGTCCGCCATCGAAAAAAACCACCTGCGCCAATTCATCCGCCACCTGCGCGAAGAACGCAAACTCAAGGAAACCACCATCAAGCGGCGCATCGCCTGCCTCAAACTGCTATTCCGCTGGCTGCATCAGGAAGAAATCATCCTGCAAAACCCCTTCGACGGCCTGCACGAACGCATCCGCCTGCCCAAACGCCTGCCACGCTCCCTGACACGCGAAGAAATCGCCAAACTCATGACCGCCGTCTCCGGCGACGGCAGCGAATTCAGCGAAGCCGGTTTCAAACAAGCCGCAGCCAAAACCGCCGTCCGATTGCTCCTCGCCAGCGGCATCCGGGTCGGCGAACTGGTCAACATCAGCCTCCCCGACCTGGACTTGGCCGACGGCAAAATCGCCATCCACGGCAAAGGCGACCGCCAACGGCTCGTCTACGTCTTCGAAGACAGCGCGCAAAAAATGCTGAAAAACTACCTCGCCCTGCGGCAAAACAAAACCACCGACACGCAAAGCTTCTTCATCACCTCATCGGGAAAACCGCTCACCACCCCAACAGTGCGCGACTTCCTCGGCAAATTCGCCACCCAAGCCGGAATCGCCCGCCGCGTCACCCCCCACATGCTGCGCCACACCGCAGCCACAACCTTGCTGGAGGCCGGCGTGGATATACGCTATGTGCAAAAACTGCTGGGGCATCAGAGTATTTCGACCACGGAGATTTATACGCATGTGTCGGATCAGGGGTTAAGGGAGGCGCTGAGGAGGGGGATGGGTGGGGGTTAGGAGGTGATAACTAGGAATTATCGATGAACA
>JBAYVP010000204.1:0-9232 GCA_041674485.1 Sulfuricellaceae bacterium
AAAGGAATCGGCTGCAAAATGACCTGGTCGGTGCATATTTCCCCGCTTTTCAAGCCAATATGAATAACTATTGGCTTGAAAAGCGGGAAAATCTGCCCTCGACCAGCTCATTTTTCGCTTCGACTCTTTTAAATCCGACAGGCTCCTAGTCTCTAGCCTCATAAAAAGGGACTCCAAATGTTCGACAATCTGACCAGTCGTCTGGCCGGCGTGATTAAAAACCTGCGCGGCCAGGCGCGCCTCACCGAAACCAACATCCAGGACGCGCTGCGCGAAGTACGCATGGCCTTGCTGGAGGCCGATGTGGCGCTGCCGGTGGTGAAGGATTTCATCAACCACGTCAAGGAGCGCGCGCTCGGCCAGGACGTGCTGGCGAGCCTCACGCCGGGGCAGGCGCTGATCGGCGTGGTGCACCAGGAACTGACCGCGCTGATGGGCGAGCACAACGCCGCGCTGAATTTCGCCGTCAAGCCGCCGGCGGTGATCCTGATGGCCGGCCTGCAAGGCGCGGGTAAAACCACCACATGCGGCAAACTGGCCAAATACCTGCGCGAACAACTGAAGAAAAAAGTGCTGCTGGTGAGTTGCGACGTATACCGTCCCGCCGCGATGGAACAACTGCACGCCCTGGCGAAACAACTGGGCATCGACTATTACCCCGCCCCGGCGAGCGGCAAACCGGAGCAAATCGCGCGCGACGCGCTGGACTACGCCGACAAGCATTTCCACGACGTATTGATCGTCGACACCGCAGGCCGCCTGGGGATAGACGAAGCCATGATGGACGAAATCAAGCGCCTGCACGCAGCGCTCGACCCCATCGAAACCCTGTTCGTGGTCGATGCGATGCAGGGGCAGGACGCCGTCAACGTGGCGCGCGCCTTCAACGATGCGCTGCCGCTTACCGGCGTCGTCCTCACCAAGCTGGACGGCGATGCGCGCGGCGGCGCGGCGCTATCGGTGCGCCACATCACCGGCAAACCAATCAAATTCGCCGGCGTCGGCGAAAAACTCACCGGCCTGGAACCCTTCCATCCCGAGCGCATGGCCTCGCGCATCCTCGGCATGGGCGACGTGCTCTCCCTGATCGAAGACGCGCAACGCGGCGTGGATCACGAAGAAGCCACCAAACTGGCAAAAAAACTCAAATCGGGCAAAAACTTCGACCTGGAAGACTTCAAAACCCAAATGCTGCAAATGAAAAAAATGGGCGGCCTAAGCGCCCTGCTGGACAAACTCCCGGCGCAACTGTCGCAAGGCGCAGCCGGCCAAGCGGTGGACGACAAAGCGCTCAACCGCATCGAAGGCATCATCAATTCCATGACCCCTGGTGAACGCCGCAACCCGGCCATCCTCAAAGCCTCGCGCAAACGCCGCATCGCCGCCGGCTCCGGCGTCCAGGTGCAGGAAGTCAACCGCCTGCTCAACCAGTTCGAACAAATGCAAAAAATGATGAAAATGATGTCCAAAGGCGGCGGCATAACCAAAATGATGCGCGGCATGAAGGGGATGATGCCGGGGATGTAGGGGGAGGAATGCGGGGGGGAGAATGCTGGTGGGGAGTAAAAAATAAAGTTATCTCCCCTTTTATTTTCAGATAAACCCGCCCGGCGCGTACGCTATAGTGCTTTGTACGCAGTACAGCCCGCATTTGATTGAGTGATTTTGGCCGCTTGGCGGTGGCAGGTATGATGTGGTGTGTTAAAAACCGGCTAAAAGTCCGATAAAAATTGAATTGCCTTGATTTTTAATAAAATTTTTAGTTTCTGCCATGTTTATAAACCAACCCGATAAAACCATAGGTATTTTATTGGGGTCTACTTTACGTTAGGCGATTTTCAGTTGCAGGCGTAATATTTCCGCATGTAAAGTATCTGAGTTATTACGGCTGCTGGAAAAAGAGGGTTGGTTCATCGAGCGACAACGCGGCAGCCATCGCCAATTACACCACAGCACGAAACCGGGTGCCGTTACTGTTGCGGGCAAGCCGAGCGTAGATGTTCCTCCCGGTACATTAAATAGTGCGCTCAAACCGGCTGGGTTAAAGGAGTGATCCCATGCGCTACATGGTTGTTATTGAAAAAGGTTATTCCAGTTATGGTGCTTTTGTCCCGGATTTGCCCGGCTGCATCGCCGTCGGTGAAACGGAAGCAGAAGCACTTACCCTTATTGAAGAAGCAATCCAGTTTCATCTTGAAGATATGAGCGCTGAGGGGCTTCAAATCCCACGGCCTGCATCCAAAAGCACTTTTATTGAAGTGGCTCTGGCTGCCTAACCGCTGCATTCGGAGAAAAGGGCGGAGAAAAGGGGACGCTACCCTTTATCCAATTCGTATCAGGCTTTATTGGGAAAAGCTCGTAGGCTGGGGTGAGGTACGAACCCCAGCACGGTGGTGGAATTGCTGGGGTTTCGTACCTCACCCCAGCCTACGCTACTGGCGTCGCAATGAATCTGGCTGTGGTTTGCAGCACTGTCATGCATTGCTGCGGAAAAAGACGCCCAACCCTACAACCTACCGGCCTCGCACGAAAAGCCGCGCGAGGCCGGTTATTTTGAACATCGGGCATTGCCAGGATTCTTCATTTACTTAGTCACAACACGTAGGAAAGGAACCGTAGTATGATCTCAGAAAACAACGTCTGGTCTGGAACCCCTTCTCAAATCTTAAACCTCGGCACTTACATTATTTGTGGCCTGGTTTCACTAACAGTGTTTGGGGCAATATTTGCAATTCCATATGCAATTTGGCAATACCTTGTCGTAAAGAATCAAAGATATGAACTTACCTCACAACGCCTGAAAGTACATAGTGGCGTTCTGTCGAAAAAGACAGACGAGCTTGAACTCTATCGGGTCAAAGACACCCAGTTTGACCAACCGTTTATCCTGAGGCTTTTCGGGTTGGGAAATATCGTCATTGTGTCCTCAGATTCAACAACCCAAGTTTCGTCCATTCGTGCCATCAAGGATGCACCAGAGCTACGCGATCAAATACGTAACCTTGTCGAGTCCCGTCGAGAACAAAAGCGCGTGAGAGTCGCGGAGTTCGAGTGACCCCCAACCTTATACAGCGTTTTCATCTAAGGACTGGTACAACCATCGATGGGAAAAGGGAACGCTACCCTTTATCCAATTCGTATCAGGCTTTATCGGGAAAAGCTCGTAGGCTGGGGTGAGGTACGAACCCCAGCCTACGCTACTGCATGACGAACCGTTTTTCGTTTGGAGTGATATAGAGTCCCAAGCTAATAAAGCGACAGGATTTTACGCAGAGCCGCAAAGAACGCAAGAATGAGATAGCAGAGCATGTCGCTTTATTCTATATACGGTGTAGATGCTGGGCAAGTCTATGTGTATACGGTCATGCATTTAAGGCGTGAGCCGGCACTGGTTCAGCCTGCGTAGGGCGCAATCGTTATTGCGCCGAATTCTCGCATAGCGTTGGGTTGCGAAAAACATGCAACCCAACCTACGTTGCATATTACCTTGCCGCGCATCATAACATTCGGGAGCAATAATGGATGCAGATAAACAAGATGTACGCAAACCAAGAATCTCTGTGTTTATATCCATAGGCAAAGACCTAATATCTTTGCTTCGTGATGGGGCGCTATTTTTGTTAGCCGTCTTATTGGTTGTATTTCCTGCAAAACTGAACTCAATGCTAATTGATGCAGGCTTTAAGGAAGGAAGTGTTGCTGGCTTTAAGTGGCAATCCAGCCTAGTTAATTCTAATCAAGCTTTGGAGGAAGCACAGGCGAGAATTTCCGAGTTGCAGAAAGTTAGCAATGACCAAGTGAAGGCTCTGGCAGAAGCTAGAGCCTTACTTACTGACACTGAGTTGAAACAGCGTATTACGAAACTGGAAAAAGACAACATTGCTCAGAAGGAATCGACAGGGTTTGTGCAGAACGCTGTTGCGCAAACCATTAAAATGAATGCTCCACTTATTGAAAAAATACAGATGCCGCTCAATAAGTCAGACTACCTAGTCGGCCTGCAAACACTTGGTATCTCTGATGAAGAGAGGATTGCTATCAATGCTAAGTTAAGTTCAGATGGTTATGGTCTTGACAGCATAACGTGGTCCTATCCTGCTGGAGAACGACCTTCGTGGTTCGCGCCTCGCTCTACGGTTTTTTATTACTCAGCATCAGCTTTACCTGTTGCCCAAGGACTTGCTCGTTTTATGAAGGCTGCGACAAAGCAAAATTTTGTTGTGCAACGCGGGGCAGGGCTTGGTGTCGATCCAAACCGTAGAGATGTAACTTTCTTTGTTCACTTTATTAAGGAATAGCCCGGTTGCTATATGCCCTACCGGGTGCTTCCAGCCCGCGTTCATTATTGCGCGGCCAGCGTAGTACGCTATCCTCGCAGGGTGTAGCGCCGGATTAATAAGTCGGGTAGGGTAGGCACGGCTTTATCGTGCCCACGCAATGTTTGTGGTGTTCGGCGCTACTTTATTGAGTTTTTGCGGAGCAGCGCAATCAGATTGTAATTTTTATCCGCGCAAATCTGGTGCAGCTTGGAATAAACATCAACCAGCGAATAATGCGGCTCACGTTCGTGCCACGCCTGAACTGCCCGGAACGTTTCGCAATTCACCAACGGTAATCAGGTTTGTGTTTTCAACAAAAGATAGCTACCATTGATAGCTACTCTATGCTAGGAGAACGTCATGGATACCGCACGTATTTTTCAGTCGGGTCGCAGTCAGGCGGTTCGTTTGCCCAAGGAATACCGTTTCGAGGGGGCGGAAGTGGCGGTTCGGCATTTCGGCAACGGTGTGCTGCTACTGCCTATAGATGCCCCCTGGGCAACACTGGAAGCCGCACTGGCAGAGTTTGAGCCGGGCTTTGAAATGAAGCGGATGCAGCCTGGCGACCAAGTACGCGAGGAAATCGCCCCTTGATTCACTACCTCCTCGACACCGATATTTGCATTTACGTTATGCCTTGCGCGGGGAAAATTGTCCGGTTGGATTGCCCCCGGCGGGCGCGACTTTCGCGTTGCAAATTGCTTGCGTGCGAAGACCCAAGCGGCGCAATTTGCGCCTTGCATTGCATCCCGCTGGGAACAATCCAATCCGGACAATTTCCCCCGCGCAAGGCATTCAATGCCCGTCCGCCGAAAGTCTTGGCGCGGTTTCGGCAGGAAAATATGGGTAGTATCGGTGTCTCAAGCGTCACGGCGGCGGAACTGGCCTACGGTGTGACGAAGAGCGGTTCAGTGCGCAATCGCCGGGCGTTGGAAATGTTTCTGACGCCTCTCGAAATCCTGCCATTCGACGCATCGTCCATCTGGCGATACGGTGAATTACGCACCGAGCTTGAGCGGCGCGGCCAGCCCATCGGCACCCTTGATACTATGATTGCCGCCCATGCGCTGGCATTAAATACGGTGCTGGTCACCAACAACACCCGGGAATTTTCCAGGGTATCCGGTTTGCGGCTGGAAAACTGGGCGGATTGATAGGCGCACGCTGATTTTAACGGCTACCTTGCTCAAGCCAGCGTAGCCCGGATGGAACTTGCGGAATCCGGGGCGCCAATAGGCGAAGTGGATGGTCGGGAATGCCACTGCCGTATGCCCTACCGGGCGCTCCCACTCTTCTCCATAGTTGATCCTATGGCACCCGCCATAGCGTCTATCAGGCTACCAAGCTTAGATGTGTAAGGATGTAGCGCCAGCAAGCCAGGTTCCATAAATGAAGTATCAGAATCAACAGACGGTGCGGCCCATATGATGCAATACCACGAAATTTCCGCTGTTTTTCATAGTGAAAAGAACATTGTTGTCAGGGCAAGCGATACGCTTAAAGAGTTGAAGTCCCTACCCAGTAACCAATTTAAGCTCATTGTTTCATCGCCGCCATACAACATCGGCAAAGAATACGAAAAACAAGTGGCGCTGGACCACTATCTGGAATGGCAACGCGAAATTATCGCGGAGCTTTGCCGAGTCGTTTCAAATGATGGGAGTATTGTTTGGCAAGTAGGTAATTTTGTGGATTCCGGCGAAGTATTCCCGCTGGATATACACTTCTACCCTATCTTCAAAGCGCTGGGGATGCAGTTGAGGAACCGGATTGTCTGGCACTTTGACCACGGACTGCATGCTTCAAATCGCTTCTCTAATTTCTGCATTCGAAATCGAAGTGGACGGAGACACGGATCGAAAGCGACTACGGTTGTTAGACCTTGAAGTACGCATGATTGAAGGTAATCTCGTTTTCAAAATCGGGGATTACGAACGATTGATAGCGCGGGTTGAGGACGCAACTCTTTCGGATGATGGATCAACGCCGAATGATGAATAGCTCGCGTAGGGTGCAATCGCTATTGCGCCGAATATTCACAATCGGTATAGTTACAGGAGTTTATACTTTGCGCGGCCATGATTTGCGGATTTAGCCGCGTCTCGCGGGATGCAAGGCGCAAATTGCTTGTGTGGCATTACCACACAAGCAATTTGCAACGCGGAAGCCGCGCCCGCGAGACGATGGATAAATGCGCAAATTGTGGCCGCGCAAAGTATATGCATTGCGCGAGGCTGACCGTATGAACGCCCTTTCCTTGCAGGAAGTCCTGCGCCTTGCCATCCAGCACCATCAGGCGGGACAGTTGGCGCAGGCGGAAGCGCTCTATCGCCGGATTTTGCAACAGCAGCCCCAGCATGCCGATGCGTTGCATCTGCTGGGCGTGGTCGCGCTCCAGGTCGGGCAATATGCCACTGCAGCGGATTTGATTGGCCAGGCCATCGCGCGCAATGCGAAGTCGCCCGAATATCAGGCCAATCTGGGGGAAGCCTTGCGCTCGCTGGGCCGGCTAGACGAGGCCGTTGCCGCCTACCGCAAGGCGATCCGTCTCAACCCGAAATTCGCCGCAGCTTACAACAATCTTGGCATCGCCCTCAAGCAGCAGGGCAAAGGCGTTGAAGCCATCACCGCCTATCGGCGCGCAATCGGCGTCAAGCCGGATTATTTCCAGGCGCTCAACAATCTGGCTATCGCGCTCAAGGAGCAAGGCGACATCGCTGCTGCCGTCACCCATTACCGGCAAGCGCTCGCCCTCAACCCGGGCAGCGCGGAAACCCATAGCAATCTCGGCGTGGCGCTGAATGAGTTGGGCGCTGCCGATCAGGCCGACGGACATTTCCGCCAGGCCATCGCGCTCAGACCTGAATTTGCCGAGGCCCATGAAGGCTGGGGCAACGCTTTGCGGGCGCTGGGGCGGCTCGACGATGCGGCTGCGGCCTATCGTGCCGCCATACGCTGCAAGCCCGGTTTCGCCCAGGCTTATAACAATCTCGGCGTGGTGCTCAAGGAGCTGGGGCAGGCCGCCGAGGCGATCCAAGCCTACCAACAGGCGATTGCCCTCAACCCGAATCTCGCACAAGCACACAATAATTTCGGCATCGTGCTGAAGGAGCAAGGGCTGCTGGAATTGGCCGCGCATCATCTGAACCAGGCCATTGCGCTCAAGCCCGGCTATGCACAAGCTTATAACAACCTCGGCTTGGTGTTGGAAATCCAGGGAGAAGTGGACGTAGCGATAGCCGCCTACCGCCAGGCCATGCACCTCAACCCGGCCTTGTCGCGCGCGCACAGCAATGTGCTTTTCGCGTTGAATTATTTGCCGCGCCACGATTGCCGGAGCATTTTCGAAGAGCATGTGCGCTGGGCGAAGACCTATGCCGAACCGCTCGGCGCAACCGTCATGCCGCCCGCCATTTCCTGCAGTGCGGGAGAGCGTCTGCGTATCGGCTACGTTTCGCCCGATTTCCGCAAGCACCCGCTGGCTTATTTCATTGAATCCGTTTTGGTGCATCACGATTCCGGACAATTCGAGATCACTTGTTATTCCGATGTCTGCGCCCCCGACGAGGTGACGCATCGGTTGCGCCGCCTGCCCCAGCGCTGGCGCGACATTCATGGGCTGGACGACGGGCAGGTGTTCGATCTGGTGCGTAGCGACGGCATCGACATCTTAGTCGATCTTGCCGGGCACACCGATAGGAACCGGCTGCTGCTGTTCGCGCGCAAGCCCGCGCCGGTGCAGGCAAGCTGGATCGGCTATTTCAACACCACCGGCCTATCCACGATGGATTATTTTATTACCGACAGATACGGCTCGCCTGAAGGCCAGGAGCGGTTTTTCAGCGAAAAGCCGGTGCGCCTGCCGCATAGCCGCTTTTGCTATCGCCCGCCCGATTATGCGCCGGAAGTCGCGCCGCAGCCCGTCTTACGCAACGGATATGTCACTTTCGGCAGCTTTAACAACCTGGCGAAGGTCAATAGCGAGGTGGTTTCCCTGTGGGGCGAAATTCTGCGCGCGCTGCCCGACAGCCGCCTGTTTCTGAAATCGCTGGCTTTGAACGACGACGGTGCGCGCCGGCGCTATCTCGAATTGTTTTCCGCGCAGGGCGTTGCGCCGGAGCGGATTGGCTGCTCAGGGCATAGCCCCCATACCGAAATGCTCAATCAGTACGGCGCTATGGATATTGCGCTGGACACCTTCCCCTTCACGGGCGGCTTGACTACCTGCGAAGCGTTGTGGATGGGCGTACCGGTGGTGACGCTGGCAGGAGAGGCGTTGGTGAGCCGGCAATCCGCCAGTCTGTTGATGAATTTGGACAGGGGTGGGTGGGTGGCTGAATCTCCCCAGCGGTATGTCGAAATAGCACTAAATCTGGCGGCGGATGCAACCGGGCTGACGCAGCAACGATCCGGCTTGAGAGAGGTTATGCGCACCTCGGCGGTGTGCAACGCTGCTGCATTCACCCGCGATCTCGAAGAAGCTTATCAAAAAATGCGCTGACGGATTGGGGGACAGGGTAAATTTGTTCTTAGAAATTCATGATGAAAATCAATGATCCTAAAATACTCTGTTGAACCGCAGAGACGCTTCAGGCGCTGAGAAAAAACAATGAGTTATGGTGTCGTGCGACACTACCCATGTAAACATTCGGTAAACCCGTAAGGAAAGCATCTTAACACGCGCAGCTGCCCCGGAACTGCGGCACATTTTTGGCGACAGCTCAATTCCGGGCGACGACACGACCACGCCACGCGATCGAAGATGGCGGCGTGAACAGGCAGGCGTCTTGAACCTAAATTCCTTAGTTGACCGCTTGCCAAGATGCGTAACATGGTGGTTCTAAACAGCTTTGTCATGCATTTCGCGTTCACCCGTTTGGTGAGAGCGCTTTGATCTGGATTGCACGGTTTTC
>JBAYVP010000205.1:0-9178 GCA_041674485.1 Sulfuricellaceae bacterium
CGCTACGGGCTGGATTGCACGGTTTTCCGGGTGCATGGCGGCGTTGCAACTACAAGAGAAGGCAATGGAACGACCATTGCGCGTCGTTGCGCCTCTTGTGCCCAAGCCGTAGGCTGTCGGGTATGCCCTGCGCCCGGAAAACCGCACACTCCAGCCCGTTCAACGGAGGTTTCTAGGATAATCCCTCGCGCACATTGAAACTCCCTCAATATACCCATACAATGTATTATCATGAAGAACGTTAAGCCCTTCAAGCCGAGCGAGCAGCAGGCCAAACAATGGCTCAAGGATGCCGCCCAAGGCAAACGGCGTTTGCTCTTTTCCGCCCACGCCGAAATGCGAATGCGCCAGCGCAAGATTGGGCGCAGGCAGGTATTGGAAACCCTGGGGCATGGAATTATCAGCGAGCCGCTACATCAGGATGTTCAAGGGGACTGGTGCTGCAACATCAGTTGGCAACATGCTGGGCTGCGCGTGACTGTGGGAGCGGTATTCAAGCTGCACGAAAACGGCGAATGGGTCATTATCGCCACGGTATTCTAGGAGTGAAAGAAATGCTGAAATATGACGATTGCGGGCTGAAAAATGTCTGGCTGGAAAATGGCTACCGATACGAGGAAATCGAAGGGCATGGCAAGTGCCTGGAGATAGAGGACATAGACGGGCTGCACCGCTCCATTGCGCACCACCTGGTGCATTACCACAAGCGCTTGACCGGCGCGGAAATCCGTTTTCTTCGGGTGGAAATGGGCATGTCGCAAAAACGCTTGGCCGACTGCCTGGGCGTGGATGAACAGACAATTTCCCTGTGGGAGCGAAGCAAGCGCCGCCCGACCGTGGCCGCCGAAAGAATGCTGCGCCTGCTTTACCTGGAACACGCCAACGGCAAAACCAAGGTGGCGGAAATGATTGCCCGATGGAATGACATAGACCGCCAGGAAGAAGAGACCAAGCAAGTATTCCAGGAAACCGCCGAAGGCTGGCGTATGGCCGCCTGACCAGTTAAGCACCAGACTCTGGAGCAGGCCGGAATTGAATTTGCGCCAGCGCAAGCCGGTTTGCGGGTAGTCGCTTGAAATGTGAAACGCTACGCTATACAATAAAAACATGATTAAGACTTTCCGGCATAAAGGGCTGCAAGCCTTTTTCGACACGAGCAGCAAGGCGGGCATACAGCCGCACCATGCGCCAAAACTCAAGCGGCAATTGGTGCGCCTTAACGATGCAAAAAACCCCGACTACATGAACATGCCGGGCTGGGATATGCACGGGCTGTCAGGCGACCTTGCCGGACATTATTCAGTAGGCGTTAACGGTAACTGGCGCATGACATTTGCTTTTGAAGGCGAAGATGCTGTGCTTGTCGATTACCAGGACTATCACTAGGAGACAATGACCATGAGCAAAATGCACAATCCGCCGCACCCCGGCGCAACCTTGAGAGAGGACGTGCTGCCCGCGCTGGGGCTGACCGTAACTGATGCCGCCAAACAGCTTGGCGTTACCCGAGCCGCCTTGTCCCGCGTGCTGAATGAGCGTGCCGCAATCTCCCCGGAAATGGCGCTGCGTCTTGAGGGTTGGTTAGGCTTGGAGAACGGCGGCCATGCTGATGCGTGGATTGCCCAACAAGCGGAATATGACCTGTGGCAAGTGCGCAAAGCCGGTATGCCGAAAGTACAACGCGCCCAACTGATGGCCGCCTGACCGTTCAAGCGCCAGACTATCCCGACGGGGAGAAAAGCGGAAACCTTCACCGCCTGTCTGGTGCCCCTAATCTTGAAGGCGCATTTTGAAGGGGGGGCGATATGTTTCAGGTGGTGCTTGAAGGCGATGATTTCTACCAGGATAGCGGTTACGTCATCATCGGAAATGTAGCCAAAGCAATAGCACGGCTTTTACTGTCAAACGGTGCGCGCGACAGGTTGAAAGCTGAACGGGATGCGTGGCCACTCATTCATACCGGCGTGGTATCGGGAAAACTCCACCCGCTGGAACCCGAAACACTAAGCCAACTTTCTGAAAATAATTACGGAAATGGAATTGTCCTCTTCACCGAATTGGTTGAATGGGGAAAATGGGCTAAGCGTTTTGATTTTGCGATGGCAGCGAAAGAATCAACTCAAGCGCCAGACTATCCTGACGGGGAGAATAGCGGAAACCTTTGCCACCTGCCTAGTGCCCTTATTTTGAAGGATGACACTGGAAGGGGGCAAACAATGAAACCACAAGATGAGTATGTGTCGGCATTATTGCTGCTTGCCCCCTACTGGGACAAGCCCGCTTGCGAGCTGCCGGAAAACCTGAGAGAGATTGCATCTCTATTGTGGGATATGGCAACGCCAGAAGGACGCCAAAATTTGGCAAGGCAGCATGATTGGCAGTACGACCCGGCGCTGCAATGGCTTTGGTATGACTGCTCTATGGACGCCAGGACATGGTGGGGACTGCAAGACATCGCTCCAAGAGAGGCGGCAATGTTGTTGTGCCGCCTCAATCCACTTGAGTGCGAGCGCGAAGACCCGGAGCGCATATATGTTGATGACGACAAGTTATCACCGAAAAGATACCGCCTATTGTTGCTGACATTCGAGGATGTGGCGAAGGTTACCCCACAAGCCCGCACATTGTCTCAATGGCTTGGCATTGCCCGCGACAAGCAGTTGCAATATCACCCATGGATTGACGAATACGAACGGGGGATAGGCTTGGTCATGCTGGCTGAGGCACCCGCTACCCCCGGAACGCCAGAGAAAGGCGAAACCGCCGCCATGGAGAAAGCGCCGCCCGCCGTTGATGTTGACTCATCCGCAGCAAAGGTTAAGGACTGCCTGACCAAGGGGCAAATAATCGCCGCGTTTCAAGGACTGCATTACAACGCCGAGCAATGGAGCAAATATCTCGCAAGCCCCCCGCCGTGGCTGGTGGAGTGCAGGAAAGCAAAGGGTAGCAAAATCGCATCCGCGCTATGGAACCCGGTTGAAATCGCCGTCGCATTGACCGACCCCAAGCGGGGAATATCGGTTCCGAAATTGGATGCTGTTTTTGTCGCGCATGTTTTTCTGGCACCGTGGGCAGAGGAATGGCGGAAAGCATCCGACTATCTGCGCTAGGCATACCGGCACCATACCGTCTCATGATACCGGCACCATACCGGTTAACCGACCGCAACACCCCGTAAACACTGGCTTTGGTATGCCGCTGCATGGCCTAAAAAAACACCGGCATGAAAAAAGGAATCTTTTTCTAAACGAAAGAGGTTCCCGAAATGCAAACCGCAACTGTTCAACATCCCACCCCACCCGCAACATCCGCCGCTCGCCGGACTGACCAGACATTTCCGCCGCTCGACCAAGAAACGCGCACCCATGTTGGAACCGAACAGGCCGCGTTTTATTGTATGCGCAAGCCACAAACGATGCGGATGTGGGCGGCGCTAGAGCCGAAAGGTGCAATCCGCCCGATTCGCGTCAATGGCCGTTTGGCCTGGCCGATTGCTGAAATCCGCAAATTGCTGAGCGGGGGGGCGCCTGAAATGAAAACGCCCCCGAACCATACCGCATTCGAGAGCGCCCCAGACAAGCGCGATTATACCCCTGGAACTCTGCCCAAGCGCAAAAACACGGTAACGGCTGCCGTGCTGGCTGGTTTGCTGGAATCAAATTACCCGACCGGGTTGGAGTCGGTGTTCAAACAAAGCACAACCCGCTTGGCCGCAGTGATTCATTACCTAGCGCGAAAATACTGCTGGCATATTGACCGCCGTTCCATAGCGACCGGCACCAACGATGGACGCATCGAAGAAATTACCGTGTACTAGCTGCCACAAGCGACGATTGCAAAAGCGTTTGAAGCCGGTGCGCGCGCGTGGATTGATGGCGTCAAGACAGCCCGAGCCGAACGCCGCAAGCACGCGGGAAAATGCAAATCCGCCGCCGAGAAAATGAACGCCGCCCGCAAGCACTTTAAAAACCATGACCCGCGTCAGTCCGATTTGTGGGAAGGCGTTTAATGAGAGGCGACGTTTCATGGTGAACGCATCGTGACCGGTGAAGTCGAGTACCGGTGCGGGTTGGCGAGTTGCGTTTCTGATATTGACGCCACCGCCAACCCGGCGCATCATTCGCCCAATGCCGCTACAACGGCAGGCGGGATTGGACTCCCGGAGAATTGGCGGACAAGCCGCCAGCAATGCGGCTTTTTTATGTTCGTCACGGCATGGCACTTCCTTATGGGCGGGCTGTGTGGGGGCAGCGTAAGCTGCGCCGGTTCCAATTCCCGGTAGTCCAACCCTGCACGGTTCCGCCCTCCCTGATTGGACTCGGGGAAGCGGAAAACTCAATCCGTTTGAATTGGAGCGCCACCACCATGAGCACCACCGCCGCAATCAAAGCCGCCATCCAAAAACTGAGCAGCACTATCAACACGCTGTCGCGCTTCCCCGAAACCGATAAGAGCGCTACTGCTGCGCTACTATCATCAACCACGGCACGAGCGCACCTGCGCGACGCACTGGAAGCGGCAGCACTCGCCGGCGCTCAACCCGATGTTGACCAACCCGCCACCACATCCACCCCAGCCACGACCACGCCGAAGTGCAAGACCGCAGACTATCCGTTCTTCTCATGCAACACCCGGAAAGACAAGCTGTTCTCTGTGCGTGAGGGCATTCCGTTGGAGGGCGCGCTTGAACAGGCATCTTTGTTTCTGGATTCGGCGCAAGCCATTACAAGCAACGCCGACGACGCAGTTCCAGAAATGATTTTTGGCGCGGCCTATCTGATTGAACTGGCGAAAGCCGTAGTCGATGCCATCGTGTACGCAACTCATGCCGAAGAAATGGGAGGAGGCCGGCCATAGGCTGTACCGGCCAGAGCTTTACCGCTGACCCACCCACCGAAGCAACAATCTGCCCGGCCATGTGCCGGGTTTTTCTTTGGCGGGATGGATTCGCGTTGAGCAAAAACACTTACAAAGTTCTTACACGGAACCCAGAAAGCAAAAAAGCCACCGGTTAAGGTGGCCTAAGTGCTTGTTTTCTTGGTAGGCCGTGCCAGATTCGAACTGGCGACCAACGGATTAAAAGTCCGCTGCTCTACCGGCTGAGCTAACGACCCATGAAAGCCGAGCATTATAGCAAAAGGTCGTTCCTACGGCAATAGGAAGCGATATTAACGGACATGCTAATGGCAAATCAGCCCTCAGAGAAGATGGATACCAATAAACGTTACAATCGGCATTGGATTTATTGCGAACGCCCCATTTGCGGATTCGTTTTTCATTTTGTCTTATTTGCTCTGTGCTTTAGGCTTTAATTTAGCTTCCGCTTCGTTGACCAGATCGTCCCAAAGTTTGTTCGGCCAAGAATTTTTATATCGCCCGAGCTGGCGAAATAGCGCCGTTCTGGGGATGGGGTCATTGTGATCCAACTGGAGTATTTTGTTGACATAGCCATCGATCTGTTGACGTGTATTTTCCTTATTTATGGAATGGTCATAAATGCAACCGAGCAGGCCCAGCTCAACCAGGTCGGTCAGCGCGAAAGCGCCGCGCGGCGTGTCGGCTTCGCTTTTTGCCAAGCGGGTTGCGATGAACCACCAGTCTTCCGGGGGGATGCCGAACGGTGTGCATTCATGCTCATCCTTTTTTGAGGCAAGAACGGCATTCATGGAAAGGTACTGGGTAAGCGGCCAAGTCGAGGAAGAGTCGGCTTCTATGGCCTGGCAATAGTAATCGCAGCTATTCCTGTATGAAAACATGGCTTTTTCTTGCAAGGCGGCTTTTTTCTTCGGGTCAGCTTCCTTTTCGCCGGCTGCCTGATAGGCAATTCCCAATCGTTTTTCACTTGCGCCGCTCATGCCAAGGCGCAATGCGGCGGCGGGCTTCAGGCGTTGCTCAGGCGCTTCAGTTGGATCGCTACGCCAGCTTGCGAGGGTTGCGCGCGTGTCTTTGCTGATGGCTTCGAGTTCGTCCATGTCAGCCTGACTCTGCCCCTGCTCACTTTTGCTCGTGCCGAACAAGTCTTCCAGCCGGTTGATTTTTACCGAGAGTCTGGCGCGCATCTGATTGTCGCGGAACTGTGATAGCTGGTTTTCGAAATCGGGCGGCACGGTGGCATAAGCGACGATGCTGGCCCAATCGTGCGTAGACGGACAATCGGTGCGTAGCCGACGCCGCAGGTCGTAGAGCACCGAGCGCGGGTCTTCTCCCGCCAGCAGACCGCTGAACAGTTCGCTCACGGCAAGCGAGGAGGCTTTCATCCAGAGCGGGAATTGCGATGCGATGACCCATGGGATGCCCGCAGCATGCAGCCCATGGGCGATGCTGCCGCCCGGCGAGATCACGGAGCCGACGTTGCCGGAATCGCAGGTGGCGAGCGAAACCAGTGAGGGCGCTTCCTGGGTGGCGCATGCCGAGCTTTTGCCGGTGAGCGCAATGGCCAGGCTCTCGCCATCGACGACTTCCCATTCCGTCTTGTCGTTATTGCGGCATAGGGAAATGCCGAAATGCCGGTCTCCCGCATTGTTGAAGGGCGCGCCATGCGCCAGGATGTGGACGTGGGTGTAGCTCTCCCGACTGCACAGGTCGCGTATCTCCTGCAGGCTGGCATCGGGCAGCACGGTAAGGAGTTTTTTCAGTTCATCGACGCTTTGTTGCGGTTCCTTTTTGATTTTTACCCATGGGTCGATGGCGTCACGTATCGCCTTGAGGTGCGCTTCGGCAGGAACGGGCGCGAGGCCGGGCGGGGAAGCGAAGGCAAATAGGATTCTGGGCTGCCGGTCCCATTTCAGGGGCAGCGAATGTCCGCGACGAATTTCGCGGGTGAGCGTGACCGGCGTGTGCGATTGGAGAAACAGCGGTGAGCCGCTGCCGGGAAAGCCGGCGGGGGAGAGCGCGGTTTCAAAAGGCACCATGCCAAGTTCGCTGGCCGACAGGGAGAGTCGCAGATGGGCCAGCTTCCCGCCATTGCAGCGCACCCGGCTAAGCTCTGCCAGAAGCGTTGGAATACCTCCCAACACTTCCCCCAATACTTTGCCCATTTCCTGCAATTCTGCCTGCCGTTGAGCGATTTGCGCATCCGAGGCAACGTCGTTATCGAGTTCGTAGCGCAAACGTTGGAGGCGCGTCAGCAGTTGTTGGTGCTCAAAAGGGATATGTATGCTGACCGGGCTGTCGCCGCCGCAGAGCGCGACGTAGGGGGTTAACGGCGAGAGCAGTTGGTTGTGGGCCGGGCCGGGGCGCACCAGTTCAAGCACGACATCGTGTATCTGTTTCATATCATGACCTCGCAAACTGTGTTATCTCTATGGGTGTTTGGTCGCCGTCGCCGGTTACTTGGTTAAGGCGTCCGACGGTTTTGCCATTTTCCAGACTGATCGAAACGGAGGTGGTTTTGTCGAGTATTAACGGTTTGTTGTTAAACATCGCTGCATCGATGGTGGACATATGGCCATTTTCGAGCACGTCATAGATAGGTTTGAACGATGCCGTACTGGCAAGCATTGCGTCGGTAAATTGCATCAGGCGTATCCACGTGCCGCAATTGAAATAATAACGACCCGATCCCATGTCGATGGCGCGTGCCAGATGGGTGTGTCCGGTGATGACGAAATCGACGCTTGATCCCAGTTTGGCGGTGATTTCCTTGTAAGTATTGTCTTTTTCGCCGGTTTCGAAGGTTTTATCGTCCTTCAGCCAATCCTGCAGGGCGCGCCGCAGCGCTTCGTCGCGACTGACGCCGGTCAACCACCCCGTGAGGCGATCCCAGACGAGTTGACCTACTCCCAGAGGCGCATCACTCACGACCTGGGATTGAGCGGGTGATTTCTGGGAGCGTTCCAGCGCCAGCAGCATGTCGTCGCCGCTACGACCGGGAGCCGCCCCCATATGTTTCATGCTATCCAGCACGTTGGGGCCGAGCAGGGACTCCAGTGTGGGCGGCGCGCCATCGGTTGCCGTGGAAATATGCAGCGAGTCGGCTGACAGGCGTTGATCGACTTGAGTGCTCCCGACAATTTTCGTACCAAGAATAGCCGGTAGTTTGCTGATTTTACCCAGTTGCGCGGGGTCCAGGGCCAGTAATGCACCAATGGCGGCAGAGTTTTCCGGTTTCAGCAAATCTATCCAGGCGTATTTTTTCTTAACATCGTTCATCACCTCCTTGACCATGCGCGTGCCCGCATTGGGCGTCCACTCGTCGCGATTTAGCGTCAGCCCAGCGTTAAGCCGTCTCGCCACCCGCGATAAATCCTCGTAGCGGTTGAAGTTCCAGGCATCGACCTCGTTGCCGTGCGTGCAGAAGACTCGTGCATTTCCGACCAGGCAGCCGTATCCGGCGCCTGTCGCGGAAAACTCAATGCGGGCTTTCGCATTGTTGTCGCCGCCGCTTAGCCGCTCAACGATCAGGCGTTGCACGCAGGGGAAGGCGATTTCGATATCGTGATTGCCGATAACGATCGCCAACATGCGCTTTTCGGTGTGGGCGAATTCGGCCAGTGCATCCCAGATGGGCGCAAAAGAGGCATCGCCCATGATGCGTTTAAGCGTCGTCTCCGCCTCATCGACCGCTACATACCCTGAAACGTCTTCGGCCAGCGTGTCGATCACGTCGCCGTTGAGCACCAGCGCCACGCGCGCTTCCGGTCGTTGCCTGGCCACCCAGCGAATGAAATTCGCCAGACGCGTTGTTTCGCGCAAAATTTGAAACCCAGGCTTACCGCCCATATGTATATCCGAAATGACATGAATCTCTTCAAACTTAGGCAAACCTTCCATGATTTCTCCTTGATTGAGTTAAACAAGCGCTGGTCTAGGCAATAGGGAAACAATAACAAAAAATAGGGCGATAGGGTAATATTGTCACCGTTAATTTGGGTTTCAGGCGCAAGCTTAAATAGAGGCCGGAGCAGATAAAACGATAGGATTCTACGCGGAGACGCAGAGGGTGCGGAAGTAACAACACGAACACGCAAGCAATTTGCAACGTGGTGAGCACCCGCCGGGGCAATCCAACCGGACAATTTTCCCCGCGCAAAGCATAGGTTCTTTCCGTGCCGAGAATAAGGGATGCCCCACATATTCTCACTCCTGGTTTGCCCGGCCCCGCTCAGGATACCTTGTCGTGACAGTGTTGAGAAAGAACGATAATCTAAGGGGATAGAACTGTCATAAATGCCTTCTA
>JBAYVP010000206.1:0-9157 GCA_041674485.1 Sulfuricellaceae bacterium
AACCTGACCGTCCATCTGGCACGGCCAGCCGGAGCGTCAGAACAAGCCAAGGCAATCAGTCTCGCCTCGAATGCACCATCAAACTCGATTTCGCGCGGCGGCTTTTCTAACGGCTTGCGGTCAAGCGCCGCTTCTAAACCTTCTTCCACAAATCGCTTCTTGACGTGCTCGATGGTTCGACTGGTTATGCCGAGCGCATCTGCTGCATCTGCAACTTTCCACGCAGGACCACTGGCTCCTGCATCACACAATAACAGCGCACGGGCGTGAACAAATTTCCTTGCACTGATCTTTCCTCGCGTCGTCAAAGCCTCAAGTTCGTTGCGTTCTTGATCAGTGAGCGTTACCCGGTATCTTGGTGGCATGGCGGACTCCTTTGGTTAAGTTTTCCGCTAGTATGTCACAATGTGCTGTATTGCGAAATAAGTAATATTACATGGTACTAGAAGGTTGGGCATCCTTATCCGCGCGGGGTCTCGCGGTTGCCTATGGTGGTGACGAACCGGAATATTCGGTGGTGGATGTGCTGCGATGAAGGAAGGCGATGTCGTTCTTGTCCCATTGCATCAGGTGGATGGTCGGATCAAAAACCGCCCGGCCATTGTTTTGCGCACAATGCCGCCATTCGGTGACTTGTTGGTATACGGCGTCAGTATACAATTGCGTCAGGAAGTGCCGGAATTCGATGAACGGATCGAACCTTCCGATTCGGATTTCATTGCCAGCGGCATTAAGGCGGCCTCGCTAATCCGCTTGGGATTTTTGGCAGTATTGCCAGTCGCCGGTTTTCTCGGGGTAATCGGCAACATTTCTCCTTGATATTGTGCAATTGTTGCACAATAATAGTCGTATGCCAACGATACATCGCCTCAGCGATATGACTATCCGCGTAAACATTCCAGACCATCGTCCGGCGCATGTTCATGTGGTTCTGGCCGATAGGCGTGATGCGCTGGTGTATCTGGATACGTTGGAAGTCGTCAGCCGCACAGTTCGCCTTGCCGAGATCGGCGCGGCTTTGGGCTGGATTCGGGAGAACAGGGAAGCTGCCCGCAAAATTTTTGAAGAGTGCAATCCATGATCCTAAATTCATTAGTTGAACGGGCTGGAGTATGCGGTTTTCCGGGTGCAGGGCATACCCGACGGCCTTACGGCCTGGGCACAAGAGGCGCAACGATGAAGAATGGTTTGTTCCATTCTGAGAAGTTGCAACGCCGCCATGCGCCCGGAAAACCGTGCAATCCAGCCAGTCGCGTTCTCACCATGCGGGTGATCCTAAAATATATGACAAAGTTGTTTAGAACCACCATGTTACGCATCTTGGCAAGCGGTCAGCTAAGGAATTTAGGATGATACATCAACCCCAGCATACCCTCGTCGCCCTCACTGTGCTTTCGCCTAACGGGCTTCGCATGACTTTTGCCGATGGCGTCTCCTTTGACGTTGATCTGGCGCCCGTCATCCGCGACCATGCAGCCTTGTCCGCCCTTTCCGATCCCGCGCTGTTCGCCCGCGCCCGCGTTGATGCGCGGGGTGGCTATGTGGTTTGGTGCGAGGACGATTTGGAAATGGCCGCCGACAATCTGCGTCATCTGGCTATCGAGCAGGCCGGAGGCATCGGTCACGAGCGCCTCTGGGAATGGATGCAGCGCAATGCCCTGACGCAGGAACGCGCCGCCGAAACCATCGGCATTTCGCGTCGGATGTTGAACTACTATCTTTCCGGCAAAAAACCGATTCCGAAAACCGTATGGCTGGCGTGCCTGGGAGCCGAGACGGAATTGAAATGTCTGCGCCGACATGCCGGAAAACGTTCCCTGGATTCCCGAGTCGCGGCCTGAATTGAGCCAAGGTGGGCGTATACCTTGCCTCGCCATAATTTACCGATTTATCCATCGCTTCGCGGGCGCGCTGCCGCGTTGCAAATTGCTTGTGTGGTAGTGCCACACGGCGCAATTTGCGCCTTGCATCGCATCCCGCGAGGCGCGGCTAAATCGGTAAATTATGGCGAGGCAAGGTATAATCAACAAAGCGAATTCAACTAATCAGGGGTAAACCCTAGCCGGATAGCCCGTTGGCGATCAACATTGGGGTCAGACTCTCTTGATTCGCCATCCCATATCCAGTATCCTGATGCCTTCCCATCATATAGCCAAGACTATCCCATGGCACGTCTTCCGCGTTTTATTCTGCCCGGCCACCCGCAGCATGTGCTCATTCGTGGCAATAACCGCGAGACGATTTTCAATGCCGACGGGGATTACCACTTTTACCTCGACAAGTTGCAGGTTGCCGCCAGGAAGCACCAATGCGACATCCACGCCTATGTGCTGATGGCGAATCATGTGCATTTGCTGGTTACGCCCCGCACGGAGGATGGCATTCCCAAATTGATCCAGATGCTGGGTCGCTATTATGTACAGTATTTCAATTCCGCTTACCATCGTAGCGGTACGTTGTGGGAGGGGCGCTACAAGGCCTGCCTGATCGATAGCGAAACCTATGCGCTGATATGTTACCGTTATATCGAGCTTAACCCGGTGCGCGTTGACTTGGTCGGCCATCCGGCGGAATATCCTTGGTCCAGCTACCGGGGGAATGCCTTGGGCGAAAAGGACGCGCTGCTGACACCGCATCCGCGTTTTCTGGCGCTGGGTGGCTCGGATATTGATCGGCAACTGGCGTATCGGGCATTGTTCGAGATGCATTTGGACGAAAAAACACTGGATGAAGTGCGTGAGTCGATTAACAAGGCATGGGTGCTGGGCAGCGAACACTTCAAGAAAACCATCGCCCCCCAGCTTAATCGCCGCGCAAGTCCACTCCCCAGGGGTGGCGATAGAAAATCGGTGAAACTGGAGAAATCATAATCCTAGATTCCTCAGTTGACCGCTCATTTTATAATTTAACCTAGAAAGCTCAGTTGAACGGGCTGGAGTGTGCGGTTTTCCGGGTGCAGGGCAAGGCGCAACGACGCGGAATGGTCGTTCCATTCCCTTCTCTTGGAGTTGCAACGCCGCCATGCGCCCGGAAAATCGTGCAATCCAGCCCGTAGCGTTCTCACCAGATGGGTGAATGCAAAATATATGATAAAGTTGTTTAGAACCAACATGTTACACGTCCAGGCAAGCGGTCAACTGAGCTTTCTAGGTTTAACGTAATGTTCCTAATAAACTTATGTAGTTTCATCGCCATCACCATTTTGGTGATCCCGCTACGGGGTGGATTGCACGGTTCTGGCGGCGCAGGGCGGCGTTGCAACGACGAGCAATGGAATGACCATTGCTCGTCGTTGCGCCTTGCCCTGCACCCCCATAACCGCACACTCCACCCCGTTCAACTGAGGAATCTAGGATGAAAAATAAATCAAGTCTGACCCCTTTGAAAAAAACCGTCAGGCCGTTGCAGCCCAAGCAGTTGTATCATCGTTGCGATCCTGCGCAGTTCAAGTTCAAGACCACCGCCGAGTTGGAGGATGTGTCCGAGGTCGTCGGGCAGGCGCGTGCGGTGGGGGCGGTGCGTTTCGGTATCGGGATGCGGCGCGCGGGTTATAACCTGTTTGCTTTCGGGCCGGCGGGCGTCGGCAAGCATACGCTGGTGCGCGGTTTTATCGAAAAGCAGGCGGCGGACGAGGCGACTGCGTCCGATTGGTGTTACGTCAACAATTTCGATCAGCCGCACAAGCCGCATGCGTTGCAACTACCGCCCGGCCAAGCCGTGGCGCTGTCCCACGATATGGAGCAGTTGGTGGAAGACCTGGGCAGCGCGATTCCGGCGGCGTTCGAGAGTGAAGATTACCGCACGCGCAAACAGGTGATCGAAAATGCGTTGAAGGATCGCCAGGAAAGCGCTTTCGGTGCGCTGCAACACGGTGCGGAAGCGCGCGGCATCGCGTTGCTGCGCACCCCGGAAGGGTTCGCCTTCGGGCCGCTGCGCGCCGCCAAGGTGCTCGGCCCGGACGAATTCGACAAGCTGCCCGTGGAAGAGCGCCAGCGTATCGAGAAGGATGTCGCCGAACTGGAAGAGCAATTGCGCGCCCTGCTGCGCCAGTTTCCGCAGTGGGAAAAGGAAACGCGCCAGAAGATCAAGGCGCTCAACCGCGAGATGGCGATTTATGTCGTCGAACATGCGGCTGATTCCCTGCGCCAGAAATACGTCGCGTTGCCGGCGGTGGTGGAATATTTGAACGCGGTGCAACAGGATGTGATCGTTAACGTCCACGATTTTCTGCACCCGCAGGAAGGCGAATCCGCTATTGTGGATGTGGCGCGGGCGCACAACCTGGCCAATGCGCCGGCATTCCGCCGCTACCGCGTCAACGTGCTGGTGAATAGTGATGCTGCGCACGGCGCGCCGGTGGTTTATGAGGATAACCCGACTTATTCCAACTTGATCGGGCGGGTCGAGTATATTGCCCAGATGGGCACACTGGTGACCGATTTCAATCTGATTAAGCCGGGTGCGCTGCATAAGGCATGTGGCGGCTATTTGCTGATCGACGCGCACAAGCTGCTGATCCAGCCGTTCGCCTGGGAAGGCTTGAAGCGCGCGTTGCGCGCGTCGCGCATCGATATCGAATCGCTCGGCCAGATGTTGAGTCTGGTCAGCACCGTGTCACTCGAACCCCAGCCGATTCCGCTGGCGGTCAAGGTCGTGCTGCTTGGCGAACCGCTGCTGTATTACCTGTTGTCTCAGTACGATTCCGAATTCCCGGAACTCTTCAAGGTGGCGGCGGATTTCAACGAAGACATGCCGCGCACGTCCGACAACCTTCTGCTGTACGCCCGGCTGATCGGCTCGCTCGCGCGCCGGGAAGCATTGCTGCCGTTCACGCGCGATGCGGTGGCGCGCATTATCGAACACAGCGCGCGCATGACCGGCGATGCGGAAAAGCTGTCCGCGCATATGGGCGATCTTGCCGATCTATTGCGCGAGGCCGATTACTGGGCGCTGCAGGTCGGACAAAAAACGGTGGATGCCGAGGATGTGCAGCGCGCCATCGACGCCCGCATCTACCGCTCCGACCGCCTGCGCGAGCTGGTGCATGAGGAAATCCAGCGCGGCACCCTGCTGATCGATAGCGAAGGGGAAAAGGTCGGCCAAGTCAACGGCCTGTCGGTGCTCAGCATGAATCATTTCGCTTTCGGCCGCCCGAGCCGGATTACCGCACGCGTCTGGCTGGGCAAGGGCGACGTGGTGGACATTGAGCGCGAAGTCGAATTGGGCGGGCCCATCCACTCCAAGGGGGTGATGATACTCACCGCCTTTCTCGGCGGGCGCTACGCCGCCGAATATCCCCTGACGCTGTCCGCCAGCCTGGTGTTCGAGCAATCCTATGGGCCGGTGGAAGGCGACAGCGCTTCTTCGGCGGAACTCTACGCGTTGCTGTCGGCGCTCGCCGATGTGCCGTTGAAGCAATCCCTTGCGGTGACCGGCTCGGTCAATCAGCATGGCATCGTGCAGCCCATAGGCGGCGTCAACGAGAAAATCGAGGGGTTTTTCGACGTGTGCCGCGCGCGCGGCCTGACCGGCGAACAGGGGGTGTTGATTCCCGCATCCAACGTCAAGCACCTGATGTTGCGCCATGATGTGGTGGAAGCGGCAGCCGCCGGAAAATTCCACATCTACCCGGTGGAAACCATAGACCATGGCATGGAATTGCTCACCGGCGTGCGCATGGGCGCGCGCTACAAGAACGGCGGCTACCCGGAGAATACGCTCAACCGGCGGGTGGCGGAGCGCTTGGCCGCGCTGTCCGAAAAGAAGCAAGTCATGCTCGCATTGACCGGGGGGGAATAAGCTTGAGCTTGCCCCCTGTTGAACCGCCGCTGCGCCGCATTCTGGTGGTGTTGGATGCGTCCAGCCATAGCTTGGTCGCCTTGCAGTCCGCCGCCGACCTGGCGGCGAAGGTTGGCGCGGATTTGCTCGGGCTGTTCGTCGAAGATGCCAACCTGCTGCAATGGGCGGGCTTGCCTTTCGCCCGCGAAGTGGGCGGCGTCGCCGGTGTGGCGCGGCGTCTCGACAGCCCGGCGATGGAGCGCTCGCTGAAGGTGCAGGCGCAACGTTCGCGCCTGGCGCTGGCGGCTATCGCCGAACCGTGGCGGTTGCGCTGGACGTTTCGCGTGGTGCGTGGCAACGTCGCGGAAGAAGTGCTGGCGGCAGCCCATGAAGTGGACCTGGTGTGCCTCGGTAAGATGGGACGGCAACCCTCCATCGGCAGCCGCCTGGGGCCGGTTGCGCGCTCCGTCGCCGCAGGCGCGCCGCGTTCGGTGCTGTTGACGAAACACGCCATCGCGGCGCGCCATGGCGTTGGCGTGCTGTACGAGGGCACGCAGGCGGCGGTCAAGGCATTGTGGGCCGCAGCTAAACTCACGCGCGAGGAAGGCGGTCTGACGGTGTTGATCCCGGCGGCGAACGGCGCCGCCGCCCAGCTTCTGGAAGACGAAGCGACGCAACTGCTGCGCAGCCGTGGCCTGTCCGCCCGTTACCGCTGGCTCGACAGCAGCAAGACGGAGGCGCAACTGCATCTGCTGCAACAAGACCGGGACAGCCTGGTGGTAGCCAGCGCCGACAGCCCATTGGTGTGCATGCTGCTGGAAGAGCTGGATAGCCCGGTGCTGTTGGTCAGGTGAAATAAAATCTTTTTGTTACGGAGGACGCTAAGAAACTGTCCATTAATTACCTCCCGATCTGTTTGGTCCGCATGGCGTACCCGCCCACTGCTCCTCCCCCTTCAAGGGGGAGGTTGGGAGGGGGATGGGGTTGAATTGGCACTCATGTTGCAACTAAATCAGCGTTTTTAAATCCATCCCCACCCCAGCCCTCCCGCTTTCCGGGGAGGGAGCGACAATGCTGCCAGCCGGTGCCCGAAGGGAAGTAAATGCTGGACAGTTTCTAAGGGTGCGGAGGGAAGCTCCCGTTCTTCCTCTGCGTCTTCCGCAAATGAATAGGTTCTTCCCATCCCGCGCCCTAATGTACAATTCCGTTCAGCGTTCGATCAGGCGAAACCCATAACTGGACAACATGCAATACTCAGAGCAATCCATCCGCGTCCTCAAAGGACTCGAACCCGTCAAGGAACGTCCCGGCATGTACACCCGGACGGCGGACCCCACCCACATCATCCAGGAAATCGTCGATAACGCGGTCGATGAGGCGCTGGCGGGCTTTGCCGACTTGATCGCGGTGACGCTGCACGACGACGGCTCGGTGTCGGTGGAGGACAACGGGCGCGGCATCCCGGTCGGCTTGCATCCGGTTGAGCAGGTTTCGACGGTCGAGGTGGTGTTCACCCGCCTGCATGCCGGCGGCAAATTCGACAAGCAGGCCGGCGGTGCTTATGCGTTCTCCGGTGGGCTGCACGGCGTCGGCGTGTCGGTGACCAACGCGCTGTCGCTACGCCTGGAAGTCGAGGTCAAGCGCGACGGCAAGCGCCGGCGCATCATCTTCGCCGGCGGCGACGTGGTCGAGCCGTTGACCGAGATCGGCGATGTGGGCAAGAAAAACACCGGCACTGCGGTGCGCGCCTGGCCGGACCCCAAGTATTTCGACTCCCCGAAAATATCCGTTTCCGAAATGGAGCGCTTGTTGCGCTCCAAGGCGGTGCTGCTGCCCGGACTGACGGTGTCGCTGCTTTTCGAGTCCAGCGGCGACAAGCGCGAATGGAAGTACGAACAAGGCATGGTGTCCTATCTCAAGGAACAGTTGCCGGACGAAGACCTGTCCCGACCGATTTTCGCGGGCGCGAAATACGTGACCGAAGCCGCGCCCAACGGTAGCTTCGCGGAAGGGGAAGGTGCGGCCTGGGCGGTCGCCTGGACGGAATCCGCCGGGGGCGGCGAATCCTACGTGAACCTGATCCCGACTTCGCTGGGCGGCACGCACGAAGCCGGTTTGCGCGCGGGCATGTTCGAGGCGGTGAAGGAATTCTGCTCGCATCATGCGCTGCTGCCGCGCGGGATCACCTTGCAGCCCGAGGACATCTGGAGCCGCAGCCGTTTCATCCTCTCCGCCCGCGTGCTGGATCCGCAGTTCCAGGGGCAGACCAAGGACAAGCTCAATAGCCGCGATGCAATGCGCCTGATCGCTTCCAGCGTGAAAGACCCGCTCGATATTTTTCTTAACACCCACCCGGAAGAAGGCAAGCGCATCGCGGAACTCGCCATCAAGCAGGCGATGGCGCGCAGCCGCGCCGGCAAAGTGGTGGAAAAGCGCAAATCGTCCGGCGTGGCGGTGCTCCCCGGCAAACTTACCGACTGCGAATCGACCGACATCCGGCGCAACGAGCTATTCCTGGTGGAAGGCGACTCCGCCGGCGGCTCGGCAAAACAGGGGCGCGACAAAGAAACCCAGGCGATTTTGCCGCTACGCGGCAAAGTGCTCAACACCTGGGAAGTCGCCAAAACGGAACTCTTCGCCAACAACGAGGTTCACGACATCGCGGTGGCTATCGGCGTCGACCCCCACGGCATCGACGACGAGCCGGACTTGAGCGGGCTGCGCTACGGGCGCATCTGCATTATGTCCGATGCCGATGTGGACGGCCTGCACATCCAGGCGCTGCTGCTCACGCTGTTTTTCCGCCACTTTCCGAAACTGGTCGAGCGCGGCCATGTCCACGTCGCCCAGCCGCCCCTGTACAAGATCGAAGTCGCACCGCAAGGCAAGGGGCGTCCGGGGCGCAAGCTCTACGCGCTGACCGAGGAAGAGCGTGATGCGATGCTGGAACGCCTGCGCGCCGACGGCATCAGGGAATCGCAAATCACCGTGGGGCGCTTCAAAGGGCTGGGCGAAATGAACCCGGACCAGCTCAAGGAAACCACCATGCACCCGGACACCCGGCGCATGTTGCCGGTGCTGTTCGATCGGGCGACATTGGCGGAAGCGCAGGCAATGTTCCAGATGCTGATGTCCAAATCCGAAGCCGGCTCGCGGCGGGAATGGATGGAAGCCAATGGGGATATTGTGGAGGGGGATATATGATTTTGATCGTTTCCACGCTCCAGCGCTCGTCATTACACACAAGTGTCAGGGCAGAGGCGAGCGCAGGTTTTCTCCCTTCTCCCGCAGGCGGGAGAAGGGCCGGGGATGAGGGTGTTTGCGCTTCGGTAAGGCGTTGACTATGTGCAACGTCCCTCACCCCAACCCCTCTCCCGCC
>JBAYVP010000207.1:0-9142 GCA_041674485.1 Sulfuricellaceae bacterium
GAGAAAACATTATGACAGTTATGACATTCTAAAAGATTTCTACTCCCGTTATTTAAGGTAAAATAGCTTCTTAGAAGATGGCAATTCGTTGACTCGCAATGAGGGCAGGCCGGTTTTATCAGCATTTTGGGCAATTTTTATAGTTTGCTCTTCGTTGTGGAAACAACTCTGAGTTTTTCAATAAAATAAAATATAATGCATTATTTTCATAACGTTACATAAAAAATCAAACTGAACCAGTGCCGTTTGGTGAGAACGCTACGGGCTGGATTGCACGGTTTTCCGGGCGCATGGCGGCGTTGCAACTTTTTGAGAAGGGAATGGAATGACCATTCCGCGTCGTTGCGCCTTGCCCTGCACCCGGAAAACCGCACACTCCAGCCCGTTCAACAGAGGAATCTAGGATAATCCGATCATAGCCAACCTTGGTTTCCATGCCTGGAAACCTTCCTAACCCTGTGCCCCATATATGCTTTTCGAGTTGCCCACAAGTTCTGTTGATAAGTTTGTGCGTAACTTGTAAAAACCACGGGTAAGTGAACCGGGGCTAAGGAGTTTATTGTAATGCGCAAAAAACAGCCAGTTGATTTCTCATTTAAATTCAATGTTTTATAAAATCTCTGTGATTTCATGGCGATAACGCTTCGCGCTATTTGTCAAGCGCGCCGATTGTGGATTAATGTAGAATGACGACATGAATTTTCAGCCGTTTGCAAGAGGGGAAGCCTCTGCGATTACCGTTTCCGAGCTTAACCGTCATGCCAAGCAGTTGCTGGAGCAGGGTTTTCCATTGATGTGGATAGCCGGCGAAATTTCCAATTTCACGCGCGCCGCTTCCGGCCATTGGTATTTCACTCTCAAGGACAGCAATGCGCAGGTGCGTTGCGCGATGTTTCGCCATAAGAGCTTATATCTCGACTGGCAGCCTGCGAACGGTATGCAGGTGGAAGTGCGGGCGCTGGTTACGCTGTATGAGCAGCGCGGCGAATTCCAGCTTACCGTCGAAAATCTGCGCCGCTCCGGGTTGGGCGCTTTGTATGAGGCGTTCGAAAAGCTCAAGGTGCGCCTGGGGCAGGAGGGGCTATTCGATGAGGCGCGCAAGCAGGTGTTGCCGTCTTTTCCGCAGCAGATCGGCATTGTCACCTCGCCCGCAGCAGCCGCGCTACGCGATGTGCTGACTACGCTACGCCGCCGCATGCCGGGCATACCCGTGGTGCTCTATCCCGTGCCGGTGCAGGGCGAAGGCGCCGGCGCGAAGATTGCCGCCGCGCTGGGCGTTGCGGCGCAACGCCGGGAGTGCGATGTGTTGATCCTGTGTCGCGGTGGCGGCAGCATTGAGGATTTGTGGGCGTTTAACGAGGAGGCCGTGGCGCGCGCGATTGCCGCCAGCCCGATTCCGGTGATTTGCGGGGTCGGTCATGAAACCGATTTCACCATCGCCGATTTTATCGCCGACCGGCGCGCGCCCACCCCTACTGCGGCTGCGGAAATGGTCAGCCCGAACCGGGTCGATCTGGCGCACCGCCTGTTGGGCGTGAAAAGCCGCTTGCTACGGCAACTCGCCCAGACGGTGGAGCAGCGTATGCAGCAATTGGATTATCTGGCGCGCCGCCTGATCCACCCCGTCGAGCGTCTCGCCATGCGCCAAGCCCACCTTGTGCAACTGCGCCGCCGCTACGCTCAGGCCGCCAGCCACGCGCTGGCCGATAAGTCCTGGCGGCTGGAGCAACACATTCAGCGTTTGCGCGCCGTTGCGCCGAATATTCCGGGAGAACTGGCTCGCCTGGAGAGCTTGTCCGGGCGCTTGCAGCGCGCCGTCAATCAGCGCCTCGCGGTGCATCAAGCGGATTTGCACCGTCTGGAGTCCCATCTCCAGCATCTCGATCCGCAAGCCGTGTTCGAACGCGGTTTCAGCATGGTGCAAAATGCGCGCGGCGCCATCGTGCGCGACAGCCAGGCGCTGACGATAGGCGAGAACGTGCGCATTACTTATGCACAGGGCAAGTCTCTGGCGCAAATTCTGGAGTTGGAGTAAACCACCCAAAATATTTACCGCAGAGACGCGGAGACGCGGAGAAATATAACAAAGGGTGAAAGCATACCATTACTCTACAAAATCTCCGCGTCTCTGCGTCTCTGCGGTAAATATTTTTGGTTCCGGCAACCGCCCGACTTAGATTAAACGACTAAATCATACTGAAAAATCTTGCTAATCAGGATTCAGGATGTAGTCCCGGATGTTTTTTTAACAGGCCTCAGTGACGAGCGCATGTAATGCGGGACGGTCGATCTTGCCATTGGCATTTTTGGGCAAAAAATCCATGACTGTGATACGGCGGGGAACCATGTAGGAGGGCACAATGGCCGTAATTTTATTCAGCAGTTCTTCCGATGGCGCCGGTGAATTCGTGGCGGCGAAGGCGAGAATTTGCCCCAGCCCTTCGCCGTGTTTCCGGTAGATGACGGCGCATTCTTTGACTTCGGGCAAGGTGTTGAGCGCGGCTTCGACTTCCTCCAGTTCGATGCGGTAGCCCATGTGTTTGATTTGAAAATCTGCGCGTCCCTTGAAATGCAGCCAGCCGCGCGCATCCCGGCGCACCAGATCGCCGGTGCGGTAGCCGATATTTGGGTAGAGCGCATGGCGCGGATTTTGAATGAACGCTTTGGCCGTGCGCTCGGGGTCGTTGTAGTAGCCTAGCCCCACTTGCGGGCCAAGCAGGAACAGTTCTCCAAAATCCGCTGCTTTTTCGTCTAACGGCAGGATTTCAAAATCGAAATTCTGCGCGAGCTTGCCCAGCGGAGCGAGGCTTTGCATGTCTTGGAAATCGTCGGCGCCGATGGTGTGGGCGGAACAGATGCAGGTGCATTCTGTGGGGCCGTATACGTTTTCCAATTCGGCGCGTATGCCGAACATAGCATAGAGTTGGCTCAGTTTGGTTTTGGGAAACCCCTCTCCGCCAAAGATGATTTTTCGAATGGCGGGAAAGTCCGTAGCGGAAAGCGCGCGCGTGGTCAGCAGATAAACGAGCAATGACGGCACGGAGAACCAGATAGTGCAGCCCGCGCCATTGATGAGCCGAACGAGAAGACGCGTGTCGCGCACCTGATCGGGTGTGACGGGAACCAACGCAGCCCCGGAGAATATCGCCAGGTAGAAGTCGAAAACGGCATTGTCGAAATAGATCGGATTGACGTTCGTCAGCACGTCGGCGGGGGTGATGGCGAAACGTTCCCGCGCCCAGGCGATGAACCATAGCAGGTTTGCATGGGATATCAGCGCGCCCTTGGGCATCCCCGTGGAACCGGAGGTGAACATGATGTATGCCTGCGATCCGGCGTCGATGGCGCGGCAATCAGGAAGCGGTTCATTTCCTGTCAATGCTTGAATATCCCGCAGGTGCAATATATCCCGGAATCCCTCCGCCTCCAGGTCGATGGCGCAAGGCATTTCCTGAAAGGCATTAATGATTATGCCCGGACGGCAAGCACCGAGAATTTTGCGCTGCCGTTCCCAGGGGCAGTCAGGATCAAGGTTGGTGTAGATAATGCCGAGTCGCAGACAGGCAAGCATAGCCGCAAAAGCGGCGGGTGATTTATCGTGAAATAGCGCAGCCACATCTCCACGACGCAGTCCCTTCGCCCACAAAACGCCGGCGATGCGCTCCACTAGCAAATTCAACTTGCCGTAGGTGATTTGCTCGCCGGTGGCTGGGTAGATCAGTGCGGTTCGGTTTTCATAGCGGCGCGCAATTTCCTGAAAGGCAATGCCAAGGTTTAAGATGGCAAGGTTTGAGGTGACAGGATTTGAGGTGACAGGATTTGAGGCAAAAACCATGATGGCGTCCGCTGGCTAAATCACCAAACCGCCATCCACTTCAAGCACTGTGCCGGTCAGGTAGTCGTTCTCGATGGCATGACGGACAGCCAGATAGATGCTCTCCAGGTCGCCCAGGCGGCGCAGGGGGATTTGTTGTTGCAGGCGCGTAATGGCGGCTTCGTTGAGTGCGGCGCGTGTGGAGGGGGTGTCGATAAATCCGGGAGCGATAGCCACGAAGCGCAGCCCCATTCCCCCCAGTTCTTTGGCCCAGGTGCGCGTCAAGGCATTCACCCCGGCCTTGGCGGCAGAGTATGCGGATTGTCCCGGATTGCCATTGGCTGCAATGGAGCTGATGGATATGACCACCCCTTTGCGGCGTTTCGCGAGCATGTGGTCCACCGTGCGGCTGGTGACATAAAATACGGAATCAAGATCGGTCGCCATCACGCGCCGCCACGCGACGCGCGAATGCGCCCGCTCACCCCGTGCAAGCATATTCACCAGCGGTTCGCTGTGGATAATGCCGGCGTTGTTGATGAGCACATCAGGCTCAAAGCCGCTGTCGAACAGGTTTTGGAGCGCCGCATCCACTGCGGCAGGGTCGGTTACATCGCAATTCCAGGCTTTAATCCGCCCGCCCGATGTTTCGCAAAGTTCAGTGCAGCGCGCTGCGTCCATCTCCAACACCCCGACCTCTGCGGACTCAGCCTCCAGCCGCTCCACCAGGAAGCGCCCGATACCTGAGCCGCCGCCGGTTATCAGTACGCGGGAACCGGCTATTTTCATATCTTGGCTCCGTGTGCTCGCAAGGCGGAACGTGCATCGCTTACGGATTTCATGTCTGCGATTTCATCGCCGGTAAGCTGAATTTGATAGGTTTCTTCAAGCCGGACGATGAGCATCATGTGCGCCAGAGAATCCCAGGTGGGAATATCGCTCAACGCGAGGGTGTCCACTACGGATGATTCAGGAAGCATGAATACTTCCGAAAAAATTTTTTCAAGAGACATGGTGGTTTTCCGTGTTTTCCGTGCATAGGCGCGACACGCCAACCTCGACAAAGAAAGGGCTTTGTGGCGTTAAATTGCTACGGGTTTAATCGCCACGGGTTTGTTGGCAAAGTACGCCAATGGTAAGATTAGGCATCCTCTTCCCGCGCGCCAATTGCCCGCCATTTTACCCCATACTCCATGAAACCTATTATTCTCTTTGGCGCCGGCAAAATCGCGGAAGTGATTTTGTATTTTTTCACTCATCACAGCGACCGTCAGGTGGTGGCCTGTTCCGTAGACAAAGAGCATCTTCCCGGCTCATCATGGCAGGGCATGCCGGTTGTTCCTTTCGATGAAATTGCCCGTAGCCATCCGCCGGAAATGCACGACATGTTCGTGGCGCTGGGCTATCAGGACATGAATGCCTTGCGCACCGCGAAATGCGCCGAGGCGCGTCGGCTCGGCTACACCCTGGCATCTTACGTTCACCCGGATTCCGGTCTGCCTGTCGATTGCGTGCATGGCGACAATTGTTTCATCATGAATCAGGTGCTCATCCATCCGAAGGTGCGCTTGGGAAACAATGTCTTTGTCTGGAGCGGCGCGATGATAGGCCATCACAGTGTTATAGGAAACAACTGCTGGTTGACTTCCTGCGCCAATATTTCCGGGGTCGTTGAGGTGGGCGACAACTGCTTTTTTGCAGTCAACAGCACGGTTGGAAATAGTGTACATATCGGCGCGGATTGTTTCATCGGTGCGAATGCGTTGGTAATCAAAAGCGCCGAAGACGGCCAGGTTTTTCTCGCCGAAAGTTCGAAACCACAGCGTTTAAATAGCCGGCAGTTTCTTAGAATGTCCCGTTTTTCGGAAATTTGAGCGCCCCCATGCCTACTCCCAACCCTATTTGCCTTATTTGCGGCGGCTCGAACTGGGAAGATTTGATTGATCCGCATCCGTCACGTTCAGTCACCACCGCAGGCCGCGTCATATCGGAGCCGTTAGGTAAATCCCAATGCATGTCATGCGGCGCGGCACAACGTGTCCGGTCATCGATGCTGGCTTTCACGGACTACTATGAAACCGACTATGCCAATTACTATGAGCGGCCAGGCGCTGAAATATTTCACAAGCAACGATATGCATCGATCTGGAAATGGGTTTGTGAGGCGACAGTTATAAAGGAACCTAAAAGGATTCTTGACGTGGGTTGCGGTCAAGGCTGGCTCATGGATTTAATGCGGGAAGCGTTTCCCGCTGCTGTGATAGAGGGCATTGAGCCATCCGAATATAACGTCAGGATAGCGCAAGCAAAGGGGCATCGGGTGCATGAAGGCAGGCTTGAACAGATTGCGCCTGCCTTGGAGCCGTTCGATCTGGTCATTTCGACAAATGTGCTTCAGCATGTTTCCAACCCTCTCGATTTTCTAAACGCGCTGTCAAAGCGGGTTGCTGAAACGGGGACGATGGTTGTGACTTGCCCCGATGGATCCCGCCCAAACATCGAGTTGCTATGGGCGGATCAAAATTTATCCTTGACGCCCGCGAACCTCCAGAGGTTGGCTGGCAGGGCGCTCCCAACGTCGCTAAATTGCACCATCCACCAGTCGGAAAGAAACGCCGCTTCGCTGCCTCCCGCGTTGCTCATGATCTGCGATGGTTTCTGCGAGCGGAAGCAAAATAGCTTTCGTTGTGACCGCCATTCGCTGTTGCAAGAGCGGCGCAAATATCTCAAGGCATTTCGCTCGATAGACGAATTTCTATTCGAAAATGTAAGGAAATGCGGCAATGTGGTCAATCTTGGCGCCAGCTATTGGACTTCGATTCTCGCGGCTTACTGCCCTGACTATTGGAGTCTGGTGCAATGTTGTTGCGTAGATGAGACCAAGGATCAAACGGATTTTCTCGATAAGCATGTTGTGAGAACAGCAGAGGTGGCGGATACCGCCTGTGTTGTTCTGGGGATAACACCCGATGCACAGCAAAACGTTGCCACGGCTTTAGCCAAAAAATTCTCACGGGTAATCAGTTGGGGGTACATGCTTTCATAATCTTACAGCGTTTTCAATCAAGAATAGTTACAAAAATCCTCAAGCCAATGGTGGTTGGTAAGCGTAATACATCAACCAATACTCGGTGAAGTCGCTGTAACTATCTTGGGTTGAAAACGCTGTAATTCCACATTGAACTATATTAACGATGCAAACCCAACCCCCCGAAATCTCCTTCATTGTCCACCAGCCTGATGAAAGAAAATCCGTTCGTCCTGAGCCTGTCGAAGGATGAACGGATTTTCTTTCATCAGGCTGGCTTACGGCGAACTTGCCATTTTGCTCCGTTCATCCTTCGACAGGCTCAGGACGAACGGAGCAAAATGGCAAGCTTGGGTAATTTTACTCACATACAGCGTTTTCAATCAAGAATAGTTACAACAGAATAGTTACAACAAACCTCAAACCCATGGTGGTGGATAAGCGCAATATATCAACCAATACTCGGCGAAACCACTGTATTCAACAATCAAAGGAGAATTCCGTCATGGGAGCATTGCAAAAACCTGCTTATCTTGCTCCAGAGGTCTACTTGATGGGTGAAAACGACAATCCCGGCGACGTTAAGCATGAATATGTCAACGGGCGAGTCTATGCCATGACAGGGGCGAGCCGATGGCATAACCGGGTCGCGGGTAATTTTTTCCTGCTCCTTGCTCTGCATCTCAAAGGCAGCCGCTGCGAAGTGTTTCAGTCTGACATGAAGGTAGGTATCCAAACCTTAGGAGACACCCGTTATTACTACCCGGATGTGCAGGTTACGTGTGAGGAAGAAACCGCCAGCCATGTTAATACCTCCCCCTGCTTGATTATTGAAGTGCTATCCGATAGCACCGCCCGAAGAGACAGAACCGAGAAACTGGCGGGGTATCGATTGATTCCCACGTTACAGGAATACGTTTTGTGTTCGCAGGATTCACCCATGGTTGAAATTTATCGCAGGCGCACCGAATGGCAAGTAGAGCGCTATCTGAGTGGACAAAGCTTCATGCTGGAATCGGTCAATCTTGATCTGCCTGTCGATGCGCTCTATCCATTCCTCAAGTAATAGGGAAATTTCATATGCGAATGCAGTCTTTAGAAACTTATCGCTGTCCTGCTTCAGGAGGCCGATTACAACTGGCCGATGGCGCAAAATGGATTGAGGGAGAAATACTCAGCGGAAAAATAATTTCCAGTTGCGCCGAATATTCAGTTGAAAACGGCTTGCCGATCTTTGCCGACATGCAACAGTTGGAAGAGAGCGCTATTTTTGCGAGAAACTACTATGCCTCCATTGCCGATACGTATGACGAAAATGTTCATGTGACATTTGATCTCTATAATGAAAACGAACGGGATGTCCGTTTGAGCATGATCGATCTGCTGAATTTAAAACCTCACGCCAAAGTTCTTGAGGTGTCGGCAGGCACGGGCAAGGATTCGGAACTCATTGTTAAAAAACTGGGGGCGGACGGTGAGCTTTGGCTGCTGGATATTTCTCCCGACATGATTGAAAAATCCCGCGCAAAGCTGATAAATTATGAGGCGAGAACCGAATTCGCCGTGGGGAATGCTTGCCGGATGCCCTACCCGGATAACCATTTCGATGCGCTGTATTGTTTTGCGGGAATCGGACATTTTCCAGATCAGCGAGCGGGTCTGGCGGAGATGGCCAGAGTGGTGCGCCCCGGAGGACGGGTTGTTTTCTGTGAAAAAAATGTCCCTCCCTGGCTTAGAAAGACAACTTACGGGAAGATACTCATCAATAATAATCCCATGTTTTCAGATCCGGCGCCGTTGGATCTGATCCCGGTTGAGGCGCGCAATGTTGGCATAAGATGGATACTCGGTAACGCTCATTACGTTGTCGACTACACGGTCGGAGAGGGCGAACCGATGGGCAACTTTGATTTGGAAATGCCCGGCTATCGCGGCGGCTCCTTCAATACGAGATATTTTGGAAGGCTTGAGGGCATAACTGAAGAAACTAAAGCGTTGTACGAAAAAGCGGCAAAAAGATGTGGATTGAGTTTACATAAATGGCTGGAATCAACCATCAAAGAAAGAGCCATAAAGGATTTGGCGGAAGGATAATCCTAGAAAGCTCAGTTGACCGCTTGCCAAGATGTATAACATGGTGGTTCTAAACAATTTTGTCATCTATTTTGCGTTCACCTGTTTGGTGAGAACGCTACGGGCTGGATTGCACGGTTTTCCGGGCGCATGGCGGCGTTGCAACTCCTCAGAATGGAACAACCATTCTTCGTCGTTGCGCCTTGCCCTGCACCCGGAAAACCGCA
>JBAYVP010000208.1:0-9111 GCA_041674485.1 Sulfuricellaceae bacterium
CTCGCGGGCGCGGCTTCCGCGTTGCAAATTGCTTGTGTGGTAATGCCACACGGCGCAATTTGCGCAGCAATCGCATCCCGCGAGACGCGGCTAAATCCGCAAATCGTGGCCGCGCAAAGTATAAACATACCGGTGCGCAACGGCAGCTAACGTTTTGCACGTAAATTGTGAGGTGGCGAACAGGATGAGCGCATTTCCCACGCACCACGACGGAGCATTGGCAATATCCCCGGCCATGCTGCGTAACATTCCCATTTTCGCCAATCTGGGGGAAGATGAGATTGCCCAGTTGGTTGCCGTGGCGGCTATAAGGTCGTTTCCGAAAAACACCGTCGTGATCCATGAGGGCGATCATTCCGACAGTATCTACCTAATCAATTCCGGCAAGGTGAAAGTGCTGATCAGCAACAGCGAAGGGCAGGAATTGATCTTGACCCTGCTCGGCCCCGGTGAATATTTCGGGGAACTGGCGCTGATCGACAGCCAGCCCCGTTCGGCAACCGTGGTTTCGATGACGCCGGTGCATTTCACCGTTATTGCCAAGCCCGATTTCGACCGCTGTCTGGCAAACAACCCAGGCATCGCCTCCCGCATCATGATTGAGTTGGCGCAACGCCTGCGCAACGCCGACTTGAAAATCGAAGGGCTGGCGCTGATGGATGTCTATGGACGCGTGGCGCACACGTTGTTGCAACTCGCCCAATCGGACAACGGCGAAATGCTGCTCAACCAGAAACTCTCGCAACAGGACATCGCCAACATGGTCGGCGCTTCGCGCGAAATGGTCAGCCGCACCCTCAAGGACTTGGCGCTGAAAGGCTATATTCGCTTGGTAGGAAAAAATATCGTGGTCAACCCCGCACGTTTCCAGAAGGAATTTCTCTGAAATTTCGGGAATGGGTAATGGGTGATGTGCAGGAGGTTTTCATCACCCATCCCCCATCTCCCATTACCGCCTTTTAGAACGTTTAACCTGAAAAGGAGAACACAATGAAAAAATTGACCGCATTGCTGGTTGCCGCGATTTTCTCGTTGTCCGCCACCATGCCGGCGAGCGCTGCGCAATACGACGAAAGCCTGGCGATGGTGCCTGCGCCTGCGCCCGATCCCGCGCCCAAGGCCGTCAAATCGGCGAAAAAGCATAAGAAAGTCAGGACGGCGAAGCACCGGAACGTCAGGAAGGCGAAGCCCAAGCACGTCAAAGCCCGCGCGCACAAACGTCTGCTCCGCCATTAATCCGTAGCTCCAGGAGAATTTCATGTCAGGTCACGGTTTTCACGTCCACGGTGCGCACGAGCACGAAGTGGAGCATTTGGCGCACAGCGGGCCGGGATTGGCGCAATATGTCGCCATTTTCACCGCGATACTTTCCACCATAGGCGCTATCGTTAGCTATCAGGGGGGCGCCACCCAGAACGAGGCGATGCTGTACAAGAACGAGGCGGTGCTGAAAAAGACCCAAGCCTCCAACCAGTGGAACTACTATCAGGCGAAAAGCAGCAAGGGGCACCTGATGTCCGTGGCCGTAGATATGGCGCCGGCCAACCGGAAAGAGTACTACAAGAAACAGATCGAAAAGTACGAACAGGAAAAAAAGGAAATCAAGGCCGAAGCCGAGGCATTGGAGGCCGCCTCCACCAAAGCCAACGAGCAAAGCGAACGCCTGATGCATCCGCATCACCGTCTGGCGCAAGCCATGACCCTGATCCAGATCGCGATTTCCCTGGCTTCCATCACCGTGCTGACGCGCAAGAAATGGCTGTTCGCCGGCGCCGGCATTGCCGCCGCGATAGGCACAGCGCTGTGGGTGATGGCCTGGTTTTAAAGTCGTTGCCATTTATGTCCGTAAAACAAGCACCGGCGCGGCTCTCCGGGTGGCAGGCATGGGGCAGGCGCGTGAAGTCTTCATCACCCATTCCCCATCACCCATTACCCTATTTTAACGCATGAAAGAAATCCTCTACGACTGGAACGGCCTGAACGTCTGGCTGTTCCATCTGATTAACGATACGCGCGCGGACTGGCTGGATCGGTTCATGCTGCTGGGCACACAGCTTGGCGACCATACCAGCTTCGCGCCTTTTCTGTGCCTGCTGGTCTTGGCGGCGTTGTGCGCGGTTCCTCATGCCTGGGCCAAACAGCCGGGCAATGCCGAAACCGTCACGTTTTTATGGTTGAGCGCGATTGCGGTATTCGCCTTCGGCTACTTGCTGGACGGCGTGGCGCTAAGTTGGCTTAAGCCCCACCTGGATTTTCCGCGCCCGCCGCTGGCGCTGGGCGAGGCACATGTTCACATCGTCGACGAACTGAAGCTGCACCACAGCTTCCCCAGCGGCCATGCCGCCTTCGCGATGCTGGTGTGCGCCTCGTTCTGGCCGCTTGGGCGTTTTTGGCGCATCAGTGGCGTATTCTTCCTGATATGGGTGGGCTTGTCGCGCATCAGCCTGGGGGTGCATTTCCCCGCCGACGTGCTGGCAGGATTTCTGTTGAGCCTGATTATCGTGCTGATCGTGCGCGCGGTCGTGCGGCGCATGGTCGAGTTCGTGGGTTCGGACGGCGAATACGCCAACATCTTGCGCTGAGCCGCCCCTGATTTGCGTTGCAGGCTGGTGGGGCGCGTATCCTGGCAGCAACACGCGACAGATGCGCCTCGTTCCTCGGCACATCCTACGGGCTGTGATACTTGGCGCGGCGCGCCGGAACTGCATTCCCACGCGGCGCGTGGGAACGAGGCTACCAATTTGATAGGGTGTAAAATGGAAGAATACCAAGCGCCCAAGCACATACTCCAAGTCCTCAAGGAGATCGAATACGAAGAAGCCCTGAAATTGGGCGACCAGCGTTATGTGGATACGCGGGCAGCGCGCGGCAGCCAGAAAACCTTGTTTCGGCTGGGGCGCAAGTTCGGCCTGGATTTGAACAGCGGCGCTTTTTTCCCGCCTACATCGAAGCATGTGCTGTTTTTCGGCCATACCGGCAGTGGTAAAACCACCGAGTTGCGCCATTATGCCAAGGAACTGAGCGGCCCCAGCCGCTATCTGGTGGTCGAAGTCGATATTCCCGAAGAACTGGACATCCACAACCTGCAATATGCAGACACCTTGATGGCGATGGCGCGCTCATTGCTGAAGCGCCTTGCCGAGACGCAGGTTGATCTCGGTGCGGATGCGCTGGCGGAACTGGAAAAATGGTTCTGCGAGCGCGTGCTGAATTCGGATGTGGCCAAGGAATTCTCCGCGCAAATCGGGAGCGGCATTGAGGCCAAAGGCGGCATCCCCTATCTGGTCAACCTCTTTTCCAGGTTCACCGTCGCGTTCAAGACCAACGCGACCTATAAGGACTCGATGCGGCGCGTGATACGCGATACCTTCGCGATGTTCGCCTGCGCATTCAACAATCTGCTGCGCCGCGCCGAAGCCGCGCTGGAAGCGGGTGGGATAGCCACGCGGGTGCTGTTTGTGATCGACGGCACGGACAAATTGCGCGGCGAAGACCGGAGCGCGTTCTTCGTGCAGGATGCCGAACGCTTGCTCGCAATCGACGCGCATGTGATTTACGCCGCGCCGCTCAGCTTGAAATACGAAGGCAACACCGGCAAGCTCGACGACTTGGTGCTGCCGATGATCAAGCTGTACGAGCGCGATGGGGCGCGTTGTGAGGCCGGTTGGAGTGCGTTGCGCTGCATCCTGCTGAAACGCGCCGACCGCTCGCTGTTTGCCGGAGAAGCCGAAATCGCGCAAATTATCGAGCGCTGCGGCGGGCATCCGCGCGAGATGTTGCGTCTGCTCAAGCTGTGCTGCGAATTCGAGGAAAGCGGTTTGATCGACGCGGCGACGGTGGAGGCCGCGATCAAGCAACTCGCCTCCGAATACCGCCGTTTCCTGGAGCCGGAGGACTACCCGCTGCTTGCCAATATCGACCGGAACCCGGTGCATGGCGGCAACGACGAGCGCACCCGCAAGCTGCTTTATAACCTCGCGCTGCTGGAATACAACGACGGCAGTTGGCGGCGCAGCCACCCGGCGGTGCGCTTGCTGGATGGCTATATCAGTGCAAAAACGGCTCAGCAGGCAAGCGGTGGTTGAGAATCGTAGGGTGGATAAGCGAAGCGCATCCACCAAACCGGCGCAAAAAGGTGGATGCGGCTCGCGCTTATCCACCCTACATTTTCTCTGAGACAGGCGGCTTAGGGACATGGATAATCACGCCGATTTCCGCTTCAACCACGCGCGTCATAGCGCCGCAGCCGCGCTCCAACCGCAGCACATTCCCGATTTCCAGCGGCTGGTCAAAGACCTGCGTTTCGGCAGCCGCTTCCAGTTTTTAATCGCCGAATTTAACGATGTGCCATACCGCGAAGCGCTGATCCGGCAGATAGACGAAGTTCTGGCCGCAGAAAAATTGCGTTCCACGCGGCTGGTGCTGTCGCGCGAGACGCAACCCGACTTTGCCACGGTGGAGGCCGACCTGCGCCGCCTGACGGCGGAATACCAGGCAATTCATGTCATCGGCGGCGAAAGCTGGTTCGACGATGCGCGCTGGCAAGCCTTCAACATCCGCCGCGAAGCCGTGGCGCAAGCTGTGCCGCTACGCCTGATCTTCTGGCTCACCACCGCCCCGATCAGCCGCCTCGCCCAACTGGCGCCCGACCTGTGGGCTTGGCGGGGCGGTATTTTTTCGTTTACCGTTGCCGCCGTGCCGATCTACGAAGCGCCGGTTCCGCGTAACGACCCGGTCGATCCCAGGCCAATGGCTGAGCGCAGCAAGCGCATCGCTACGCTACGCGCCTACCTTCAAAACTCGCCCGCCGACGACCTCTGTCTGCCGTTGCTGAATGAAATGGCGGAATTGTATTTCAGACTCGGCGACCTTGACGAAGCGCTACGCATCCTCAAGCAAGAACTACTGCCTTTGTGTGAGAAACTTGGTAATGTGTGCGCTACGGCGGTCACGCATGGCAAGATCGCCGATATTTTAGAAGCGCGCGGCGAACTTGACGAAGCATTGCGTATACGCGAGCAAGAGGAATTGCCGGTGTATGAGAAGCTCGGTGATGTGCGCTTGGTGGCTGTCGTGCGCGGTCAGATCGCCGATATTTTGGAGGCGCGCGGCGAACTTGACGTAGCGCTACGCATTCGCGAGCTAGAAGAACTGCCGGTGTATGAAAAACTCGGAGATGTGCGCTCGGCTGCGGTCACTCGCAGCCTGATCGCCGACATCCTGCAAGCGCGCGGCGAACTCGACGTAGCGCTACGCATCTGCAAGCAAGAGGTACTGCCGGTATTTGAAGAGCTTGGCGATGTGCGCTCGGCGGCCATCACGCGCGGTAAGATCGCTGGCATCCTGCAAGCGCGCGGCGAACTCGACGAAGCGCTACGCATCCGCGAGCAAGAGGAACTGCCTGTGTATGAAGGGCTTGGTGATACGCATTCGACAGCCTTAACCAGAGCCAATATCGCCGACATCCTTCAAGCGCGCGGTGAACGTGACATAGCGCTATGCATCCTTGAACGGGAAGTGCTACCGGTGCTGGAAAAAATCGGCGATATGCGCAACGCCGCTATCGTCAGAGACAGAATAGTCACACTCCAAGCACAAATAGCCGCCCAACTTACCCCAACATCTTCCGATAATCCGCCAACCTGCGCTGACTGATTTTCCCTTGCTTGACCGCTTCCAATATCGCGCATCCCGGCTCGACGCGGTGTTTGCAATCGTTAAAGCGGCAATGGCCGAAGAATGGGCGGAATTCCACGAAGGCGTGTTCCAGTTCTCCCCGGCTCAGGTGGTGCAGGCCGAATTCCTGCAATCCTGGCGAGTCTATAATGTGGCTGGCGCCATCCAGATGGTAGAGTTGCGCGTGGGTGGTGGTGTGCCGTCCGGAATTCAGCGCGGTCGAGATTTCCTGGGTGCGCGCTTGTATCTGGATGTCGGGCAGCAGCGCGTTGATGATGCTCGATTTGCCCATGCCGGATTGGCCGACCAGCACGCTGGTTTCATTGTGCAGCCAGGGGCGTAGTGGTGCTATATCCTGGGTCGCGGCGAGCAGCTGCAGCGGGTAGCCCAGGTCGCTATATAGCGCGAGCCGCGCCCGCGTTTCAATGCTTTCCCGCACCAGATCGCATTTGTTCAACACGATCAGCGCCTTGATGTTGGCCGCTTCGGCGGCGATCAGGCAGCGGCTGAGCAATTCCTCGTAAAAAGACGGCACCGCCGCGACTACCGCGACGATCTGGGTGACGTTGGCGGCGATCAGCTTTTCCCGGAACGCGTCCGAGCGGAACAGCAGCACCTGCCGGGGCGCGATGCTGTCGATCACGCCCTGGCTCGCGCTGGTCATCTGGATCACGACACGGTCGCCGCATGCGGCGCCGCCTTTCCTGCCGCGCATCATGCACGGGACGGTGCTGCCATCCGCCAGTTCGACCAGGAACTGGCGACCGTATGCAGCGACGATTTGGCCTTCGGCCATTACTTGAAGTGGTAATACTGTTTGTTCAGGTAAGCGCCCACGTTCAGCTCGTCCTCCGGGAACCAGCCGGCGTTGGCGTTGATATTGCAGCCGCTGATCTGTCCCTGCAATTTTTGCGGCGTTTTGATCTTGCGCTCCAGGCGGCTGTAAATGGCCGAGCCGTCGCCGCCGGACATGGAAACATGGCAGGAGACGCAGGATTTATCGTGCAATGCCTTGCCGGCCTTGGCGTCGCCCTTGGCGAAAATATCCGTTGCGTTGGCATGGGCTGCGGCGAGCAATACGAGCGGGAGAATGAGCAGGGGACGCATGGTGACTCCTTGTGTTGGGTTGGAAAATTTGGCTCTAGATGATTCATTGTAGCCGTTATGCGCTTGTTCCGCCTCTCGGAAAATCATTCCGGCTCGCTCAGGACATGCTGAAGCAGATGAAACTCCATCCGTTCGTCCTGAGCCTGTCGAAGGATGAACGGATGGAGTTTCATCTGTACCGTAATAGACATAAAAAACATTGATGCAACCTTTCAGTTTCGCGTTAAGGGAGGGGTGCCATTTTTCTCCGTTCATCCTTCGACAGGCTCAGGACGAACGGAGAAAAATGGCACCCCTCACCCCTCACCCCTCACTACCCCTAACCTGCAACTGCGCAACGCGTATCGCCGCCGGCGGGTGGCTATCGTAAAACGCCGAGTGCAGCGGGTCGGGGGTGAGCGTTGCGGCGTTGTCGTTGTACAGTTTGACTAGCGCGCGCACCAGGTCGTCGGCGCGGGCGTGTTGGGTGGCATAGCGGTCGGCTTCGAATTCGTGGCGGCGCGAGTAGTAGCTCATCAGCGGCTGCAACAGGAAGGTGAATACTGGGCTAACCAGCAGGAACAGCACCAGCGCCATTGCGGTGCCCGGTGTGGCGACGCCTAAGCCCGTAAAGAACCAGGCTTGCGCCATCAGATACCCCAGCAGCCATAGCCCGACCAGGCTCATCGCGAAGATCAGCACGATGCGCTTGACGATGTGGCGGTGTTTGAAATGGCCGAGTTCGTGCGCCAGCACTGCGATGATTTCGTCGTGGCTAAGGCGCGCCAGCAGGGTGTCGAAAAACACGATGCGGCGCGATTTGCCGAAGCCGGTGAAATAGGCGTTGCCGTGGGTGCTGCGCTTGGAGCCGTCCATCACGAATAAGCCCTGCGCGTGGAAATCGCATTCGCCCAGCAGTTTTTCGATGCGTTTTTTCAACAGTTCGTCTTCGAGCGGCGCGAATTTGTTGAAGAGCGGGGCGATGAAGGTCGGGTAAAGCGCCAGCACCAGCAGGTTGAAGCCCATCCAGCCCAGCCACACGTAAAGCCACCAGTTTTCGCCCATGCGCGCCATCAGCCACAACACGCCGAGGATCAGCGGTGCGCCCAGCACGGCGCCGAGCGCCAATTGTTTCGCCAGATCGGCGATAAACAGCGCAGGCGTGGTTTTATTGAAGCCGAAACGCTCGTCGATCACGAATGTCCGGTAAACGCCCAGCGGCAATTCCACTACTGCGGTGATCGCGAATACGCCGAGGATCAGCGCCGCACCTTGCCACAGTTCCCCGGCGGGCAAGCCGGCTGCCAAACGTCCCAGCGCCTCCAGCCCGCCGCCCAGGGTGAATGCCAGCAGCATGGCCGCTTCCAGCAGGATGTGGAAAAGCGATAGCCGGGTCTTGGCGATGGTGTAGTCCGCAGCCTTTTGGTGCGCATCCAGGGTGATCTGCGCGGCGAACTCGACCGGCACTTCGAAGCGCCGCGCCCGGACATGGCCGATATGGCGCAAAGCGAGCCAGAGGCGTAAGCCCAGGGTCAGCCCGAAGGCGGCTAAAAACAGCAGGGTGAAAGTTTGCATGGTAAAAATTGGTTCAATGAAGCCGGATATGACAAAATGCCGATTTTGGCCGGTATCGATAAGCGAGCATTATGGCACAAGACGGCAACAACCTTATTTGGATTGACCTGGAAATGACCGGTTTATTTCCCGAACGCGACCGCATTATCGAGATTGCGGTGGTGATTACCGATTCCCAACTGAATGTGCTGGCGGAAAGCCCGGTGCTGGTCGTGAATCAATCCGACGAGGTGCTGGGCGGCATGGATAAATGGAACACTTCCACCCACCGCAAATCGGGGCTGACCGACAAGGTGCGCGCTTCCACGATGGGCGAAGCCGAGGCGGAACGCCGGATGATGGAATTCATCCAGCAATACGTGCCGGCGAAAAAATCGCCGATGTGCGGCAACTCGATTTGCCAGGACCGCCGTTTTCTCGCCCTCCACATGCCCAAGCTGGAAGATTTTTTCCACTACCGCAATCTCGACGTCAGCACCCTCAAGGAACTGGCAAAACGCTGGCAGCCGAAAATCTACGACGGTTTCAAAAAAGCCAACAAGCACGAAGCGCTGGCTGACATCTACGAATCCATTGAGGAATTGAAATATTATCGTGCGAATTTTATTGTTGGAGGGGCTAGGGGCTAGAAGCTAGTAAAACCGGCGCGTCTGATCGTTCCCACGCTCCAGCGCTCATCGTTAGTGCGGCAAGCGAAGCTTGACGTTTCTTTCAGGGTGAAAGTCCCTGACGGGGAAGGTCTAACCAACCGCCCGTATCGAGTGTTGCGTCTTC
>JBAYVP010000209.1:0-9098 GCA_041674485.1 Sulfuricellaceae bacterium
AACATTGAAGAGCCTTGTGCGGGAATTCCGCACGCAGGGATCCGTGAGGGGGCAGTTGGGTAACTGGCTGTCCTACCTTGATCACACAAGTGCCCAAAAGCCCCTCTCCCGCAGGCGGGAGAGGGGCTTTTATGCTGTCTTTTCGCATAGACCTGAGCAACAGTTATTACTTGCAAAGATGTGTGTAACGATGAGCGCCGGAGCGTGGGAACGATCAAAAGCAGTCAACTGAGCTTTCTAGGTTAAAAATAGGGTAGGTTGTGACGTTTCTTGGTTTAGCCAAAAACCGGGAAGCTGAAATTCGATAAAAACACTGTATTTCGACAGCCTACGTACTGGAAGCCCTGCCCATTGTCGTGCCGCCCCTGAAACAACAACACTGCATCGATGCCCTGGCCTTCGAGCTGCACGCCGCCAACCCCATCGACCGGTAAACGAAACATGTCGGACACCCAAATCAATCAGGACGCCATCAACGCCGCCGTCTGGAACGCCTGCGACACCTTTCGCGGCGCCGTCGATCCGAGCATCTACAAAGACTATGTGCTGACCATGCTGTTCCTCAAATACATCTCGGATGTTTGGCAGGATCACTACGACGCCTATAAGTCCCAGTATGGCGACCATCCGGGGCTGATCGAGGAATTGCTCAAAACGGAACGCTTCGTGCTGCCGCCTGCCGCCAACTTCTATGCGCTGCACGAGGCGCGCCACCGGCCCGGCAACGGCGAGCGCATCGACAAGGCGCTGCACGCCATTGAAGAAGCCAACATCGCCAAACTACGCGACGTGTTTCAGGACATCAGCTTCAACGCCAATAAACTCGGCGACGAAGCCCAGAAAAACGACATCCTGCGCCACCTGCTGGAAGACTACGCCAAACCCGAACTCAACCTGCGCCCCAGCCGTATCGGCGCCCTGGACGTGATCGGCAACGCCTACGAATTCCTCATCAAGAATTTCGCCTCCACCAGCGGCAAAAAAGCCGGCGAGTTTTACACTCCGCCGGAAGTCTCGCGCCTCATGGCGCTGCTCATGGCCCCCCGCGAAGGCGACGAAATCTGCGACCCCACCTGCGGTTCCGGCTCCCTGCTGATGAAGTGCGGCCAGCTCATCCGGCAAAACAGCGGCGCCCGCAAATACGCCCTCTACGGCCAGGAAGCCATCGGCAGCACCTGGGCGCTGGCCAAGATGAACATGTTTCTGCACGGCGAGGACAACCACCGCATCGAATGGGGCGACACCCTGCGCAACCCCAAGCTGCTCGACGGCGTCGGCCTGCTTCGGCACTTCGACATCGTCGTCGCCAATCCGCCCTTCTCCCTGGAAAAATGGGGACAGGAAGGCGCTGAGACGGACCCGTACAAACGCTTCCGGCGCGGCATCCCGCCGCGCACCAAGGGCGACTACGCCTTCATCCTGCACATGATCGAAGTGATGAAACCCGGCGCCGGGCGCATGGCCGTGGTCGTGCCCCACGGCGTGCTGTTCCGGGGCGCTGCGGAAGGCAGGATTCGCCAAAAACTGATCGACGAAAACCTGCTGGATGTGGTCATCGGCCTGCCGGAAAAGCTCTTCTACGGCACCGGCATTCCCGCCGCCATCCTGGTGTTCCGCAAGCACAAGCGCGACGACAAGGTGCTGTTCATCGACGCCAGCCGCGAATATCAGGACGGCAAAAACCAGAACCTGTTGCGCGAACAGGATTTGCAAAAAGTTCTCGACACCTGCGCCACCCGCCGCGACGTGGACAAATACGCCCACCTCGCCAGCCGCGAGGAAATCGCCGAAAACGACTACAATCTCAACATTCCCCGCTACGTGGACACCTTCGAGGAAGAAGAGGAAATCGACCTGATGGCGGTGCGGGTGGAGCGGGAAAAGCTCAAGGCCGAACTGGCGGTGCTGGAAGAGCGAATGGCGGGGTATTTGAAGGAGTTGGGGTATGAATAGGGAACGGCAACCTTACAAAGAAATCGTAAGCTTGAACCTAGAAAGCTCAGTTGACCGCTTACCAAGATGTGTAACATGGCGGTTCTAAACAACTTTATCATCTATTTTGCGTGTACCCGTATGGTGAGAGCGCTACGGACTGGATTGCACGGTTTTCCGGGCGCATGGCGGCGTTGCAACTCTTCAAGAAGGAGAAGGGAATGGAACGACCATTCCGCGTCGTTGCGCCTCTTGTGCCCAAGCCGTCAGGCTGTCGGGTATGCCCTGCACCCGGAAAACCGCACACTCCAACCCGTTCAACTGAGCTTTCTAGGTTGAAACGCGCCGTCCCGGATGGCAAACCTGTGAAGCCACAGCAAAGTAAGGGAGACAAAAAAGCATGAGCAACAAACCGAAACGCCCCAGCGTCGCCGGGAAGGCAACACTGGCTCTGCCATTCGACGCAACCGACCGTGGCGAACTGGTGCTCTACACTACGGAAGATGGCGGTGGACAATTTTATTTGCGCGCCGATGGCGGCAGCGTCTGGCTCACGCAGGCCGAATTGGCGCAGTTGTTCCAGACCACCCCCCAGAACATCACCTTGCACGTCAAGGCAATCTATGGCGATAGCGAACTGGCCGCCGAGGCAACTTGTAAGAATTACTTACAAGTTCAATCCGAGGGGGAGAGGCAGGTAAGCCGCAATGTCAAGCTCTACAACCTTGATCTCATTCTCGCCGTCGGCTACCGCGTGCGCTCTCCGCGCGGCGCCCAGTTCCGCCAGTGGGCCAGCAGCCACCTCAAGGAATACCTGATTAAGGGTTTTGTCATGGACGACGCCCGCCTCAAGGAACCGGGCGGCTGGGATTATTTCGACGAACTCCTGCAACGCATCCGGGAGATACGCTCCTCGGAAAAGCGCTTTTACCAGAAAGTGCGCGAACTGTTCGCCCTTTCCAAGGATTACCGCGACGCCCCGGAAACCACAGACCTGTTTTTTGCCGAAGTCCAGAATAAGTTGCTCTACGCCGTCACCGGTCATACCGCCGCCGAGATCGTGGTCGAGCGCGCCGATCCCGGCCAGCCCAACATGTCCCTGCAAAGCTGGAAGGCCGGGCGAGTGCGCAAGGCTGACGTGATCGTCGCCAAGAACTACCTGAACGCGCAAGAGGTGGACGAACTGAACCGTCTGGTGAGCATGTTCCTCGACTTCGCCGAAGACCGCGCCAAGCGGCGCCAGGAAATCACCCTGACCGACTGGCGGCAATACACCGCCAACTTCCTGGCCTTCAACGAGCGCTCGTTGTTGCAGGGCGCCGGTAGCGTCAGCCACGAGGGCATGGTGCGTATCGCTCACGAGCGCTATGAGGCCTTCGACGCCAAGCGGCGCGGAGAGGAGGCGCGGCTGGCGGATGCGGAGGATATGAAAATATTGGAACAGGTGGAGCGGGCTGTTTCCGGGAAAGGGGGCAAGGATGCTGCCTAAAGGTTGGTACGAATCAGAACTACGCCACAGTATCCGAATTCATGCAGGAATTGCACCGGGATCAATTGAAGTCGGCGCGACGGGGCCGGTTCCCTATGTCAAGGTCGATGACCTTAACAACACCAACAAGATTCAGGGACATAGGATGTGCCGACGCCAGGAGGCGCATCAATCGCGGGGGACGTGGCGTTTCTCGACCGATGCGCCTCGTCCCTCGGCACATCCTACGATTTTCGCCATTCCTGCGTTTCGACATGACTGCCGACTAAACGGGGCGAACAGGCCGGCCAAGCTTCAACCAGCCAGAGGATGCGCCCATGCTGCCTAAAGGCTGGAAACGAGTCCCCTTGGGTGACTGCGCGCGCTTCCTTTCGGGCAATACACCCAGCAAGGATCGAACCGACTTTTGGTCCGGTGACTTTCCTTGGATAACCGCCAAAGACATGAAAACACTGTGTCTCACAAGCTCGGGGCTGGGTCTGACCGAGAGCGGTAAGAAGGCCGCTGCCATTGCGCCGCCACTGTCGGTATTGGTGCTGACTCGGGGCATGACGTTGCTGAAAGACTTGCCTGTTGGCCTCGCCATGCAGGAAGTTGGCTTCAATCAGGACGTGAAAGCGTTGATAGCCAAGCCCGATGTTGATCCATGGTTCCTGGCTTACCAACTGCTCGCGAATAAAGCGGAAATTCTCGATTTGGTTGACACAGCCGGTCACGGAACCGGGCGGCTTGATACCGAGCTGCTAAAAGCATATGAGATTCCCATTGCCCCAATGAGTGAACAGCACGCGGCGGCCCGGATTATTCAAACCTGGGACGAAGCCATCGCGGCGACGGAAAAACTGCTCGCCAATAGCCGCCGCCAGAAATTAGCGATAGCCAAGAAGCTTTTTAATCCGCATAAGCAAGATAAGGCCGGAATTTATGAACACCTAGTTATTCGCCAGCTTGTAGATGTTCAGTATGGTCGCTCCCCAATGGAGGCCAAGAAAGTACTTGGCAAATATCCGATTGTTGGAACAGGTGGCCGTATAGGACTTTCTGGACGCTTTTTAGTTGACCAACCTTCCGTTGTCATAGGTCGAAAAGGTTCAATTTCTACCCCTCAGTTCTTTGAAAGCCATTTTTGGCCGATTGACACTACTTTTTATTGCCTTCCCAAAGAGAGTTGTGATCTGAAGTGGTTTTACCATCAGTTGTGCCAAATCGACCTATCGCGATACAACGAGTCATCGGGGCTTCCAAGTCTTTCAAGAAGTACGGTAGAAGAAATTTCTCTTCTGGTTCCATCGCTTGGTGAACAAAAAAAAATTGCTACATTGCTCGACTCTCTTGATTATGAGACTAAATTGGTCGACAGACAGCTCACATTGATGCGTACAGAGAAGACCGCCCTCATGTCCCAACTCCTCACCGGCAAACGCCGCGTCCGCCTCCCCGAAGCGCCCGCCACCGAGGCCGCCCCATGACCACCCCGCAAACCCGCGAACTCTACAGCGCCCACTTGCCGGCGCTACATGTGCTGTGCAACCTGGGCTGGTCTTTCCTTTCCACCGCCAAATGCATGGCGCTACGCGGCGCCACCCGCGAGGTGATTCTCAAGCCGCGCCTGGTGGAAGTGCTGCAAACCCGCCGTTTTGAGTACAAGGGCGAGTGGTATCCGCTATCGCCCTCGGGCATCGACCAGATCGTCCGCGAATTGTCGGCGCTGAGTCTGGCGGAGGGGCTATTGGCGGCCAACGAGCGTCTGTACGCCAAGCTCGCGCTGGGCATCACCGTCACCGAATTCATGCCGGACGGCAGGAAGCACCAGCCCACCATTGCGGTGATCGCCTGGGACGACCCGGCGGCCAATCGCTGGGAAGTGACGGAGGAACTGGAAGTGCTTGCCGCCCAGGGCGCCCACCACCGGACGCCGGATGTGGTGGGTTATGTAAACGGCCTGCCGCTGGTGGTAATTGAGGCGAAGCGCCCCGAATCCAGCCGCGACGGCAAGGCGATGGTGGAAGAAGGCATCAGCCAGCATTTGCGCAACCAGCGCCCGGATGAGATTCCGCCGTTGTTCGCCTATGCCCAGTTGCTGCTCTCCATCAGCCAGATCGACGGGCGCTACGGCACCACCCACACGGCGGCGAAGTTTTGGGCGCGCTGGCGCGAGGAGGAATTCGACGAAGCTCATTTCTCCCAGGTGAAGAACCGCGCGCTGCCCCAGGAAGCCCGCGCCGCCTTGTTCGCCGGCAAGCCGGAAGGGCTGCGCGCCTATTTCGCGGCGCTGTGGGCGCAACCCATGCTGCCTACGGATCAGGATCGCCTGCTCATCAGCCTATTGACCCCTGCGCGGATACTGGAATTGCTGCGCGGTTTCGTGCTATTCGACCGCAAGGTGGGCAAGATCGTCGCCCGCTACCAGCAGTTTTTCGGCATCCGCGCGCTGCTGGCGCGCATCCGCCACACCCGCCCGGACGGCGGACGAGAGGGCGGGGTGGTGTGGCACACCACCGGTTCGGGCAAGAGCTTCACCATGGTGTTCCTCAGCAAAGCGCTGCTGCTCGACCCGGCACTGGCCGAGTGCCGGGTGGTGGTGGTCACCGACCGCCTGGACCTGGAAGACCAGTTGGCCAAGAATTTCATCTCCAGCGGGGCTTTCGGCTCGCCGCTGGCGACGAAGAAGGAAGGCGACCGGAGCAAGGCCACCTCGGGGCGCGACTTGGCAAAGCGCATCGGCCAGGGCACGGAGCGTATTGTCTTCACCCTGGTGCATAAATTCAACACCGCTTCGAAACTGCCCGAGTGCCGCAACGATAGCGCCAATCTGATCGTGCTGGTGGACGAAGGCCATCGCAGCCACGGCGGCGAGACTCACGAGCGCATGAAAAAAGCGCTGCCGCGCGCCGCCTACATCGCCTTCACCGGCACGCCGCTGCTCCGGCAAGAAAAGGCCGCCAACAAGTTCGGCCCCATCGTCCACGCCTACACCATGCAGCGCGCGGTGGAGGACGAGACGGTGGCGCCGCTGCTCTACGAGGAGCGTGTGCCGGAACTGAGCATCGACGAGGCGGCGGTGAACCGCTGGTTCGACAAGATCACGGCAGGGTTGGCGGAGCGGCAAAAGGCCGACCTGAAAAAGAAATACGCCCGCAAGGGGGCGATTTACGGCGCAACCAACCGCATCGAGCTAATCGCCTGGGACATCGCCGTGCATTTTAACGAGAACATCAAGAAACTGTGCCTGGGGCTGAAAGGTCAAGTGGCCACCGACAGCAAGCTGGATGCGATTCGCTACAAGGCTGCGCTGGACGACACCGGGCTGGTAAAGAGCGCGGTGGTGATCTCGCCGCCGGACACCCGCGAAGGCAATAGCGAGGTGGACGAGGACACCCTGCCGGAAGTGCAGAAGTGGTGGAAGAAAAACGTCGGCAACGGTGCGGACGCCTATGAAAAGGCCGTATTGGCGGGCTTCGCCGAAGACGGCGCGCCGGATTTGCTGATTGTGGTGGATCGCCTGCTGACCGGTTTCGACGAGCCGCGCAACACGGTGTTGTACATCGATAAACCGCTCAAGGGTCACAACCTGATCCAGGCGGTGGCGCGGGTGAACCGCCTGTTCGAGGCCAAGCGTTACGGTGTGCTGGTGGATTATCGCGGCATCCTGAAGGAACTGGATATCGCCATCCACGCCTACCAGGATTTGGCCGACCAGACCCAGGGCGGGTTCGACCCGAACGACTTGGAGGGACTCTATCGCCGCTTCAGCACCGAGTACAAGCGCCTGCCCGGCCTGCACGAGGCGCTGTGGGGATTTTTCAAGGAAGTCTCCAACCGCCGCGACACGGAGCAATACCGTCAGGTGTTGATGCCGAAATTCGCCCCCGACCCCGATGGCGAGCCGGGCGCCACTTACGACACCCGCCGGAAACTGCGCGAGGATTTCTATGAAGCGCTGACCGAGTTCAGCCTGTGCCTGCAAACGGCGCTGTCGTCGCGCAGCTTCTTCGAGGACAACAGTTTTTCGGAACAGGATGTGCTCACCTATAAGGAAGACCTGCGTTTTTTCACCGACCTGCGCAGCACCGCCCGCCAGGACGCCCTGGAGACAGTGAATTACAGCATTTACGAAGAGCAAATCCGGCATATGGTGGACAAGCAGGTGATCGGCAAGGAAGTGCGCGAGCCGGATGGCGTCTACCTGGTGCATAAGCTGGGCCAGGAGGACGACACAAGCACCTGGAGCGCGGAAAAGACCCGCAACGAAACCGACCTAATCCGCACCCGCCTGAAACGCACCATCGAACAGGAACTGGCCGACGACCCCTATGCCCAGAAAGTGTTTGCGGAACTGCTGAAACAGGCTATCGCCGAGGCGGAGGCGATGTTCGACCACCCCCTTAAGCAGTACGCCCTATTCCGACGCTTCGAGGAACAAGTGGAACGCCGCGAAGTGGCGGGGATTCCCGACGCCTTCGCCGACCAACCGCATCCACGCGCCTATTTTGGCACACTCCGCATGGCGCTGGGGGCGGACTGGGAGGACAACGCCGGGGCGGCGCAGCCTTACGTCGATGCCGCCTATGCCATCGACGCGGCGGTGCGCGATGCCGTCGCCGAAAATTCGCTGAACCCGCAGAACATCGAAACCGCGATCCGCAAAGCCCTGCTGCCGCGCCTCTTTGACCTGATGGGGCTGGACAAGGCCAAGGAAGTAATCAAGCAGGTCATCCACATCACCCACATCGGCCTGAGCCGTGGGAAGCTTTAGACATGCAACGCACCATTACCTACGGCGAGGAGCGCATCACGTTCTCCATCGCGTTTACCCGGATCGCCTCCCAACGGGTGGCGATCCATGTCCACCCCGACGGAACGGTGAGCGTGGATGCGCCGGAGAATGCCGAAGTCGGCGCAGTCGTCGCCGCCGTGCATCGCCGCGCGCGCTGGATATGGCAGCGACTGCGCGCCCAGCGCGAGCGCGCACTGCATGTCCTGCCCAGAGAATACGTCAGCGGAGAAAGCCACTTCTACCTGGGCCGACGCCATGTGCTCAAGGTCATCGTCGATCCCGCAGCACCCCAGGGCGTGAAACTGCTGCGCGGTAAGCTGGAGATCAAAAGCCGCGCCAGTGACGCCGACAAAATTCGCGCCCTGCTCGAAACCTGGTATCGGCAACGGGCGGCGCAGGTGTTCGCCCGACGCATCATCGAGTGCGCCGCGAAAACACCCTGGCTCCCGGTCGCGCCGGGCTTTCGCCTGATGACGATGCGCACCCAATGGGGAAGCTGCTCGCCCAAGGGTGAACTCATCCTCAACCCCCTCCTGGTCAAAGCGCCTGGACCCTGCGTGGACTACGTTATTTTTCACGAACTTTGCCACCTCAGGGAACACAACCACAGCGCGCGGTTTTACGAACTGCTGGTCGGCCTGCTGCCCGACTGGCAAGAATCCAAGTCGGAACTCGACGAACTGGCGGAGCATCTGCTGAATCGCTGAATATCCCAACTGGCTTGTCTTTTTTGTCCATCCACTGCGTTGCAAAAGGGTGTTCGATTACTTTGATCCTAAGTGAGTAGCGCCACCTAATTTGATGGTCTGATGTTCAAGTTAAATGAGGGGGGGCGTTATCTCCGACAAAATGCCAGCTACAAATCAGAACCTTGGGGCTCTGCCCCAAACCCCGCACTCG
>JBAYVP010000210.1:0-9091 GCA_041674485.1 Sulfuricellaceae bacterium
GTAACCATTTGATCCGTTGAAATATTATTTGGTCAAGTTGCGTGATGGGGAAACACCCCTAAGCATCACGAATTTTGATCAAAAACACAGCTTTTCCCATCAAGATAGTTGATCACACTCACATCATGACATCCTCTTTCCGGTCGGAATCCATACGAGTCGTCTATGAAGTCTTGCTCATAGATGGCTTGCATAATTTTGCTTAGTCCGGCTTGCACCAGTTTATCTTCCAGCGCGGTGATCCCCAGAGGTCTCATTTTGTCGCTGCCAGGCTTGGGGATATACACCCTTTCAACCGGCATAGAGATATAAGCCATCCGGTGCAACCTGTCCACAAGTAGACGCAGGTTCTCCGGTAACTGTTCGGCATACTGCTCTTTTGTCACGCCATCTATGCCCGGTGCGGCATCTTGTTTCAGCCGCTCGAAGCATTCCAGTAGCAACTCCTCATCAGATGAAATAGTCTGGTGAACTTGAATTCAGGGTCGCTTCTGGCTTTCTCTGCTATGCGTTGCAGTTTCGTTTCTACACTTTCTTCGTTTCTGGGCACGATGATGTATTTCTCTTTAACGCTGTTTCTAATGTGACGGCCTTTCCTCCAGCAGCATTACCCGCCTTCTGAGGTCACTAGCCGCCATCCGACTACCTACTGGCTTTTGTCTTTCTCGCTTTATTATCACTTGTCCGACATACTCTGTTATTATTGAGGCCTCATAGGTTCTCCTAGGTTGCCGTCTATTCCCAATATCCAACATGCCATGCTCTCTGACTCCGGGGATGTGAAGAAGTACTTGCCTAATCGCGCTTCTCCATGTTGACTTCTGCTGGGTCAACCGCATCGTCCTTCCCGTTATACTATCGGAGCTCAATCACTTCAGCTTATCGCTTACGGCCTATTGTCTTGATTGCCCTGTGCTTAGTCTTTGGAGTTACCCCCGCCGACCCAGAGTTCTCTATCCAGCGGCTGGCCTGCCTTGACTTACGCAGGGCTTTCACCCGCTGGAATACACGACCTTGCCTAGCCGCACTGACCCCGCGCTTTGACCCCGCGCTTCTTCAAATTTACTCTGGGCAAGCGGTCAGGGTAAATTTGTTCTCAGCACGGAAAAAACCGATTCACCGCAGAGGACGCGGAGGACGCAGAGGAAAACCCTCATGCTCTTCCTCCGCGTCCTCTGCGGTGGAAAAGGTTTTGTCTTTATTTGTTGCCGCCATGAGTCGAGCAGCGTCGCGCTAAAATTGCTTGGGATTCATGGATGTTTTCCATCATTGATTTTCATCATGAATTTCTGAGAACAAATTTACCGTGGGCAAGCGGTCAACTGAGCTTTCTAGGTTTAATAAAATAACGTAGAATACCCGTTTTAACCTGAGCAGTTACGTTCTTTTCAACATAATTTTGGATTATTCGTAAGGTGAATCAATGCTCGACAATATGAAAATCGGCCATCGGGTCATGCTATTCATGGGTGTTACGCTGTTTCTCATGCTGATCGCCACCAGTGTTGCGATCAATGGGTTAATTAATACGCGCAACCAGATCAACGGGTTTCTCGAACATGATCTCGAACTGGCGCTAAGCTTTGAAGGCATGTATGCGCGCGGGCTGCAAATGGGGCAGGCATTGCGCACTTACTACATCGACCCGGAAGACAAAAAACCGTTGGAAAACTTCGCCAAGGCGTCCAGTGAGTTCGAGAGCAGCCTGAATCTGGCGGTGAAACTTGCAGTGGCGAACAAGGCTGACCAAGCCATCGTGGACCAGCTCGTCTCTCTGCGTGAAAAGCATAAATCCATACAGCACAAGGTCGCCGAACATATAGGCGCGGGCGAAATGAATCTTGCCAAATCCGCGCTGATCAAGGATGACACGCCGGCTTGGCGTGAGATTCGCAAGGTGCTGCTGGATGGCATGAAGTCCTTCGAAGCGAGAACGGATGCCACCAAAAACCGAATCTATACGGATGTCGCCGACGCGCAACGCATCAGTATTTCGCTGGGGGTGGGGGCGTTGATATTGGGAGTGTTGCTGGCATTGATGGCCACGCGCAACATTTCCCGCCAACTGGCGGTGCTGACGGCTTCCATGCGGGAATTGGCGGGCGGACATGGGGATTTGACGCAACGCATGCAAATTCATGGTAAGAACGAACTGGCGGATAGCGCGCTGGCATTTAACAGCTTCATGGACGGGCTGCAAAAAATCATTGGCTCGGTCAAGCAGGATACGTTTCTGCTTTCGCAGGCTGCGCAGGATTTGACTTCTTCCGCTACGCAGATTGCCGAGAATTCGCATCAGCATCGCGATGCGATTCAGGGTACTGCTGCAGCGATTGAGGAGTTGACGGTCAGTATCGGCCTTGTCTCGGATAATGCGGATTCGGCGCGTCTACACGCCGAAGAAGCGGCAAAACTCTCCGCTGAAGGACAAAAACAAGTCGCCGAAGCATCGCGGGAAATCGGTTTGGTGGCGGATACGGTGAGCGAATCCAGCAGCAATATTCTCAGCTTGCGCGAGCGTTCCGAACAAATTGGCGGAATTGCCAACGTTATTCGGGAAATCGCCGATCAAACCAATCTTTTGGCGCTCAACGCCGCAATTGAAGCCGCGCGCGCAGGCGAGCAGGGACGGGGGTTTGCCGTGGTCGCCGACGAAGTGCGCAAACTGGCGGAACGCACCGGAACGGCGACCAATGAAATCAAGTCGATGATCGAAACAATCCAGAGCGAGACGCAAGTGGCGGTAAGTGTGATGACAACCGGTAAGGAATACGTGCGAACGGGTGTCGACAAGGTTAATGGTTTGACTGAACCTCTGGATGCTTTGCATCGGGGCGCGGAGGCTTCTTTGTCAAATGTTTCCGATCTGGCCAACGCCACGCGCGAGCAAAGCGCGGCCAGCACCCAGATTGCACAAAATATCGAGAAAATCGCAACCATGGCAGATGCCAATGACGAAAACGTCAGCCGCACTGCGAATGCCGCACACGATCTTCAGGGATTGGTCAAATCGCTCAATGGCGCAGTAGGGCAGTTCCGTGTGTGATGTCGCCTTGCCTCGCTAGCTCAATGTGGAATTGCGTGGGTAAAATCACCCGTGCTTGCCATCTTGCTCCGTTCATCCTTCGACAGGCTCAGGACGAACGGATTTTATTTCATCAGGTTGTGATGTATTGCGCTTACCAACCACCATTTGCCTGAGGTTTTTTTGCAACTATTCTTGATTGAAAACGCTGTAGTTACAAAAAACCTCAAGCCAATGGGGGTGGATAAGAGCAATCCATCAACCAAGACTCGGTGAAACCGCTGTATGCCTTGCGCGGCGTGCTCCCGGATTCCGGCCTATCGGCCTCTATCCGGGCGACATGCTAGAATAGCGTTTTTGCCGAAACGTCATCCCATGACAGCACGCTTGCGGGAAATTCCCTACAACTACACTTCTTTTTCCGACCGGGAAATCGTTATTCGCCTGCTCGGCGCGGAAACCTGGGAGGTGCTTAACGCATTGCGCGACGAGCGCCGCACCGGGCGTTCGGCGCGCATGTTGTTCGAGGTGCTGGGCGACATTTGGGTGGTGACGCGCAATCCCTATTTGCAGGACGATCTGCTGGCCGACGTGAAGCGCCGCGATGCGCTGGTCGAGGCGCTACGCCACCGTTTGCAGGATATTGAAGCGCGCCGCCAGGACAATCAGTTGGTGAAACCGTTGCTTGATGCCGCGCACCGGGCGGTGGATGAATTTGCTGCGGATTTCGAGAGCACTGCCCGCCTGCGCCGCAAGGCGCTGAAAAAACTAATCCCGCACACGCGCCGCGACAATATCCAGTTCGACGGTTTGGCACGGGTGGCGCATGTTACCGACGCCACCGACTGGCGCGTCGAATATCCCTTCGTGGTATTGAATCCCGACACCGAGGCGGAAATCGCGCCGCTGGTGAAAGCCTGTATCGATCTCGGCTTGACCGTGATTCCGCGCGGCGGCGGCACCGGTTACACCGGCGGCGCGGTGCCGCTGGATAAGCTGTCGGCGGTGATCAACACCGAGAAACTCGACCGCCACAGCGGCATGGAAATGACCCGGCTGCCCGGCGTGGCTGAACCTGTGCCGACCATACACTGCGGCGCGGGGGTGGTGACGCGGCGCGTGATGGAGGCGGCAACCGCTGCGGACTGCGTGTTTGCGGTAGACCCGACTTCGGCGGACGCTTCCTGCATCGGCGGCAACATCGCGATGAATGCCGGCGGCAAGAAGGCTGTGCTGTGGGGCACGACGCTCGACAACCTGGCTTCCTGGCGTATGGTTACGCCGGATGCCGACTGGCTGGAGGTGACGCGGCTCGATCATAATTTAGGCAAGATACACGATACGGAAACCGCGCGTTTTCGTATCGTGCGTTTTTCCCCGGACGGCAAAACGCAAAAATCCGAGGAAATCCTCGAAATCCCCGGCGACAAGTTCCGCAAGGCCGGTCTCGGCAAAGATGTCACCGATAAGTTCCTGTTCGGCCTGCCCGGCGTGCAAAAGGAAGGCTGCGACGGCATCGTCACTTCGGCGCGCTTCATCCTGCACCGCATGCCCACGCATGCCCGCACCGTGTGCCTGGAGTTTTTCGGCCAAGTGCATGTCGCGGTGCCGGCCATTGTTGAGATCAAGGATTATCTCGGCGCCGCCTCGCGCACCGCGCTGGTCGGGTTGGAGCACCTCGACGAGCGCTACATCAAGGCGGTCGGCTATGCCACCAAGGCGAACCGCGCCGGGCGGCCCAAGATGGTGCTGCTGGCGGACATTGCCGGCGACGACGAGGACGCTGTGAACGAGGCCGCGTCACACATCGTGCATCTCGCGAATGCGCGCGGCGGCGAGGGCTTCATTGCGGCGACCAGCGAAATGCGCAAGATGTTCTGGCTGGACCGCTCGCGCACCGCCGCCATCGCCGCCCACACCAACGCATTCAAGGTCAACGAGGATGTGGTGATCCCGCTGCCGCGCATGGGCGATTATTGCGACGGCATCGAGCGCATCAACATCGAATTTTCGATTGCCAACAAACTGAAATTGCTCGACGCGCTGGAAGTTTTCCTGCACGGCGAATTGCCGCTGACGCGCGATGAGGATAGTGTCCTCGACGAAGAATTGCTGGCCGCGCGGCGCGAGCGGGCGCTTGCGCTGCTGGCGCAAAAGCGTGAACAATGGCGCTGGGTGCTGGAGCATCTGGACACTTCGGCGGACAGCCCGGAGTGGAGAGGTATGAACCCCGAGAGCGCCACGCCTCACTCCTCACCCCTCACCCCTCACCCCACAGTTTTCCATATCGTTCAAGACCACACCCTGCGCATTTCCTGGAAGCAGGAGGTGCGCCACGAACTGCACGAGATTTTCACCGGGCGCGAATACCAGTCCATTCTCGAACATTGCGATGTCATCCACCAACAAGTGTTAAAAAGCCGGGTGTTCGTCGCGCTGCACATGCATGCCGGCGACGGCAACGTGCATACCAACATCCCGGTCAATTCCGACGATTACGACATGCTGCACGCCGCAAAGCTTGCGGTGGCGCGCATCATGCGCCTGGCGACGGACTTGGGCGGGGTGATTTCGGGCGAGCACGGCATTGGCATCACCAAGCTGGAATTCCTCGACCCCGCCGTCGTTGCATCCTTTGCCGCCTACAAGGCCAAGGTCGATCCGCACGGCCATTTCAACCGCGGCAAGCTGTTGCCGGGCGCCGACCTGCGCAACGCCTACACCCCCAGCTTCAGCCTGCTGGAAGTGGAAAGCCTGATTATGGAGCAAAGCGAGATCGGCGGCATCGCCGACTCGATCAAAGATTGTTTGAGGTGCGGCAAATGCAAGCCGGTGTGCAGCACCCATGTGCCGCGCGCCAACCTGCTGTTCAGCCCGCGCAACAAGATACTCGCCACATCCTTACTGATTGAGGCTTTCCTGTACGAGGAGCAAACGCGGCGCGGCATCTCCTCCCAGCATTTCGACGAATTCAACGATGTCGCCGACCATTGCTCGGTGTGCCACCGATGCGTCAAGCCGTGCCCGGTGAAAATCGATTTCGGCGACGTATCCGTTGCAATGCGCAACTTCCTGCGCAACTTGCATAAGCGCCATTTCAATCCCGGCTCCGCCGCATCCATGCTGTTCCTCAACGCAACCGATGCGCGCAAGATTCATGCGCTACGCACAGTGATGATCGTGGGGGGCTATAAGGCGCAAAATCTCGGCTACCAATTCGCCCGGCATTTCGGTCTGGCCGAAAAGCAGACCCTGCACCCGCCCGCCACGGTGGGCAAAGCGCCGTTGCAAGCACAGGTGATCCACTTCCTCAACAAACCGATGCCGGGCAAGATGCCGAACAAGACCGCGCGCGCGTTGCTCGGCCTGGAAGACCCGTTGACCGTGCCGGTGATCCGCGACACCGCGAAGGTCAGCGAGGAGAGCGACGCGGTGTTCTATTTTCCCGGCTGCGGCGCGGAACGGCTGTTTTCACAGGTCGGTCTGGCCGCCCAGGCGATGCTCTTCGACGCCGGCGCGCAAGTGGTGCTGCCGCCCGGCTACCTGTGCTGCGGTTTCCCGCAGGCTTCTGCAGGCTACGAAAACAAAGGCCAGCAAATCATCACGCACAACCGCGTGCTGTTCCACCGCATCGCCAACACCCTCAATTACCTCGACATCAAGACCGTGATCGTGTCCTGCGGCACCTGCATGGATCAATTGATGAAGTACCAGTTCGACAAGATATTCCCCGGCTGCCGGCTGCTCGACATCCACGAATACCTGATGGAGAAAGGGTACAAACTGGAAGCGGGGAATAAATACCTGTACCACGACCCCTGCCACACGCCGATGAAAACCTACGCGCCGCTCAAAGTGGCGAACGACCTGCTGGGCGGCAATGTCACACTGTCCGACCGCTGCTGCGGCGAATCCGGCACGCTGGCGGTGACGCGCCCCGACATATCCACCCAGGTGCGCTTCCGCAAGCAGGAGGAAATCGTCGGAAATGTGGCGGCAATCCACGAGGGGGCGGAAGGCAGGATCAAGCTGCTCACCTCCTGCCCCTCCTGCCTGCAAGGGCTGCAACGCTACCGCAACGATGTTCCCGTAGAGGCCGACTACGTCGTGGTGGAACTGGCGCGCCATGTACTGGGCGAAAACTGGATGGAGGACTATGTCGCCAAGGCAAATAACGGCGGGATAGAGCGGGTACTGTTGTGACCGGCGGTTTGTAATATTTTCCGCATTCGTAATTTCCTAAGCCGGACAAGCCGGCTTAGGTTAATAGCTCTTCGAAATCAAGGACAACACATCCTCGATAAACACCGCCTGGCCGAATTTTTCCCCGTATTGCCTCACGTCGCAACGCGTTATCGTGCAATGCTGGTACATTTGACGCAGCTTGCGCTCCGCGTCCGGCTGATCCTTGCCGGCGATGAGAATACTCTCGACCTTTTGCCCATCGCGTGTTTTCACTGAAAAGTCAAATTTCAACATAACCGTCCTTAGCAATTCGTCATGGTTACAACACATTCCAATATATTACATCATAAAAGCATTGCAATATCTTATTTCAACGGCAATTATGCTTAATATACCATTGTCATTGAAGGCCGAGCGGCGCATCGTTATCAACCCAGCAATTCTAAATTCAAAATCCCATCCATATCCTACATTATAAACATGGACTTAAATTAAAGAGGGGTTGGCTGCTAGCCGGTATCGGGCGATTTTGATTTGCAGCTATTGAGCATGAATGCCATGAGATGATCCCAGCTATCGAAAGGCATGTACTGCAGGAGCGCGCGCACATGCTCGAAGAAAGTACGGCGCAAAGGCAGCAGGCGGCGCACGGCGCGATAGCGCTCATCAAGCCAGTCAAGAGCAGTATGCAGCAGAAAAGCCAAGAGAATCATGGTCGCCAGCAAGTTGGCCAAATGCACTTTTCCGTGCCCAAAGTTATGCTCGAAATGATAGCCCTTGGTTTTTAGTGTGTTGTTGTTTTCATTCTCTATTTTCCATCGCGCGCGAGCTGCCTTCACGATTTCAGCCACATTGTCTGCGTTGATTGCATGGGAGGTAGCCCATGCATTGCGGTAGATCACTTCGCCATTTATGTCGGTCGTGACAAGTTCGCACCAGTTAACCAGCAACGCATCATCGCTGTTGACTAGTACCATGCAACATTATTTATTTCGTATTGAGGAAGATTGACTGGCAATTCACAACTTCGGATACACGGATTAAGCTGACTCTCCTTTATCCGAAACTATTGTTGTTGCATGGCACTAGGTCTGTCCTAGGCTGTCGAAATGTATCGTTTTTTGACGAAAATTCAGCACCGGTTTTTTGATTTCATCAACTTACGGACAAGGTCAAATTTTCCCGTTCATGGTTCGACAGGGCTTCACCACGAACGGGAAAATTTGACCTTGTCCTAGCGCGTATGCTAAAGCTTCACCATGACAACCTAGCTTATTTTTAATCCGTTCGTCCTGAGCCTGTCGAAGGATGAACGGATTAAAAATAAGCTAGGTCGTGACGTTTCTTGGCATATCCAAAAACCGGGAAGCTGAAATTCGATAAAAACGCTGTATTTCGACAGCCTAGGTCTGTCCCCTGTTGTTCGGTCCTGTTGTTCGGTCCTGTTGTTCGGCGGCGGGGTGCATGGCCGAGCACTTGGCGCAACAGAAGGCGCTGGTGAGACAGGCGCTGGGAATAATGTAGGGTAGGCATGTGTGCCCACGCGGAAATATCATCCGTCACCGCGTGGGCACAAAGGCGTGCCCACCAAGCGGCTTGGCTTCCGCCTCCTGTAGCAACCTCATCTTGTTGATGGTTCGGGAAATACTCTGCTCGATTTTCGCCAGAAACCCAGCCGCATCCGCGTTCAGCTTCCCTTGGGTAAATTCCGTCGGCATTTGAGGCAGCTTCCGGCTGACCGTATCGCGCATATCGCTCACGATCTTTCTCACATACTGCGGACGAACGCCAATCTCCGCTGCAAGACGATCCCAATGCTGTCCCTGCATCCACTCGGGACGGTTTTCACCGCCAATTTTAACCTAGAAACCTCCGTTGAAC
>JBAYVP010000211.1:0-9064 GCA_041674485.1 Sulfuricellaceae bacterium
AAGAAAAGGCCACTCGGCATCCCTGTGATGAAGTGCCGCGCCATGCAGGCGTTACATCTGCTGGCGCTGGAGCCCATTGCGGAAACCACCGCCGACCTGAATTCTTACGCATTCAGGCCGGAATGCTCAACCGCCGATGTAAAGGAACAATGTTTCATCATCCTTGCAAGGAAAATCAGTGCGGTATGGGTGATGGAGGCCGACATTCAAGGCTGTTACGACAATATCAGTCATGACTGGACGACGGCCAATATCCCCACGGATAAGGTTATTCTACAGAAATGGCGGAAGAGCGGGATATGTGTATCAAAACGAACGCTTCCCAACCGACGCCGACACCCCACAAGGGGGCATCATCTCGCTGGTAATCGCAAACATGACGCTGGATGGCCTTGAACCTAGAAACCTCCGTTGACCGCTTGCCAGGATGTGTAACATGGTGGCTCTAAACAACTTTATCATTTATTTTGCGTGTACCCGTATGGTGAGAGCGCTACGGACTGGATTGCACGGTTTTCCGAGCGCATGGCGGCGTTGCAACTCCTTGAGAAGAGAATGGAATGACCATTGCGCGTCGTTGCGCCTTGCCCTGCACCCGGAAAACCGCACACTCCAGCCCGTTCAACGGAGGTTTCTAGGTTGAAGCGATGCTCGCGGAGAAATTTCCAAAAGCAAGTGGATGCGGCTCGCGCTTATCCACCCTAATATTTTCTCTGAGAATAAATTTACCCAGTCCCCGGCGCAACAACAGATTCCCTTTTCCCGCAAATCTGGACTAAAATCGTATTTCCATCCTTCGACCGATAGATGCCGACAAGCGCCTTTTTCATAAAGGCGCATGCCACGCCAACTGTGGAGCGGTCATGCAACAGCCTTACCGAACGATATTGATCGTAGACGATGCGCCGGAAAACCTTACCGTTCTCGGCGAGTTGCTTCAGCCGCATTACCAGGTGCGCGCGGCCACTTCCGGCGAGAAGGCCTTGCGCATTGCCGGTAGCGCGCCGCGTCCCGACCTGATCCTGCTGGATGTCATGATGCCGGGCATGGATGGCTACCAAGTCTTCGAACGGCTGCACGCCGACCCCGCCACCCGCGATATTCCGGTCATTTTCGTGACTGCCATGGACAGCACCGAGGCCGAGATGCACGGCCTCGAAGTCGGCGCGGCGGACTACATCACCAAACCCATCGCGCCGCCCGTCGTGCTGGCGCGCATCCGCACCCAACTGGAACTGAAACAGGCGCACGATTGGTTGCGCGACCAGAACGCCTATCTGGAAAGCGAAATCGCGAAGCGCATGGCGGAAAATGAATTGATTCAGGAAGTAGCCATCCGGGCATTGGCGCACTTGGCGGAAACGCGCGACCCGGAAACCGGCAACCACATCCTGCGCACCCAGGGCTACGTCAAGCTGCTGGCTCTGGAACTGCGGGTGCGCCCAGGCTTCGCCGCGCTGTTGAATGAGCGCTATATCAAGCTGCTGGCGCGCTCCGCGCCGCTGCACGACATCGGCAAGGTGGGCATTCCGGACGCCATCCTGCAAAAACCCGGCCCGCTCACCGCGCAAGAATGGGAAATCATGAAGACCCATGCGCGGCTTGGCAGCGAAGCCATCGAATTGGCCGAGCGGGATGCGGACGGAATGGTGGAATTTCTTTCCCTGGCCAAGGAAATTGCCCGCTGGCATCACGAGAAATGGGATGGAACGGGCTATCCCGACGGTCTCAGCGGTGCGGCCATCCCGGTTTCGGCGCGCATCATGGCGCTGGCGGACGTGTTCGATGCGCTGATTTCACGCCGGGTCTACAAGCAACCCCTCTCTTACGAGGAAGCGCGCGACATCATTACAACCGGGCGTGGCCGGCATTTCGACCCGGACATGGTCGATGTCTTCCTCGCCAATTTCAGCGCTTTTCGCGCTATCGCCGAGCATCACCGCGATCCCGCATCGGAGTGAACGCCATGAATCCAGGATGCACTGTCGTTTTCCTCCGCATGGCCGCCTTGATCTCCGCCAAACCCGGCTCGGGTCACTGATCCGGCTCAATATTCAGCCGCCATGCCGCTCGCCCCCGCCGCTTCCCCACCCAGCCTGCTACGCTCGACCTTGCCGTTCCTGCTGTTGGTGGCCGCCCTCCTGGTGCTGACGGTGGCCACCATTGGCCACAATTTCAACCAGCAACGCGACAAGGAAATGGCGCGGCTCCAAGCCATCGCCGATCTCAAGGCGCGGCAGATCGGCGACTGGTTGAAGGACAAGCAGGGCGACGCCGAGTTCATGCAGAGCGGCCAGTACTTTGCGGCCAGCTATCGTAACTGGCGCGCAGCCGGCGACCTTTCCAGCCGCGACCTGCTGCAAACCCAACTGGAGCAGTTTCGCCAATACCAGGGCTACTCCGCCGTCATGTTGTTGGGACCTCGCGGGGAACGTCTTTGGGGCAGCGCCGACGCCCCGTCGGCAATCGCTCCGCTGTTGCGGGAAGCGGTGCGGCAGGCTGCCGTCGATCAGCGGATTCACCGGGTCGGCCCGTATCGCGGGTTGGCGGGAACTCTGCGCCTGGATTTCGTCGTGTCCCTGAGAGCGGCAGACTCCCCATCGCCGCTGGTCGTGCTGCACATCGCTCCGACCGACTGGCTGCACCGCACCCTGCAATCCTGGCCGGCGCCCAGCGCCAGCGGCGAGACCTTGCTGTTCCAGCGCGACGACGACCAGGTGCTATACCTGAACGAATTACGCCACCGCCGGGATACTGCGCTGAAATTGCGCGTCCCGCTGGCGACGCCCAAGCTGCTGGCTGCCCAAGTGTTGCGCGGCGAGGCCGGGTTGGGCGGGCTGATCGACGGGGTGGACTATCGCGGCGTGCCATCTCTGGGCGTGGCGCAGGCTATCCTCGACACCGACTGGTATTTGATCGCCAAGCTGGATCGTGCGGAATTTTATCGCGCCGCGGCCCGCGATACGCTCTGGATCGGTCTGGCCGGGCTGCTGACCCTGTTCATGGCCGCCGCCGGCTTTAACTTGCTGCGCCAGCGCCAACAACTGGCACTCGCCGCCGACATGCAGCAATCCCAGGCGCAGCGCCTGCATGCGCTGAATCTACTTGCCGCCATCGCCGATAGTTCGGAAGACGCGATCTTTGCCAAGGATATGGAAGGTCGCTACACGCTGTTCAACCGCGCTGCCGGTATATTCTCCGGCAAACCGCCCGAAGCGGTGCTGGGGCGCGACGAGCGGGCGATTTTCCCGCCGGAGCTGGCAGAGAGGGTGATGGCCGTCAACCGCCGGGTGATCGCGGAAAACCGCACCATCACTCAGGAAGAGACGCTCGACACGCCCAACGGGGAACGGGTCTGCCTAGCCACCAAAGGACCGCTACGCGATGCCGAGGGCAAGGTCATCGGCATTTTCGGCATCGTGCATGACATCACCGAGCGCAAGCAGGCCGATGCGGCGCTCCGCGCAAGCGAGCTGAGCTACCGCTCGTTGTTTGAGAACATGATTAACGGTTACGCCCACTGCCGGATGTTGTTCGATAACGGTGAACCGCGAGATTTCGTTTATCTTGATGTCAATCAGGCGTTCGAGGCGCAGACCGGGTTGCACGATGTCGTCGGCAAAAAAGTCAGCGAAGTCATTCCAGGCATCTGTGAGGCGGATCCGGGCTTGTTCGAAATCTATGGCCGGGTCGCGCAAAGCGGTCGCCCCGAGCGCTTTGAGACCTATGTCGAAGCCTTGCGCATGTGGTTCTCGATCTCGGTGTACAGCCCACGGCGGGAACATTTCGTGGCTTTGTTCGATGTTATCACCGAACGCAAACAGGCCGAATTGGCGCTGCACCGCCAGACTGAGGAGTTGACCCAACGCAATGCCGAACTGGAGCGCTTCAATCGCGCCGTGGTGGGGCGCGAGTTGGAAATGATCGCGCTGAAGCAGCAGGTCAATGCGCTCTCCATCCAGCTTGGCCGGGAAGCGCCGTTTGCCTTGTCCTTTCTGGACGCGCCGACGCATCCGCTAGAGCTAGAAGAGAGCGCGGCGCTACGTCAACAACGAAATTCAGAATGAACATGCCACTGAAACTCCTGGTCATCGAAAGCAACGTTGCCGACTTCATGCAGTTGGAGCGCCACCTACGTCGGCATGGCCTGGAAGCCGAGTGCCGACGCGTCGGCGATGAGATGGAGCTGGACGCCGCATTGCAGAGCGGGTGGGATATCGTGCTGGCGGATTACAACCTGCCTGGCATGGATTTCCGCGCGTCTTTGCAACGCATCCGGGCGCATCGTCCCGACTTGCCGGTGATCCTGGTTTCCGGCAGCGTCGGCGAGGAAACGGCGGTGGAATTGTTGCGCCTGGGTTTGAGCGATTTCGTCCTCAAGGACAACTTGACCCGGCTCCCGTCGGCTATCCGGCGCGCCGTGGACGAAGCCCATGAACGCCGCGCCCGCCAGGCCGCCGAAGCGGCATTGCGCGAAAACCAGGCGGGCGTGCTGGAAGAGCAGCGCCAGGCTCGCCTGGCGGCGCTGAACCTGACGGAGGACGCGCTTGCCGCCCGCGCTCGCGCCGAGGCGGCGCATGCGGCGTTGCAGGAATCGGAAGCCAAATATCGCCTGCTGGCCGAAAACTCTGCGGATTGCATTTTCTGGCGCGAAGCGGACGGCTCCTACAAATACCTGTCGCCGGCCTGCGAGCAGCTCACCGGCTATGCGAACGAGGTATTCCTGGCGGATCCCGGACGGATGGCCGACATCGTCCACCCCGACGACCGCGCGGCATACCGGCAACACTTGGCGGACTACACCAACAACGATGCGGCTGAAATAGAATTTCGCATTGTGCGGCAGGATGGGAGCGTGCGCTGGTTAAGCCACCATTGCCAGTCGATGTACGGCGAGAAGGGTGACTATCTGGGGCGGCGCGGCACCAACCAGGACATCACCGCGCGCAAGCGCGCCGAAGCCGAGCGCCACTTTTTCAGCGAGGCATTGCGTCAATCAGTGCAGCCCATGCTGCTTGCCGACCCCCAAGCGCGCATCAGCTATATCAATCCCGCCTTCACCCGCTTGTTCGGCTACCCGTTGGCGGAGTTGGTCGGCGAGCATGTCTCCCGTCTGGTCGAACAGACCGAGGTCGCCTGGCATCATCAAGCCGAAATGATTAACCATATTCAAGCCGCCGGTTCCTGGGCAGGCGAATTGGAGCGCATCGCGCGGGACGGCACATTGATTCCCACCGCCGCCAACATCGGCATAGTGCGCGATGTAAAGGAGCATATGGTCGGGTTCGTGGCCAGCTATGTCGATCTGCGCCCGCTACGCGAAAAAGAGCAGATGCTGCGCAAGCTCGCGCTGGCTCTGGAGCAAAGCCTGGAGAGCGTACTGATCACCGACCTGGATGCCAATATTGAATACGTGAACGAAACTTTCCTGCAAAACACCGGCTACCGCCGCGAAGAAGTCATCGGGCGGAACCCGAACATCCTGCATTCCGGCAAAACGCCGCCGGCCACCTATCGCTCCCTGTGGGACACCATCAGGCGCGGCCATCCCTGGAAAGGGGAATTCATCAACCGGCGCAAGGATGGCAGCGAGTTTGTCGAGTTCGCCATTATCACCCCGTTGCGCCAAGCGGACGGGCGCATCAGCAACTACGTGGCGGTGCAGGAGGATGTCACCGAGAAAAATCGCCTGGGCAAGGAACTGGACCAGCACCGCCACCATCTGGAAGAACTGGTGGCGCGCCGCACCGCAGAGCTGGAAGCCGCCCGCGCCGTGGCGGATGCCGCCAACCAGGCCAAAAGCGCTTTTCTTGCCAACATGAGCCACGAGATACGCACACCGATGAATGCCATCATCGGGCTAACCTACCTGTTGCGCAAAAATTCCCCGAGCGCCGAACAGGGAGAGCGCCTGGATAAGATAGACACGGCCGCCCAGCACCTGCTATCCATCATCAATGACATCCTGGATCTGTCGAAAATCGAGGCCGGACGCCTGGAACTGGAGCAAACGAACTTCGCGCTGGGGATGATGCTGGATCATGTGCGCTCCCTGATCGCCGATCAGGCCGGCGCGAAAGGACTATCCATTGAGGTGGATAGCGACAACGTTCCCCCGTGGCTGCGCGGCGACCCCACCCGCCTGCGCCAGGCCATGCTCAACTATGCCGGCAATGCGCTCAAATTCACCGAGCGTGGCGCCATCCGGCTACGCGCCAAGCTACTGGAAGAGGGCGACGCCGGCTTGCTGGTGCGTTTCGAAGTCCAGGATAGCGGCATCGGCATTGCGCCGGACGCGCTGCCGGGACTGTTCGAGGTCTTTTCCCAGGCCGATGCTTCGACCACCCGCAAGTACGGCGGCACCGGCCTGGGGCTGGCGATCACCCGCCGCCTGGCGCGCATGATGGGCGGCGATGCCGGAGTGCAAAGCAATCTCGGCCAGGGCAGCACGTTCTGGTTCACCGCCCGGCTGCAACCGGGACATGGCGTAATGTCTGTTGCTCTCCAGAAAAACCCGGTGGACGCCGACATCATGCTGCGCCGCCACCATGCCGGCGCCCACCTGCTGTTGGTGGAAGACAACCCCATCAATCGCGAAGTGGCGCTGGAATTGCTGCACGGCATCGGCTTGGCGGTGGACACGGCGGAAAACGGTCGCATCGCGGTGGAGAAGGTGCGCGAAAACAGCTATGACCTGGTGCTGATGGATATCCAGATGCCCGAGATGGATGGCTTGGCCGCAGCCACCGCCATCCGCGCCTTGGATGCCAACGCAGCCGTGCCGATTCTGGCCATGACCGCCAACGCCTTCGAAGAAGACCGGCGCGCCTGCCTGGTTGCAGGCATGAACGACTTCGTCGCCAAACCCGTGGTGCCGGAAAAACTCTACGCCACGCTGCTGCGCTGGCTGTCGCGCCCTGGTCGGGAATACCCGCCGGTGACTAGCCAGCCGGCCAAGCCCCAGGCGGATGCGCGCCTTCCGGCGACGTCCCTTCCGCCCCGACTGGCAAGCCTGCCGGGGCTGGAAGCGGCGCGCTGCCTAGCTGTCGTCGGGGGGGACGTGGCGAAATACCAGCGCCTGCTGCGCATGTTCGCCGACTCCCATAGCACAGACATGAAGCAGATGCGGGAATTGCTGGTCGAAGGGAACACCTGCGAAGCACAACGTCTGGCGCATGGCCTGAAAGGCGTCGCCGCCACCCTGGGCGCACGCCGCGTGGCCGACTTGGCAAGCAAGCTGGATGCGGCGCTACGCCGGAACGCTGCACCTGCCGAATGCGCGGAACTGGCGCGACTGTGCGACCTCAACCTGATGGAACTGGTTCAGGCCATCCAGGCGCTGCCCGAGGAAGCCGCGCCCAACGGGGACGCCGGCGTAGCCCCGGAACACGCGCAACGGCTATTCGCGGCGCTCGAAACCCTGCTCACCGAGAACAACACCCGCGCCGCCGCCCTGGCGCGGGAATCCGCCGATCTGCTGCGCACACAACTGGGTGAGCGCCATGCCGTTTTTATGCGCCAAATCGATGCATTCGACTACGAAAATGCACTGGAGACTTTGCGCGGGACAAACCAGCCCGGTGCGGGTTCTTGAGTCTGGAAAGCCCAGTTTGTCAAGCGTAGCGTATCCACCAACAGGGTAAATTTGTTCTCGGCACGGAAAAAAGCCTATTCACCGCAGAGGACGCGGAGGACGCAGAGGAAGAGCATGAGGGTTTTCCTCTGCGTCCTCCGCGTCCTCTGCGGTGAAAAAGGTTTTGTCTTTATGGGTTGTTGCCATGAGTCGAGTAGAGTCGCGCTAAGTTTTCCTGGGATTCATGAATGTCTTCCATCATTGATTTTCATCATGAATTTCTGAGAACAAATTTACCCTGCATCCACCAAGCCGGCGCTTAAAAGGTGGATGCGCTACGCTTATCCACCCTACCACTGGGCGCGGTGAAGGCATTTTTCCGGAGAACCGTACCAGTTCAGTAGGATGTGCCGAGGAACGAGGCGCATTGGTCGCGAAATTCCGTGCAATCCGCGATTGATGCGCCTCCTGTCGTCGGCACATCCTACGGCACTACGGCACTCTCTCTGCGGTAAATATTTTTTGTTCCTGCCTTGACAAGGATTTTCCACCATGAATACCACAACCCACCCGCAAACCGTCCGTTGGCATCTATATCCGTCCGCTGAAGCCGTGCGGAAAAAAGCCGTCGCGGTGATATTCCGTGCGGCCGGCGAGGCGATAGCGCGTAGCGGTGTTTTTCGCTTGGTTCTGGCCGGCGGAACAACGCCGCAAGCCGTATACGAGGCGTTGCGCGAAATGCCGGCGGACTGGCCGAAATGGCAGATATGGTTCGGCGACGAACGCTGTCTGCCGCCGGATCACCCCGAGCGCAATTCCCGCATGGCGCGGGATGCATGGCTGGACCATGTGCCGCTACCCGCTGCCCGGATATATGCGATACCCGCCGAGTTGGGAGCGGAAGCCGGCGCGGCAGCTTATGCCGGAATGTTGCGCGATGTCCCGGAATTCGACCTGGTTTTGCTCGGGCTGGGCGAGGACGGCCATACCGCCAGTCTTTTTCCCGGTCAGCCCTGGGGCGCCGATTGCGCTGCCCCTGCCGCGCTGGCGGTGCGCGATGCACCCAAGCCGCCGGCTGCGCGCATCTCCTTAAGCGCCTGGCGCTTGGGGCTGGCGCGCCAGGTTATCTTTCTGGTCACCGGAACAGGCAAGAGCGCAGCGGTGCAGCGCTGGCGCGGTGGCGCGGAACTACCGGCAAGCGCGGTGCGCCCACCGGAAGGCGTGGATGTGCTGGTGGAGCAAGCGGTCTTCGATCCGGCGTAGGTTTGGTACGGCAGCGCGCAAATATCTGATCGTTCCCACGCCGGAGCGCTCATCGTTACACACATCTTTTCAATCATTTGATTACATGCAGAAAAGATGGAGCACGGCGTTCCCTCCCCGGAAAGCGGGAGGGTTAGGGTGGGGATGGGGTAGAAGGCGCAGACGACAATGTAAGATATTGATTTTAGCCTGTGTCGTTCTACCCCATCCCCCTCCCGGTTGCCCCCT
>JBAYVP010000212.1:0-9055 GCA_041674485.1 Sulfuricellaceae bacterium
AAAACAAGAGACTCCCCCAAAAGGTTCGTTTGTTCAAGTTCCTTGAGGGGGAACTTCCCCTTCCCATCACGCTATTTGACCAATTGAGCGGCAAACGCCATCGAGATGTTTGACCGTACTGAGCTACGCAAGGGCTGCAGCGCAACGCAAATGGCTCTTATCATAAGGTGAAAAAGGTTTTGTCTTTATGGATTGCCGTCATGAGCTGAGCAGCGTTGCGGCTCAGTTTGCCTGGGATTCATGAATGTTTTCCCTCATTGATTTTTATCATGAATTTCTAAAAACAAATTTATCTGACACGAAAGGCCGGAAGACATGGATAAAACAAACCACCGCGAAATGGAAGCAATGATAGCGGACATTGAGCGCGAAACCCTGCTCACCCACAACACCATCGGCAAGAGCGCGCTGGACGACAAAGTGCTGGCGGCGATTCGGGCTGTGCCGCGCCATGTCTTCGTCCCGCCCGAACTGAGAGATCAAGCTTATGGCAATTATCCCCTGCCGATTGGGGGCGGACAGACCATTTCGCAACCGTTCATCGTCGCGTTGATGAGCGATTTGCTGAACCTGCCGCTGAATGCGACCGTGCTCGAAGTGGGCGCCGGCTCCGGCTACCAGAGTGCGGTGCTGGCGCATTTGGCGCGCCGGGTTTACAGCATCGAAATCGTCCCGCAGTTAGCGCGCCGGGCGGCGCAAACGCTCCAAGAACTCGGCATTGCCAATGTTGAGGTGCAGTGCGGCGACGGCTACCTGGGCCGGTCGGAAAACGCGCCTTATGACGGCATCATCGTCACCGCAGCAGCGCCCCACATCCCCCCGCCGCTGGTCGAGCAACTCAAACCAGGCGCACGTCTGGTGATCCCGGTGGGATTGCCTTATATGCCCCAACAATTGCTGGTAGTGGAAAGAAACCCTGACGGCGGGCTGACCCGCAGAAACGCGCTGTTGGTTGCTTTCGTCCCGCTGACCGGGAAGCACGCCGCTGCAAGCCCAAACATTGCACGAGCCGGCACAGACAGCCTGATGAAATAAAATCCGTTCGTCCTGAGTAAAATATTCGCCCGTAGGTCGAAAGGCGTTGGCAAGAAACAGGGGCTATGGTTGCTGTTTGGCGTTCGTTTAATGGCTTTCATTCCGCTGTTGTGGTTATTTTTGCCATTGATATATATGACTAAAAAAGCTGTTTCTTGAGAGCTTCGCCTGTCCTGAGCTTCGCCGAAGGATCGAAGGATGAACGGATTTTATTTCATCAGTTTTGCCCACGGCGAGCTTGCCACATTGAGCCACAAAGGTTTCACCGAGTATTGGTTGATGTATTACGCTTGTTAACCACCATTTTATTGATGTTTTTATAACTATTCTTGATTGAAAACGCTGTATTAATAATCATTTATTTGAAAGTGGCCAATATCCCGTTCTGGGATGACAAAGATGGGTTATGAATTTTTGAGACAAAATTTACGCTGCCTCCAGCCCTTATAAAAAAAGCTCACATCCGTTTTCATCGCAACGTAGGTAGCCGCCTTCATCATACCAGGCAGGCAGCACCCAGCGTTCGCAGGAATGGCCGTCCACGCTGTGGCTGTGCCGGGCGGGGCGATGGGTGTGGCCGTGGATCAGCCGGGGATAGCCGTAATCGCGCAGGGTGGCGGCGATCGTGGCGGGGGTGGCGTCCATGACAGCTTCGGATTTGTGCTGTTTTTCCTGTTCGCTTTGTTCGCGCCATTGCCGGATCAGTGTTTGGCGTTGCGCCAACGGTTGGGCGAGGAAGGCGCTGATCCAGGCGGGATTCCTCACCTTGGCGCGGAAGGCGAGGTAATCGGCGTCGTCGCTGCATAGCGTGTCGCCATGCATGAGCAGGGTCGGGACGCCGTACAGGTCGATCAGGCTGGGGTCATTGAGCAGGTGCATGCCGGCGGCCTGCGCGAAGGCTACGCCGATGAGGAAGTCGCGGTTGCCGTGCAGCAGAAATACTTTAACGCCGCCGCTCGCGAGTTGTGCCAATGCCTGTGTCGTTTCAGCATGATGCGGGGCGGAAAGCTCGTCGTCGCCGAGCCAATATTCAAAAAGATCGCCGAGGATGTATAGCGCTTCTGCCTGTGGCGCGGTTTCCCGGAGAAAGCGCAGAAATATCTGAGTCGTGCGCGGCCTGGAGGCGCATAAGTGCAGATCGGAAATGAAGAGGGAGTGCATGTAGGGGTGATGGGTGATGGGTGATGGGTGATGGGTGGGAGTTTTCCCATTCCCCATCGCCCATTCCCCATTACCGCTCTTAACAGATTTCCGCTTTTTCGATAATCACGTCTTCCACCGGGACGTCCTGGTGTCCTGCTTTGCTGCCGGTTTTGACCTTTTTGATGCGGTCCACGATGTCCTTGCCGTTGACTACTTTGCCGAATACGCAGTAGCCGAAGCCTTGCGGCGTGGATGCGGTGTAATTCAGGAAGCTGTTGTTGGCGATGTTGATGAAAAATTGGCTGGAGGCCGAGTGCGGGTTGGGGGTGCGCGCCATGGCAATGGTGTATGCCTCGTTTTTCAAGCCGTTGGCGGCTTCGTTCTGGATTTGCGCGAGGGTTTCCTTCTGGATCATGTCAGGCATGAAACCGCCGCCCTGGATCATGAAGCCGTCGATGACGCGGTGAAACAGCGTGTTTTCGTAAAAGCCGCTTTCCACGTATTTGAGGAAATTTGCGACGGTGATAGGGGCTTTCTCGGCATCGAGATCGAGAGTGATGGAGCCGAAATTGGTGTGCAATTTAACCATGTTCTGTTTCCTTATGATTTTTTGAGGGGTTTTTTCGGTTGCGTGGCGAATGCGGACATTTCTTCGGCGGAAACAAGCGTTGCCTGCTCGATAACGACCGGCTGAACGGGAACATTGGACGGAAACCGCCCGGCAGCGCCGGTGGGCTGCGCGGCGATTTTTTTGGCGACATCCCAACCTTTTACCACTTTGCCGAACACGCAGTAGCCGAAATATTTCGGCTGCGGCGCATGGTGGTTCAGGTATTTGTTGTCGGCCAGATTGATGTAGAACTGCGAAGTGGCTGAATCGGGCGCGGCATTGTGCGCCATCGCCAGCGTGCCCGGTTCGTTTTTCAGGCCGTTATCGGCTTCGTTGGGGATAGGCGGCTGCGTCGGTTTGTGCTCCAGATCGGCGGTATAGCCCCCGCCTTGCAGCATGAATTTATCGATCACGCGATGGAAAACCGTTCCATCGTAATGGCCGCTATTGACGTAATTCAGGAAATTGGCGACGGTGAGCGGCGCCTTATCCGGGTAGAGTTCGAAAACCATTTCTCCGTAGTTGGTGGATACCTTTACCAACGGGTTGGCGGCCTGGGCATCGAAGCCGGCGAACAAGGCCAGAATGAATAAAATCGTGTGCAGTTTCTGTTTCATACGTTTTCCTCTTAAAAATATAGGTGATTTTTAGGAATGAATATTCTTCCTGGAAATCACCTATGCTCCGCCTTCGTATACGATGCGCCACTCGCCATCTTCGAGTTGCCAGTATTGGCGTTTGCGCATCTGGTTTTTCAGGTTGTTGCTGCTGTAGTCCTGATCGAAGGTGGCGACGACCAGATTTTCGTTGCCGGGGTAGCCGAACAGGCTGACATTCTCCACCTTGATCTTGACCCAGGTTTTGCCGGCGTTGACCTGGCGCTTTTGCTCGATCCAGGAGCGGTAATTCTGCCCCTGTGCGGAAAAGTTCTTTGAATAGTGCCGCAAATATTTGTCGGTATCAAGCGATTCCCAATCGTGCCGCCAGGCCTCCATTCTCCGGTTGAGTTCGGCGCGCTGGGCGGCCAGTCCTTTGCCGTCCACCCATTCCGCACGTTCGCTGATGATCACCGGCGTCAGCCCGATTTGCAGGTTTTTCGACAGCTTGTCCAGGTCCGGGTTGGTGAGCACCACGCAACCGTTGCTGGCGCGCGGCGGACGGCTGTAGGTGTCGCTCGGCACGCCGTGCAGCCAGATGCCGTGGCCGTTCTTGCCCTGCTTCCTATCCCATTCGTTGGGATAACTGATGGGGAAAGCGCCGACGCCGTAAAAATCCGACAATTGGTTCCGGGGCAGGTTGGCAGTGACGAAATAGACGCCCAGCGGGGTTTTCTGGTCGCCTTCCTTGATTTTTTCCGCGCCCGCCTTGCCGCTGCTGACATAGAAATCGGCCACGTAGCGCGGCTCCCCGTTGTTGTTCTCGAACAGGTAAAGGCGCGCCTTGTCGGTGTCCACCACCACCGCATAGCGTTGCGCAGCTTGCAACTGGAGCAGGTACTTGGGAATGCGGTCGGTCGGGATTTTTTCCTTGAGTTGTTGCAGGCGTATGCGGATTTCGTCGCGCAGGTCGGCGGTTTGCTGCACGGCGCCGGGGGCATTGCCGATGTTGCTGATCGGGCGCGCTTTGGCCATCAGCAGGTCGCCGCGTATCAGGTAGGCGAGGCGGAAATTGGGATAGGCGCGCAACATCGCATCGACATCCTGCATGGCCGCGTTCAGCCGGTTCTCACTCACATCCAGCAGGGTCCTGGCGAGCATTGCGTTCAGCTCCTTGGGCATGGGCGGAGGAGGGGGCGGTTGTTCCGCCGGTTTGGGCGGTTTGCTGCCCATCGCCAATGCCAACAGGGGTAGCCAGAACCCGAAAAATAAAACGCAATAGCCTAGACGCTTGAGTGATGAATGCATAACGAACCGGTGAAACGGCCTAGCGACCGACACGCTCTTGCTGGATCAGCCACTTGCCGCCGTTTTTGGCGAGCACCACGGTTTTCTGGGTGGAGGTGGTCAAGGCGTTGGATTTGTATATCTGGCGGAAAACAACCGTAGCGCTGTCGCCGTCGTTAAGCGTCACGCGCGCCCCCTCTATCGTGACATGGATCGATTTGGGGTGGCTGATGCGCTCCTTGCGCGTTCTTTCCCACGCCGCGCGGTTCTCACCGCCGGGCGTTTTGAAATCCTTGGCATAGAACGCCAAGTAAGCGCCCACATTCCTGTCCGACCATGCCTTGGCCCAAGCGTGGAGCGTCTTGATCGCGGCTTCGCCATCCTGTTTGCCGCTCGCGCCCGCATTCTTCGGCGTATCGGCTGATTTCTCCTTGACCGCCGGAACGGGCTTGGGTTCCGCCGCCGGCTTGGGTTGCGTCGCTGCCGGTTTAGGCTCCGCCGCCGGTTTGGGTTCTGCCGGTTTGGCTGCGGGAGCGGGCTTGGCCGGCTCGGCCTCGACCGGCTTGACCGGCGTCGCGGCGACGGCAGAAACGCTTGCCGTCGGCGGGAGTTTGGCTATGTCGCTTTTGACGGGTTCGCTTTTGACGGGTTCGCTATTGATGGGTTCGCTTTTGGTCGGCGGTCGGGTAGGCTTGCCGCTGCTGGTGAACATTTCCTTCACCAGCGCCAGCTTGGTTTGCGCTGCGGCGTTGCCCTTGTCCAGTTGCAGCGCCTTGTCGTAAGCCAGACTCGCCATTTTGGCGTAAATGTCGCCGAGATTTTCATGCGCGGTGGCATAGCTGGGATGGGTGCTGATCGCCATCTCCAGCGCTTGGCGCGCCTTTTCCATCTGGTTTTGCGTGGCGTACAGCACTGCGAGGTTGTTGTAGGGTTCCGGCAGTTCGGGATATTCCTCGGTCAGGCTGGTGTAGACCTTGATGGCTTCCGGCGTTTTCCCCTGTTCGGCGAGTATCAGCCCCTTCAGGAAGCGCGCCTGGGCGATCTTGGCGCCCTGCACGTCCTTGGGCTTGGCGGAGAGATAGGTTTCCAGGCGTTCCAGCGCTTTGGCCGATTCTCCTTTTTTGTACAGGACGGTGATGTCTTGCAATTCATCCGCCGCGGCGGGCTGGTTCAATGCCAGGAACAGCGCGCAAACCAAGGCGGCAGCCTTCAGTGCGATGCGAAAGCGGATCATTTTGATGGTATACTTTTCTGCGTCTAAACCTGAATTCCTCAGTTGACCGCTTGCCATGAAATATAGGGTATTGGTTCTAAATAATTTCGTCATGAGTTTTGGGTTCGCCCGCATGGTGAGAACGCTACGGGCTGGATTGCACGGTTTTCCGGGCGCATGGCGGCGTTGCAACTCCTTGCAATGGAATGACCATTGCAAGGAGTTGCGCCTTGCCCTGCACCCGGAAAACCGCACACTCCAGCCCGTTCAACTAAGGAATTCAGGTTAAACAGGCCGGATTCTAGCAAAAAGCGCCCCCAATCTCCACCGTTATTCCCTAAACCGAGACTATTCCCATGCGTGACGACCCAACGCCTGCTCCTCATTTCATCCGCAACATCGTCGAAGACGACCTGAAAAGCGGCAAGCATCAGCGCATTGTCACCCGTTTTCCGCCTGAGCCGAACGGCTACCTGCATGTCGGCCATGCCAAATCGATCTGCCTGAATTTCGGCTTGGCGCTGGATTATCAGGGCAAATGCAACCTGCGTTTCGACGACACCAACCCGGAGAAGGAAAGCGAGGAATACGCCCAGTCCATCCAGGCCGACGTGCGCTGGCTCGGTTTTCAGTGGGACGGCGAAGTACGCTGGGCGTCGGACTATTTCGACGCGCTGTACGATTATGCCATTGATCTAATCAAGCAGGGCAAGGCTTACGTGTGCGACCTGACGCCGGACGAGATGCGCACCTATCGCGGCACGCTCACCGAGCCGGGCAAGGATAGCCCATACCGCAACCGCGCCATGGAGGAAAATCTCGACTTGTTCACGCGCATGAAAAACGGCGAGTTCGCGGACGGCTCCCGGATACTGCGCGCCAAGATCGACATGGCCTCGCCCAACGTCAACCTGCGCGACCCGGCGATCTACCGGATCAAGCGTGCCCACCACATCCGCACCGGGGACAAGTGGTGCGTTTATCCGATGTACGACTACACCCATTGCATTTCCGATGCGCTGGAAAACATCACGCATTCCCTATGCACCCTGGAATTCGAGGATCACCGCCCGCTCTACGATTGGGTGCTGGATCAACTGCAAGCACCGTGCCACCCGCGCCAGATCGAATTCTCGCGGCTGGAAATGTTCTACACCGTCACCAGCAAGCGCAAGCTCAACCTGTTGGTGAGCGAAAAGCATGTAGCGGGCTGGGACGACCCACGCATGCCGACTATATCCGGGATGCGCCGACGTGGTTACACGCCTGAAGGCATACGCGAATTCGCCCGCCGCATCGGCATTTCCAAGAGCGACAACACGGTGGATTTGAGCGTGCTCGAAGGCTGCATCCGCGAAGACCTGGAAGCCCGCGCGCCGCGCGTGATGGCGGTGGTAAGGCCGTTGAAGGTGACTATCGGCAATTTTGTCGAGGGCGAAACTCAATCGCGCGAGGCGGGGTTCCATCCCGATCACGCCGAATTCGGCAATCGGGTCGTGCCGTTCACCAGGGAAATCTGGATAGAGGCCGACGATTTCAGCGAAACCCCGCCGCCCGGCTGGCAGCGTCTCACTCTTGGCAGCGAGGTGCGGCTGCGCTACAGCTACGTGATCAAATGCGATGAGGTGGTGAAAGACGCCGCCGGCAATGTGATTGAGTTGCGCTGCTCCATCGATCCCGATACGCTGGGCAAAAATCCGCAAGGGCGCAAGGTAAAGGGCGTGATCCACTGGGTGTCCGCCGAAAAAGCGCTGCCCGTCGAAATACGTCTGTATGACCGGCTATTCACCGTGCCCAAGCCGGACGGCGACAAGGACAGGGATTTCCGCGAATTCATTGATCCCCATTCCCTGGAAGTCGTGCAAGGCTGGGTCGAAACCTGCGTGAAAGACGCAGCGCCGGAAACCCGCTACCAGTTCGAACGCCTCGGCTATTTCTGCACCGACCGCCACGAACACCAGCCGGGCGTTAGGGCAGTGTTCAACCGCACTGTGATGCTGAAGGATACTTGGACGAAGGCCGGAGGGAAGTAAAAGCGGTCGGAATGGGTCGGATCGTTTCCTAAAATGGCGTCAGCAATTGCCCGCTGTATTGCACTAAGTGCTATAATGCGCCATGAGAGTTTTTAAAACACGGGTGTTTGATCGGTGGGCCGGTAAAGTCGGGGTGACCGACACCGCCTTGTTGAAAGCGGTCGCTGATGCAGAGCGAGGTTTAATCGATGCCGATCTGGGTGGCAACCTGTTCAAGCAACGGATAGCGCTACATGGACGAGGTAAAAGCGGTAGTGCCCGCACCCTTCTGGCTACGCGGTTTGCCGACACGTTGTATTTCCTTTTCGGGTTTGAGAAGAGTGACCGCGCTAATATTACCCGGCGTGAACGGGCGATCTACCAGAGTCTTGCGGGTAATCTGCTTGCGCTTAGTCACGATCAAATTGAAACCGCTTTGAAAGTCAACGAATTGGTAGAGGTGCAACATGAGCCGAATGATTAACGAAGCCTTGGAAACAATGCGCGGTTTACATGAAATAGGCGCAGTCAATAAGCAAACGTTGCGCGACTTCGAAACACAATGCCTGCCGCCGCCGACCTATACGGCGGAAACGATCAAGCGCTTGCGGGAAAGCCTGCATGTCAGCCAGGCCGTGTTTGCCGCCTACATCAACGCCAGCATTTCTACCGTGCAGAAGTGGGAAAACGGCGAGAAAAAGCCCAGTGGCGCCGCAGCACGATTGCTTTCAGTAATTGAGCGCAAGGGGCTGGAAGTGTTGGCCTGAAAAGGGCTACCCTAGGCTGTCGAAATTTATCATTTTTTAACAAAAAATCAGCACTGGTTTTTTGATCGTTCCCACGCTCCGGCGCTCATCGTTATACACAAGTGCCCAAAAGCCGGCTCCGCCCCCCCCTCGCTTCGCTCTCCCCGCAGGCGGGAGAGCGAAGCGAGGGGTTGGGGTGAGGGACGTTGCACATAGTCAACGCCTTACCGAAGCGCAAACCCCCTCATCCCCGGCCCTTCTCCCGCCTGCGGGAGAAGGGAGCAAACCTGCGCTCGCCTCTGCCCTGACACTTGTGTGATCAAGGTAGGACAGCCAGTTACCCAACTGCCCCCTCACGGATCCCTGCGTGCGGAATTCCCGCACAAGGCTCTTCAATGTTGTTCGCTTCGCAT
>JBAYVP010000213.1:0-9025 GCA_041674485.1 Sulfuricellaceae bacterium
GAGAAGGCAATGGAATGACCATTGCGCGTCGTTGCGCCTCTTGTGCCCAGGCCGTAAGGCCGTCGGGTATGCCCTGCACCCGGAAAACCGCACACTCCAGCCCGTTCAACTGAGCTTTCTAGGCTAAACGACCGATAAACAGCACTGGGGGACAGCATGGGAAAAGGTAAGAACAAGGGCAAGGCTAAGCCAATAAGCGCACCAACTTTGCTTTCCCCCCCTACGGTGCATGCCGGGCGCTACTTGTCGTTGCTTAAGAAGAGTTTGCTTAACCAGTTGTATACGGAGAATGAAGCGCGGCTGTTTTTATTGCTGAACTATTTGGGGCGGCAGCAGCCGGTTGACCTCAAGGCAATTATTCCCGAGTATCTTGGGATACGCGACCATGTCGCATATAAGTTTATCGAATCGGGTCGCAAGGTGGGCACTTGGGTGCCCTTTGTCGGCGCGGACGGTGAGGCGCTCTTTAATGCGAAATTTCAGTTTCGTCGCCCACACGATGATAGGCCAGATTCGCCTGGATAATATTCATCAGTGCCTGGACACCATCGTTGCCGACAAAATTCCCGGCGATTTGATCGAAACCGGCGTCTGGAAAGGGGGCGCGACGGTGTTCATGCGCGGCTACCTGATGGCGCACGACATCAGGAAGCGCCGCGTTTGGGTGGCGGATTCCTTCGCGGGGGTGCCCAAGGCCAATCACGCGCAGGATCGCTTCGAACTGGACTATTCGGCGGAGGTTTTCCCCTATTTGGCCGTCAGCCAGGAAGCGGTCGAAGACCTGTTTGCCCGTTACGATCTGCTCGACAACAAGGTGAAATTTCTCAAGGGCTGGTTCAGGGACACGCTGCCCACCGCCCCAATCAAGAAGCTGGCATTGCTGCGGCTGGATGGCGATCTGTACGAATCGACCATGGATAGCTTGAATCATCTCTATCACAAGGTTTCGCCCGGCGGATTCATCATCGTGGACGACTACTATGCCGTTCCCGCCTGCAAAGTGGCCGTGGACGAATTCCGCGCGCGCCACGGTATCCTGGACCCCCTGGAGACTATCGATCCCGCTGCGGTTTACTGGCGGAAATCGCAGCCCGGTAGGGTGGGCGCGTTTTTTGCGCCCACGCGGAATTTATTGCGTTGATCCGCGTGGGGGCAATAAAACCGTGCCCATCCTACCCGGCTTCATGGTGGGGGGCGGGCGTCTCGCCCGCCAATCGCGACCGGAGGTTGCTTCTAGTGCGCCCATCCGGGCGGCCTATGCAGGAGAATGGGTTTTCAGCCAGTCGCGCAGGGCGACATCGACGCGGGTTTGCCAGCCGTCACCCGTGGCGCGGAATGCCCGCACTACATCCGGCGACAGGCGGATGGTGATGCGTTCCTTAGTCACAGCCGCCTTGGGGCGACCGCGCAGCTTGGCCTGCCGGTTCATGTTCAGCAAGTCGGCATACAGATCGGGCGGCAACACCTCGGAAGCCGGCTTGAACAGCGCCGGATCAATCCCGGACAGGTCGCCGACTTCGCCGTCGTCGTCAATTACGGGTAAGCCCGATTCCGGGTAGGGATTGCGCAGGTCTTGCCAGATTTTCGCCGTCTCGAAATCGAACTCTGTCGCGCGCTCGCGGATGTTCCTGTCGTTCTTGGCGGGATTACAGGTGATTTCCATGAATATTATTGTATGCACAATATATCGGCCTGTAAAGGACTCGCTTATAGGCGCGACCGCACGGCTTGCGATTGCCGCCATGAGAATTAAGGGGGCAGACCTAGGCTGTCGAAATGCAGCGTTTTTATCGAAATTCAGCTCCCCGGTTTTTGGATATGCCCAGAAACGTCACGACCTACCTTATTTTTAATCCGTTCATCCTTCGACAGGCTCAGGACGAACGGATTAAAAATAAGGTAGGTTGTCGTCGTGCAACCTCAGCATACACACCAGAACAGGGTCAAATTTTCCCGTTCGTGGTGAGTAGAATATTCGCCCGCAGGCCGAAAGGCGTTGGCAAGAAACAGGGGTCATGCCCCCTGTTTCTTGCCAACGCCTTTCGACCTACGGGCGAATATTCTACTCAGGGCGAACGGATTTTTCCTAACTTAATGGCAGTGGAGGAAACCCCTCATGCTTTTCCTCTGCGTCCTCCGCGTCCTCTGCGGTGAATCGGTTTTTTCCGTGCCGAGAACAAATTTACCCTAGGGGCTTCTGCCGGCGGCAAAGGTGGAAACGGCTTTGTGGTGGTAGAATATCAGGCTCCGATAGACATCGCTGGGGGACGGCATGGGAAAAGGCAAGGGCAAGGATAAGGCTAAATCAGCGCGCGCGCCTACCCTGTCTGCCCCTCCCACCGTGCAGGCCGAACGTTACCTGTCGCTGCTCAAAAAGAGCTTGCTCAACGTGTTGTACCTGGAAAACGAGGCGCGCCTGCATTTTTTGTTGAAGAATCTGGGGAAACAGCAGCCGGTTAATCTCGAAACGCTTATTCCCGAATATCTCGGGATACGCAATTATCCGGTCCACCATGATCTTGAAGCCACGCGCAAGATTGGGGGATGGCTGAATTATCCCGGCGCGTATGCGCAAAACTTCGTTTTCCTCGCCCACACGATGATCGGGCAGGCGCGCCTGGATAACCTCCATCAGTGTCTTGACGCGATCATGGCCGACAAGATTCCCGGCGATTTTGTCGAAACAGGCGTCTGGAAAGGCGGCGCGACGGTGTTTATGCGCGGCTGGCTGATGGCGCACGACATCAAAAAGCGCCGCGTCTGGGTGGCGGATTCCTTCGCCGGATTGCCCAAGGCGAGCCACGCGCAGGATCGCCTCGAAAAAATGGATTTTTCGGCGGATGCCTTCCCCTACCTGGCCGTGAGCCAGGAAGAGGTCGAAAGTCTGTTCGCCCGCTACGATCTGCTCGACGACAAGGTGATGTTCCTCAAAGGCTGGTTTAAGGACACGCTGCCCACCGCCCCGATCAAGAAGCTGGCGTTGCTGCGTCTCGACGGCGACCTGTATGAATCGACCATGGACGGTTTAAACAACCTCTACCACAAGGTTTCACCCGGCGGATTTGTCATCGTGGACGACTACCATGCCGTTTCCGGCTGCAAGACGGCGGTGGATGAATTCCGCGCGCGCCACGCCATCCAGCCCCCCCTGGAGGCGATTGATTCCTACGCGGTTTTCTGGCGAAAGTCTTTTTAGTAGCTTATCGACCAAGTCTTTACGCTATTTGCGAAGAATGTGTCGTAGATCAAGCACTGGAGCGGCTTTCCGGGTGGTTTTTTTCACCGCAGAGACGCCGAGGCGCGGAGAAACACAACAGAGGATGAAACCATACAATTACTCTACAAAATCTCTGCGTCTCGGCGTCTCGGCGTCTCTGCGGTAAATATTTTTTGGTTCCGGCAATTGTCCGGCTTAGGCTGTTTGAGTTTGCCGCCCTTCCTGGCCATAACCCTCTACGGGTTTTTTACGGCAAAGCGGTTTTGATATAGGCGGCGTACTGCTGGTCTTCCGTGGCGATGTGGTCCAGCAGCCAATCGCCAATCAGTTGCGGCAGGAACGACGCCACGGCATGCACTTCCCCATTCAGCACTTGCTTTTCCACTTCGTGTATCTTTGCATCGAAGGCCTCGTGCAATGCCTTATGCCGCGCGAAATCCGGGAAGGCGGTCTGACGCATCAATTGTTCTTCTTCCGCAAAATGCGTGCGCGCATAGGTCAGCAGATCGCAGATGATGTTGCGCAATTCCTTTTCGTTTGCGCCGGCGGATTTTTCCGTCGCTTCCGTTAGATCGTTGCTGATTGTGAACAATTTTTGGTGTTGATGGTCGATGGGGTCGTAACCAACGCTGTAGGAATCGTGCCACATGAAATACATGCTTCACCTCGATGAATAGGTTGTGAGTCGGACAGCTCAAAATATCAGGGTCACATTGCTGTAATGTTACAGTGCGGTAGGCTGGCGTGGTAAGCTCCCGAAAGACCATTGCCGGCGCACAAAGCATAAGGTACTATCCTCAAATCCCACCAACCCCAGCCTCCCCCATGAACCTTAGCCCGCCCCTGCAACCGTTGGCTTCGGATGCCGTCGCGTCCCCTGCGGGTGCGGCCATTCGTTGCGTGGCGGCCAATTTCCGCTGGGAGCGCGCGGTTTCGGAGGCGCGCGCGGACGAATACCACGCGTATGTCGGCGCTGTCGCCACGCACCGGGATTGGAAGGCGGAGCACAAGGGCTATGTGGATTCGTTCGTCCATGTCCCCAAAGACCTGCCGCGCAGCGCCGAGTGCTTTATGGCCGTCAACGGTCAGGCGCATTTGAAGGATCAACTGGACAACGCCTTGTTGTTGCGCCTGGAGTCGCTAGGCCATTTGTTCAACCAACCGTTGGCATCCGAAATCGCCAATATCTTTTGGCAGCGCTTTTTCAACTATCCCAAAGACCTGAAAAAAGACAAGCTGTCCGACAGCGACGAAGCCTTGCGCAGCGAATTTGTGACGCAATGGAATGCGCAACGCACGCAAGCCCGCCCAATGTTCGCCACCTTTCTCAACGATTTTGGCGGCGACCTGGCGGCATTGATAAAAAGCGACTGGCCCCACCGCCTGCGCGACCGCCTGGGCGTGACACATTACCCCGGCACGGCGGGGAAGCCGCTCCCGGTCGCGTTGATGTGCTACACCGTGGACGAAGTGCGCCAGGCGCGTTTGACTGCCGCCCGGAAAGGGGCGGTGGCCGGCTTCACCCGCCCCACCGTGCTGGATGCGGAACTGTCCGCCGCCTTTATTCCCGCGCCGCTGCTGCCCGGCGGGGCAAGCTACGGCTACACGCTGGATTTGGCGGGCGTCGGGGTTCCCGCAAATTTCACCCCGGAACTGCTGACTTTCCCCATCGAATACCAGCCCAGGCACATCAAGGCGCTCGGCTTCATCTCGCGCGAACATGCGCTTCAGGAAGATGACGCGATGCTCGCGGCGCGCAACCGCCATGTGCAGGGGCTGCAACAATTGCCCGGCTGCGCTGACTTTGGCGAGGTGTTGGCGTGAGCTGGCAACGCTGGGCCGACGCGCTGCGTCTGGCGCCCCGGCAGGCGGTCGCGGATTTGCTGCGCGGTGCGGCGGACGTCAGTCCTTTTGAGCGCGTGGCGCCGCATGAATTTTTACTGGCGGTGTTGCCGCGCAACAGCCGCAACGTATCCCCCGCCCTGCTCGGCGAGCCGCGTTCCGCTTCGGCTGAAACTGACGCAAGCGCCGATTTGCCGGCCTGTTTGGATGCAGGGCTAACGGACTGGTTGTTGGCGCAACGCCTGGCGCCGCTCCCCCCGGCAGGAAAACTCGGCGCTTACGCCGCCCAGGTGTGCGAAGCGCTGCAATGGCCGCTCTACTTCGCCCTGCCGCAAACCCGCGCCGCGTTGCAGGCGGAGCGCGCGCTGTGGCTGGCGTGGCTGGGCGCGCTCACCCTTTCCGCTTATCGCGACCCGGAATACGACTACTGGCAGGTACTGGCCGCCCAACAGGCCGACGACCAATTGCAGTCCTTTTGGCAATCCTTCGTGGTGGAGGCCGGACGCACCCGTTCCGCGCGCTACCTCAATCTGGGGCTGCTGGCGCTGGCCAAGCTCCCTCTGTCGGAAGACGACAGCCTGCGCAACCTGCGGCTGCAAGTGCAAGCCCTCGTCAACCGCTACCAACGCCGCACAGGCTGGGGCGCGCCGGCGCTGGAGGAACTGGCGCTGCTCTTACGCGGCGTCGTGGCGCGCAACCCCAGCCTGAATGCCGCCCATTACCGGACGTTTCTGAGCGCCTTGCTGGCCCCGCTGGGCGAGGATAAAACCGCGTCAGTGCTGAGCATGTTGGGGATGAACCCTGCACCATCCGCGCAACGCCCAGCCGGCGCAAATGGCAGCGCCGTCTACAAACTCGATCCACCGGGTTTGGCTACAGAAACCGACGAAGCGGTCCGGGCGGTGCGCCTATCCCGCAGTCTGGCACAGGCCTGGAAAGTCATTCGCCCCCTGCTCGTCGCCCACGAAGACTTCCTGCACAAGTCGGGCGATGCGCACTACTTCGTGCGCACTTTGGACATGTGCGCCCGGGCGCTGTGCAGGAAATACCCGCTGCGCGACCCGGAAATCCAGTCCCGCCTGTTCCAATGGATCCACCTAGCCTTGCGCGTGGACGCCGACGACCCCAGGCGGTGGATGCTGTGGGAGCTGGCCTTGCGCCAAGCCGGCCACCCGCAACGCGCGCAGTGGGTGCTGTGGGAGATGGCGCGGCGCTTTCCAGACGACCTGGCGTGCCGCGTGGAGTTGGCGCGTTTGCTGGTCGCATCCCGCAGCCCCGACGATGAGGTGCAGGCCCACCGCCTGTTGCAGCAAGTGCTGCAACTGGAGCCTGACAACCTGCATGCCCATTCCACCCTGGCTCAACTGGCCATTCGCCGCCGGGACTGGTCGCAGGCGCTGACCCATGCCCAACAGGGGCTGCGGATCGACCCTGGCGATGGGACCAGCGCGGTGCTGCTGGCCACGGCCTACGCATGGCGCGAAGCGCCGGGTGACTTGCCTGCGGCCATTGACCATTTGCAGCGCTTTGTGACCCGTTACCCTGGGCAAGTGAATGCCGAAGGCTATCTGCGCACACTGCTGCAACGCCAGCAGTGGGCGGCGCAAGGCCGACTGTCGACCTACGCGGACGACGAGGAACCCGCGCGCGCCGACAGGGTCAGCCCCGAAACCGACCCCGTCTGGCGCGCCTTTGCTGCATCGGTGCGCGCCGGGGCGGACGTAGCGGCTCCAGGAGCGGCGGCAACGCTCCCGACCGACCGGGCGCCGCTGCTGCCGCAAGCCTTGCAACAGGCCGTGGCGTGCAACCAATGGGATGCCGACCTGCTGGAGCGTTTCGACGAGGCCGCCCGGCGGGAATTCCCACTGGAAACGCGGCTGTGGCAGTATTTGCAAACCTTGCACGCCTCCGCGTCGGGCGAGCGCGAGCGCGCCAAACAGGCGATGCAAACCTGGCTGGACGCCGAAACCCGCGCAGCCGAACAAGACGCCCCCTCGTGGGCGGTTTACCTGAATAAGCGCTGGGCCGCCTTGAATGCCGCCGCCGACGCAGCGCTCGCCGTCGGCGCGGAATGGCTCAATGACTTGCTGGACCGGCATCGACCGCTGCCTGCGCCTTTGTTCGCGTGAAGCGCCGTAGGCTGGGGTGAGGAACGAACCCCAGCCTGTCGAGGTTGCGTGAGATGCCGGGGTTTGATCCTCGCGCGCGCATCCCGGCGGCAATACGCGACCGATGCGCCTCGTTCCTCGGCACATCCTACGGGCTTCGCCATTTGCGAGAAGAATTTCTCACGCGAAGCCGCGAAAAAAACCAAACCTGCCTTGGTTTTTCTTCGCGTTCTTCGCGGCTTCGCGTGAGTACGTTTTTTGGTTCCGGCTTGTCCGGGTTAGGATAAAGACAAAACCTTTTTTCACCGCAGAGGACGCGGAGGACGCAGAGGAAGAGCATGAGGGTTTTCCTCCGCGTCCTCTGCGGTGAATCGGTTTTTCCGTGCTGAGAACAAATTTACCCTCACGCATACAGCACTTGCATTTATTCCGCAAATAGTCTACGATTCCCTTCAGATGAACCCGGCAAAATGCCGCCGTATCGGGAGCAAACGTTATGTTTTGCACGGTTTGCCGGAATAACTGAAATTTAAAAAAATATCCATGACGACATTTAACGGACGCGCTTTTTCCCAAACGGAAAAAGTACGCTTTCATCGTGATATTTACGCCAAAAACACCAGCACGGGCAGCGTCGCCAACGTAGCGGTTATTTCCGGCTGCGTACAGGTGGGTAGCCTTTTGTCGCCGGAATGCGCGGCGATGGCGAAGATTTCCCCGTTCTATTTCAAAAACCAACAACAACGGAGACATTCCCATGCCCACGCTTGTCGGTTTTGAAAAATCGAATTTCGATCAGGAGCGCTATCGGCGCGAGATTTGCGACAACCACGGCGAACCGCTGACGACGGCAGGCGCTCTGGAAGGCTTGGCGATAGTGGCCGGCGAGTACGACGCGGTGCCGGACAAGCATTGGCTGACCGCGATGAAGGACACGCCGTTTTACATTAAGCGCGATGCTTGAAAAGCGGGTCGCGATGCTTGAAAGGCGGGTCGATTGGGTTGCCGTGTTAAATGAGGCCGCCTCGCTGTGTGAACGTATCCATAACGTTTCGTTGGACATCGACCGCGATGTGGTGCGCGAGATCGGCATCAAGACGGACGACACCCTTTCCGCGCTGAATATGAACACTATGCCGAACGTCGCCAAGGTGGCGGGGCATGTGGCTTTCTAGCCCGGATATTGCATAAATTCGCGTGATGATCGCGCAGGATTTTGATTGATATGGAAGTTTTGAGAAGGAGCGTCGTAGTTATTCATACGACCGACTGAACAAAATTTTCATATCAATCAAAAGACTAGCGAGGGCGCGCGTAATTTATGCAATATCCGGGCTAGATACGCAAGCTCAAACCGGTTTCCCATTCCGCGCATAGCGCCAACAAGCTGCTGACCATCAACGAAGTCATCGGCATCCTCGTTGACGTGGGGATTTGCAGCCGCTATTTCGACGACAGCACCAGGGCGCGGATACGGCTCCCGGATCGTATTATGAAAGACTGGGCTTCGTCTTTGCGCAATCATTCCCACTCCCCTCATAGCTGCGCCATTTCGTTCGAATTTCTGGCTTCGGACAATTAACACAAACTTCGTTCCTGCTTCCTGCCCTCTATATTGATCCGCGTGGGTGCGATAAAACCGCGCCCGCCCAGGGTGAATTTGTTCTCGGAAAATGGCAGGGTGGATAAGCGAAGCGCATCCACCTTTTAACCTAGAAAGCTCAGTTGAACGGGTTGGAGTGTGCGGTTTTCCGGGTGCAGGGCAAGGCGCAACGACGCGGAATGGTCATTCCATTCCCTTCTCAAGGAGTTGCAACGCCGCCATGCGCCCGGAAAACCGTGCAATCCAGCCCGTAGC
>JBAYVP010000214.1:0-8988 GCA_041674485.1 Sulfuricellaceae bacterium
GACGGTCCATATTTCACCGTTTTTTTGGTCAATAGAATGGCTATTGACCAAAAAAACGGTGAAATCTGTCCTCGCCCAGCCGAATTTTCGCTTCGATTCTTCAAGTCCGACAGCCTCCTAGGCATGAAATATCTCAATGCGCCGAAAACCGTGCCGGATTCGGTCCAGCCCATGCCGGAGCCGAGGAGGGCTGGTGTCGAATTGCTGCCGACAGGCATGACGGAGCGGTTCTACCTTGAGCGGTTCATGGGGGAATTCGGCGCAAAGTGGAATGAAACGAAGATTATCAAGGACAAGAGTGAAGGTTACGACCTGGCTGTGTCTGATTTAATCTTTACAGACCACAAGACGGGAAAAACCAAAATCACAAAAAACGGGCGTGCACCTTATCTGCTTTATGTCGCGCAAGCCATCCTTGAACCTAGAAACCTCCGTTGACCGCTTGCCAAGATGTGTAACATGTTGGCTCTAAACAGCTTTGTCATATATTTTGCGTTCACCCGTTTGGTGAGAGCGCTACGGGCTGGATTGCACGGTTTTCCGGGCGCATGGCGGTGTTGCAACTCCTTGCAATGGAATGACCATTGCGCGTCGTTGCGCCTTGCCCTGCACCCGGAAAACCGCACACTCCAGCCCGTTCAACGGAGGTTTCTAGGTTGAACCTGATGAAATCAGGATAAGTGAAGGCGGGCATTTCGATCGTTCGCTGTACTTGCTGGCGCGTTACCGGATCAAGGGCGACATTCTGAATGTGCTATCCGTCTTCAAGGAAGAAGGCAAGGTGTGGACAGGGTGGACGGGCTACCAAGCGTTCCGGGATGTTTATCTGGAATCAAAACGTGTATCTACGCTGATTTATCGAAGGCCATAAACGTGAAAAGCGCGAAACCATCTCGCGCTTTACCCAACTGGTTCCTGCCAGGCTGATGGTTAGCATCGTCGACCAGTCGTTACATTCTTAACTATAGGACATCTTATAGAAATAATCAAGTTGAAAAAAACACCTACGAAACTTGCAGCAGCGTCAGGTCTTCCTCCACCCCTGCCATATTGCCCAGCATGGCGGTATATTTTTGCAACTCGGTTTGCAATGCTTTCAATTCAAGCCTGAATTCGAGACGCGAAGCAGGATCGTTAAACGCACCGGCCAGAGAACGCTTGTGCCATTTCGCCGTGAAGGGGCGGATGCGCTGGTTCAGCACAATGATAGCGATTTTGGTGAATTCGAGGCAGTGGCGGGTGTGGCGCTTGATGATTTCACGGGTGATGCCGAACAGATCGTAGACGCTTTTGAGCGCGGTTTCTTCATCGCCGCTTTCTTGCGGCAACGGTTGCGTGGCGATACGGGTCAGGAGTTCGATATACATCTCCCATGCCGCATCGCGGTCATCATCCTGCGGCTTGAACTCCATTTCCAGAAACCCGGCCTTTACCTTGAGGCCGGTCATGCCCCATTCTTCCAGCCAATGTGACCATTTCATAGCATTACTCCTGTATGGGTGTGTATCGGCGCATCGGAACCGTTAAGCCGTTCATGCTTCAACGAACGGCTTGGCTTAACGGTTTTGAACATTGTACGAACGGAAATCTCGACCGGCGCCGTCCAGCTGCAAGCGAAGTAGCGTGTGCAGCTTAAACTAAACTTGATATTGTCTTGACTTAGGGGTCCACTTTACCCGATGCCGGTGGATTCCGAGTGCTGGTGGATGATGCTGGAAAGACCAAACGCGCAGCCGACTACGTGGGTGTTGCCGGGTACGCGGGAAAGGTTATTCCTGCGGGGCAAATGGATGTTGCCAAATACGCAACCAAATCATGATTGCGCTTGACACCAATATTCCGGCACGGCTGGTGACCAATGACGATCCGGTGCAGGCTTCCCACGCGAGGTAGGCGGCGGGATCGAAGGTTTGTTTGGTAAGCGGCAATCCCATGCGACCCTCAAACCTTTTTCTTTACGTCAATGTCGCAAAAACGCAGATAGAGCGCATCGGTCGCCTGATGGAAATATGCGACACCCACCACGATGCTGGTTTTGTCCTCGGCCATGGTGAATTCATACACGGGTTCGCCATGCGCCCCGACATGCCGCCCGGAAGCAACGCCGCCGTATTCCGCAACGAACACGTCCGCCGGCAGCGTTTTCAACTTCGTCAGGAATTGCGTCATTAAAATCTTGTGCGAGGGGCTGAAGCGGTTGAATTTCCCCGTCTGTGCATGTTCGCGCATGGGGATAGTTAAATCGAGTTTAAAAAATGCGTCTGGCGGCGGCATGAATTCGCTCCCTATTTAGGCGTTGCCGGGCACCCCCAAAAGACTTCCGAACACATTCAAATCGGTTTCGATTGGCTCTGTTTTTGTTAAGGATTTAATTGCGGCTTCAATTTTATTATGGTCTTCCTCGGTAAAATAGGTCGCTTCGAAATCCGGGGTGAACGTTCCCAAATTAATCACAAATCTACCCGGAGCAAAATACTCCATCTCGGCAAGACGCCCGGCAAAGGCTTTCCCGAGGCTTAATTGGCCATTTTTCCCTATAACTTTCATCGATCTGGCACTGGTTAGCATGTTAAACACCTCCATAATGCGTTCACCGGCTCACTGCCATTCCAAGCCTTGGCGAATTACGCTGAATATTTGGATATGCTAGCATCGATTGCCTAATCATTCAAATTCGTGCCGCACGATAGTTCCGCGCTGAATATTCCCCTCGCACTCGAAAAAACAGCTACGCTTATCGTTATGCCATTGACTTTCTTCTTCAGTGCCGCACCATGCGCACTCCCGACCTGATCCGTTTCGCCCGCGACGCGGCAGCCGGCAATCCGCTACGCACCGCGTTGCTGGTGCTGTCTGTGGCGATCGGCGTGGCCGCCGTGGTGGTGCTGACGGCGCTTGGCGACGGGGCGCGGCGCTATGTCATCAATGAATTTTCGTCGCTGGGCAGCAATTTGGTCATCGTGTTGCCCGGTCGTTCGGAAACCGGCGGTTTCAATCCGGCCAACGTGATCACCACCACGCCGCGCGACCTGACCGTCAACGATGCGCGGGCGTTGCTGCGCGGCGCGGCGATACGCCGCGTTGCGCCGCTGGCGGTGGGGACTTCGGAAATCAGCGCGGACGGCAAATTGCGCGAAGTCATGGTGGCCGGCAGCACTGCGCAGTTCATTGAAGTGCGCCGCCTGACGCTCGCCCAGGGGAATTTTCTGCCGGACGAGGATTGGGGGCGCGCTTCGGCAGTTGCGGTAATCGGCGCGAAAGTGCGCGACGACCTGTTCGGCGCAGCGCCCGCGCTCGGCAGCTTGGTGCGCATCGGCGACCGGCGTTGCCGCATCGTCGGCGTGCTTAAAGCCAGCGGCCAGGGGCTGGGCATGAATAGCGACGAGCTGGTGATCGTCCCGGTGGCGCTGGCGCAGGCGATGTTCAACAGCAACACGCTGTTTCGCATCCTGATCGAAGCGCGCAACCGCGAGGCGATTCCGGCAGCCGTGCGCCAAGCGGAAGAAATCCTTAAAGCTCGCCACGATGGCGAACTGGATGTCACCGTAATCACGCAGGACGCGGTGCTCGCCACCTTCGACCGCCTGCTCGGCGTGCTGACTCTGGGTGTTGCCGGAATTGCCGCCATCAGCCTGGCGGTGGCGGGCATACTGGTGATGAACGTGATGCTGGTGTCGGTCGCCCAACGCACTGCGGAAATTGGCCTGCTGAAAGCGCTGGGAGCGACCGGCGGCACGATACGCCTGGCTTTCCTGGCCGAGGCGACAATGTTGTCGCTGGCCGGCGCTGCCGTCGGCTTCGTACTGGGACACGCGGGCGCTGCACTGCTACGCCATATTTATCCCACCTACCCGGCATACCCGCCCGACTGGGCGGTGCTCGCCGGACTTGCGACCGCATTGGCGAGTGGCATCCTGTTCGGCGTCGCCCCGGCGCGCCGGGCGGCGGCGCTTGACCCGGTGCAGGCGTTGTCGAAGCGATAAACCTAGCCGGGTGGGCACGTTTTTTGTGCCCACCCGGCCAGCTTCAACCCTAAAAGTTTTCACCGCAGAGGCGCGGAGGCGCAGAGGTTTTGTCATTTCTCCGCGTCTCTGCGCCTCTGCGGTGAATGGTTTTTTCCCGCACGGAGAACAAATTTACCCTGCCCGGCTGAGCCTCCAATTTAATAGCCGACATCGGCTTATGCTAAAATCGAAGTTCACCAGCCTTTCTGGAGATCGAATATGAGCACACTGGCAGCCGGCCCCGCGCCTACCCTGAATGACATCCTGCGTCTTTTTTCCGCAACCGAGCACGAAATTCAAGAAGCCGACCGCATGCTCAAAGAACGCGCCGCAGAAAATGACTGCATAATCAAAGCAATTTCTGAAAATCTGGGCAATATTGGCGATGACATGAGGGGATTTATCCGGCATAGGGTGGCGCCCACCGTGGTACAGTTGCTCAAAGCGCAAGGCATCGAAGCCCATGAAGTTCATCCCGGCGTACAGGTGGAGCGCGGGGGCGAAAGCATGGGAGTGGATTTGCTGGTGGTCAACGATGGGGCATTGGTGGCAGTGGAATGCAAAAGCAAGCTGACGCGGGAAGATGTCGATAGACACTTGCGGCGCATGGAAAAGCTCAAGCGCCTATTGCCGACTTACCGCCATCACCAAGCCTTTGGCGCCGTGGCGGCAATGGTGGTTCCAGGCGACGTGGCGGACTACGCCCAGGAACAGGGCTTTTACGTGCTGGCGCAAAGCGGCGAAACCGTTGAAGTGCGCAACGACAGCCAATTTAGCGCCAAAGCTTGGTAGGGGGCAGGGATCAGGTGTCAGGAATCAGGGATCAGCCAAGGGTGGGCACGTTCTTTGTTTCCACGCGGAAGTTATCGCGTTGATCCGCGTGGGCACGATAAAGCCGTGCTCACCCTACCCGGCTTGCGAAGAAAAATTATGGGCGTAAGTCTAAAAAATTTGGTTGCTATGGCGAATGCTTCGATTGCGCGCAATACGCAATATATTGAACCTCGCATTATGCTCATCAGCATAATTGCAACCATTGGCTTTCCGCTTTACTACGTTATTTGGCACGATATTTTTCCCCAACCATACGAGAATCTGGAACTTCGCTTAGTAGGTTCAGTGCTGTATATTCCAACCATATTCGCGAAGAAATGGCCACACTGGGCTCGTCGCTATCTGTGCGTCTATTGGTATTTTGCGGTGCTCTATGCCCTGCCATTTTTCTTTACTTTCATGTTGTTTAAAAATAACGGCTCTACGGTTTGGCTGTTATCCACGATGATTGCAGCATTCCTCATGATCCTGTTGCTGGAATGGCTACATCTTATTATTCAATTTAGCCTTGGAATATTTTTAGCGTGGCTTGCCTATTACTTGACCACCGGCAACTCATATGTGGGTCTTATCACTTTAGAAAGCCTGCCGATTTACCTCTTTGCGATTATTCTCGGCAGCATTACAAACTACAGCGCAGAAATGGTACGAATAGAACGGCTACGCGCCATGCTGGCTGCCGCCAGCAACATTGCTCATGAGTTGCGCACCCCTTTGCTTGGCATCAAGAGCGGAGCAGCGGGTCTGCAGCAATATCTACCTACATTGCTGGATGCCTATCGCATGGCGAAAGGGCAGGGACTGGCGGTCCAGCCTATACGGCTTACCCACCTAAACTCAATGCAGGGAGTGTTGGAACGAATCGAGGGCGAGGCCGACCATTCCAACACCATTATCGACATGCTGCTGATGAATACCCGCACAGATGGTTTCTCGCCGGAAAAATTTTCCGTGTGTTCCATCGGGCTGTGCGTGGAGGCTGCATTGCAACGCTATCCTTTTTCCTCCGAAAAGGAAAGGCAACGGGTTGTGTGGGATAATAACGGCGTGAATTTCAATTTTCTTGGCATCGAACTGCTCATGGTGCATGTCCTGTTCAATTTAATGAAAAATGCGCTTTACTACATCGCCAAGGCCGGCAAAGGCGAGATAGTCATTCGCCTGGAAAAAACGCAGCAGGGAAACACGTTAATTTTCAAGGACACCGGCGCGGGCATCCCCCCGGAAGTGTTGCCCCATATTTTCACCCGCTTTTATTCCTGGTCGTCGGATAGCGCTAATGGCTTTGGCGTCGGCACCGGCATCGGCCTGGCATTTTGCCAAAGCGTGATGCGTTCCTTTGGCGGCGCCATCGGATGCGCATCGCAGCCGGGAAAATACACCGAATTTACCTTGACATTTCCATTCCAGCCCGAGACAACCCTATGACGCCCTATCAAATCTCCCCGTTTTATTTTCCCTCGACAGTGATGCTCGTGGACGACAACATCGATTTTCTGAAAAACCTGAGCTTGAAACTTGACCCTCGCTTAGCCTTTCGACTTTACGATTCCCCGGTGGATGCGCTCGTCAAGCTCAATGGCACAAACAATCAAACCGCACCGGTTAGACGGTTTTTTTCGCGCTACTATGAAACCGAAGATTTGCCGCCGGCACACCATGTGATCGATGTCAACCTGGGCAATATCCACCGCGAGGTCTACAACGAATGCCGCTTCGAACAGGTTTCCGTGGTGGTGGTGGATTACGACATGCCCAACATCAACGGTATCGAATTTTGCAAGAACATCAAGAACCCCGACATAATGAAAGTGTTGCTGACGGGCAAGGCCGACGAGAAAATCGCGGTTGATGCGTTCAACGATGGCTGCATCCACTGCTATATCACGAAGCAGGATAAGGATGTCATCAGCAAGCTGAATCAGGCTATCGCCGAATTGCAGCGCGCTTATTTCAGCCAGACCGAGCGCCTGCTTGCCGACGCGCTGGCCATCGGCAAACCTGCCTTTTTGCGCGACCCCGTGTTTGCGGGCAAATTCCGGGAGATTTGCGACAAGTTGCACATCGTCGAATATTATCTGTGCGGCGCTCCGGACAGCATATTGATGCTGGATGCGGATGGCGCATCCAGCCTGCTGATCATCCAGAATGAGGATGCCCATGTCGGTCAATATGAAATTGCCTACGATCAAGGCGCGCCACAGGCGTTGCTGGATGCGTTGAAAAGCAATCGGGTGGTGTCGTATTTTTGGCGCAACGAGGGCTATTACATACCCGAATGCCACAACTGGCAAGACTTCCTTTACCCTGCGACAGAATTCAAGGGAGAGCACTGGTACTGCTACACGATCGTGAAAAACCCGCAGCTATTCAAAACCCATACCGTGCTTTCCTATAACAAGTTCCTCGACGAACTCGATCAACGAAAGTAGGCGGGTTCCAGCCCGGATTATCCATCAGCCGGATTTTATCGAATCGGCGTATCGCAGGAGCACCCGCGAACAGATACACCTATCGCGGGTGACCCCGCTCTTAACAGGTCGCTACAGTCTCGTGCGTGTTGGCATAGGCGACAGACGCCGACCCTATATTGCGTTTGCGACGCGAGGAAGCCCAGTTGGACAGCCCGACTTCATCCCGAATGTCGGAACACACACGGACAATCCTTCCCAGTTCCGCCGGTGTAAGTTCACTGTTGACTGAGAAGCGTATGATGGCTCGATTTTTCGGGGTTGCAGGCGCACAAAATACCGAGCCGAAAATACCCTGAGCCTCCAGCGTATCTCTTAAAACCATTGTTTGTTGTTCCGTGCCGGACTCTAAGGAAATTATTTGCGATTCGCTGCTGTTGAGGTTGTAACCCATCTCTTCCAAGTTGAGTCTCAGGTATTCGGCATTGGCATGTAGTTTTCCGCGACGCCATCCTTCTGATTGAATGATTTCCAGCGTAGCCTCAAGCCCGGCAACTTCATGGGGTAGCAATGTCGAACTGAAAATTGCCGGGTTCGACTCGTACTTAAAATAATCGCTAAACCTTTCAGAACACGCGATGAACCCCGCTCGTCCCGCAAATGCCTTGGCAAGGCTGGCGGTGCGAAAATGGACGCGGTTTTCCAATCCCAGAGCGGCGACCAACCCCTCACCCTGATTGCCGTGCGTGCCAAGGGAGTGGGATTCGTCCACCACCAGCGCGCATCCTTGGGCGGCGCCTACATCCACGACATCTTTCAGGGGGCAAATGCTGCCATTGGTGCTGTAAACCGAGTCCACCACAACCACGCCGGGGCCATGCTTGAGTATTTGCCTTTCCAGATGATCGGGGTCATTGTGGTAGAACATGACGGCAGGAGCGCCGGCGCTACGCACTCCTTCCCATAAGGACATATGCGCAAGCATGTCCACATAGACCGGCGTGTGTTCGTCCGCAATGGATTGGATCAGGCCGGTGTTGGCGCACCAGCCGGATTGGCAAAGCACGCCCGCGCCCGCCTGCATAAAATGCGCCAGTTTCTGTTCAAGCCCCAGTAGTGAGCAAGCCCCATGCAGAAAAACCCCTGACATCAATAACCCGCCCCCCTCATGCAACAAGCTTTTTGTCATAGCATGCAAAATTTGGGGATGCTTTGCCAAAGATAAATAATCATTGCTGCTCAACAGAACCGCATCTTTTCCTGGAGTCCTTCCACGCATGATGTGGCCGCCACCCCAAGTATTCATCACTCTATCCCGGTAATACCGGTTAATCCGCCGTTCAAGAAAATCCGGTTCTTTGGCACAAGGAAAATTTTTATCCAACTTCGGTTTGATTGCAATGTTTTTCACGATACTCTCCTTTGATGGTTGGTGGAACAAGGTGGATATTCCTTGGGAACGCCCAATGCCGGGCGTCCCGCCAACCAGTGTAAGAGGTGAAAACAAAAGCAAGTAGTTGATGCAGCCAGTGCCGCTCCGCGTCCCAATATAGAAAATGATGTAGTGGTGAGTAGCGCCACCTAATTTGATGGTCTGATGTTCAAGTTAAATGAGGGGGGGGGGGGCGTTATCTCCGACAAAATGCCAGCTACAAATCAGAACCTTGGGGCTCTGCCCCAAACCCCGCACTCGCCGCCGTGGGCTCTGGGCGGTTGCCATAAAACCGTCAACCACCCAA
>JBAYVP010000215.1:0-8979 GCA_041674485.1 Sulfuricellaceae bacterium
CGAAGCGCATCCACCGAACGGTGTCCCGGAATGTTCAGGTGGATGCGCTTCGCTTATCCACCCTACCTGGCCGCACTGCCCGAGGAACCGCACCGGTGCTTGATCTACGACACATTCTTCGCAAAAAATGCAACGACTTGACGGGTAAGTGACTAAACCGGACAAGCCGGAACCAAAAAACATACTCACGCGAAGACGCGAAGAAAAACCAATACAGGTTTGGTTTTTTCGCGTCTTCGCGGCTTCGCGTGAGAAATTCTTCTCACATGAACGCAAAATGCATGACAAAGCTGTTAAAAACCACCATGTTATACATCATGACAAGCGGTCAACTGAGCTTTTATCAAAAACCTACACTTGTAAGGGGTTTGGGTGGGGATGGGTTTAAAGCCGCAAATTAGTTGCAACATGTCGATTTTATGAGTGCCAACTTAACCCCATCCCCCTCCCGGCCTCCCCCTTGAAGGGGGAGGAGTTGCAAGTAGGCGCACCATGCGGGCTAAGCAAATCGGGAGGTAATTAATGGACAGTTTCTAAGAAGCTCTCTGTCGAACCATGAATGGCTTAACGGCAGCCGGGTAGGATGGGCTTGTTTTGAATATTTGGCTACGTGGCTACTCTCGCTTTACGCAGCCGCCGCCATTTCGAATTCGGCATGGATACGTCCGAACGGCGCCATCAGTTTGCCTTCGTCGGTTTTTTCAATCAGGCCGAATTCTATCAGTGCGCGGGCGTCGTCGTGGACGCGGTGGATGTCGCGGTTGAGCAGGCGCGCCAAGGCGCGCGCGCTGGTTGGCCCGGCGAATTGCAGTTTTTCGATCAGTTCCCAGCGCTTGGGCGTCAGCACGCGAAATAGCGCAGCCGGAGATTGAAAGCTGAAATGCGCCCCTTGTTCTTCCCCGCTATGCACCGCCTTGAGAAAATCCTGCCGGATGCGTTCTTGCGCCGCGCGTTCGTCGCGTTCGATGCGTATGTAAGCATGTTTCATCACTTCCTCCTTTCGGTCACTTCGGCCAGAAAATCATCAATCAATTTATCCAGCGATTCGAAAGCGTAAAGGGTTTCCCGTTCTTCCAGGTGCTTGTGATCGCCCTTGCCGCGCTCATTGTCGTAACCGATCAAGCGCCGACCTGGGTAGCCGTAGAACAAGCGATATTTGAGTTCGTGTGCGCTTCCCGGCACGGCCTGCGGAACCTTCCATACCCGGATTTCCATGATAGCGCCATCGTCGTAAGTACGGTTCGACTGGTAAATAAGCGTTGCTTTCATGAAACCGATTATGGTTGCGTCGTTCTGTGTTGTCAATTATGGCAACGGTCTAGTAGAAGTCGGGTAGAGTGGATACGCTTTTGTGCCCACGCGGAAGTAACCATTGCCGGATCGCCTCGCAGCTAGTACAGCAGCGCGCAAATATCGTTAACATTATTTGTAATGCAAAAAACGGCATACCCCCTCTCTTTCAGTGGTGGGAGAGGGACGTTCTGATCGTTCCCGCGCTCCGGCGTGGGAATGCAGCCGCCGACGCTGTGCGTCGCGCATTAAATCTATGAGTCAATCTCAAGCTTGCTTCTCCAGTGTTATTGCGCAAGTGTTCCGCTACATCATTTTCTATATCGGGACGCGGAGCGTCCCTGGCTGCATTCCCACACTACCAAATGACGGATCAGGGCAGCAGCGATGCGGCATCAATGGACGAGCCGATTATTTCGATCACTTTGTGGCGTCCGGTTGCGCCGTGTTTCAGGACGATTTGCGCGGCGGGCACGGCGAAACGCTTTTTCAGGAAGTCGATCAATGCCGCGTTGGCCGCGCCTTCCACCGGCGGCGCGGCGATGCGGATTTTCAGCGCATCGCCGTGCAGCCCGGCAATCTCAGTGCGCTTGGCGCCGGGCTGTATGTGCAGGGTGAGGGTTACGCTGCCGGGTTTTTTTTGCAACCAGGTCATTACAGCAGCCGCATGGCCAGCCCTTCCAGCAGCGCCACCGGCAGCATCAGCGCGAGTTCGCACAGGATGAACAGCGCGAGCGGCGACAGGTCGATGCCCGAGATCGGCGGGATCAGGCGCTGGATTGGGTGCAGGAAGGGGCGGGTGAGGCAGTTTAACAGCGGCGTTGCGGCATTGTAGGGGCTGACCCAGGACAGGAGCGCCTGGATGAACACCGCGCCGATGAGCAGGTAGATGCTGGCCTTGAGCAGCCGCACCATGGCGAGGAAAACTGCGGCGGGAAGCCAATTGCCGCCGAGCGTGGCAACGCCGCTCAGCCAGAACAGCGCCAGCACCAGCACGAATTCGACGATCCAGGCCAATAGCAGCGAGGCCATGTCCATGCCCCACAGGCCGGGGATCACCCGGCGCAACGGTTTAACGGCGAAGTTGGTGAGCGTTGCGACGAATTGCGACACCGGGTTGTTGAACGGTGCGCGGAACAACTGCAAGTAAAAACGCAGCAACACCACGTAGATGTACAGCCCGAGCAGGGTGTCGAGCAGGAATTGGGCGGCTTGAGCAAGCATGGGAGATAACCGGAAGTTACAAAATCGGTGCGAATAGACACGGACGTGACTGTGGCGATACGCAGTTGTTGCCGCCCAAGACCTCTTCGGCGGGGATGCCCTTGACCTTGCCCGCGCGATAAGCCATCAGCCGTCGTTCGGCCTCGTCGGCCCAAAACCGGTCGATTTCCGGGTCCGGCTGATCCAGGCTACGCAGCAACGCATCCACGATTGCCAGGCGTTCCTCGGCCTTGAGGCGCAATGCTTCTGAAACCAGTTCTTGAGTGCTCATGGGCGATCTCCCGGCAATCCGTTCACGGTTGCCCCGCTTTGCCCAATTCATCGCCCAGTTCGCGCGAGCGTTCGGCGGCGGCTTTTACGGCGCGGACGATGCTGTCTTTCACCTTATTTTCCTCCATGCTCAGGAGCGCGCGTTCGGTGGTGCCGCCCTTGGAGGTGACGCGGCTGCGCAGGACGGATAGGTCTTCGTCGCCGGCGGCGGCGAGTTTGGCGGCGCCGAGGAAGGTTTCAACAGTGAGGTGGCGCGCCGCGCCGGCGGGGAAGCCGAATTCGCGCGCGGCGGCCTCCAGCGCTTCCATGAAATAGAAGGCGTAGGCCGGGCCGCTGCCGGACACTGCGGTGATCGCATCCATCTGGGGTTCGTGGTCCAGCCACATGACCGTGCCGACCGCGCTCAACACGCCTTCGGCCTGCTGTTTTTGCTCGTCGGTTACGTCCGGCAACGCGTATAGGCCGCTGATGCCGGATAGTATCATCGCCGGGGTGTTGGGCATCGCGCGCACCAGTTGCCCGTGCCCGCCCAGCCAGCGCGCGAGGTCGCCGGCGCGCACGCCGGCGGCGATGGAAATCACCAGTTTGCCGGTGAGCTTGCCGTGCAGTTGGGTCGCGACAGTGCGCAATTGCTGCGGTTTGACCGCCAGCACGACGATGTTGCTGTCCAGTGCCGGCGCGTCGATGTTTTCATGCACGGCGACGCCGTATTTTCCGTGCAGGCGTTCGCGTCCCTCGGGCGTGATTTCCACCACCCGGATGGCGTCGGGCGCGCAGCCTTGTAGGGTCAGCCCGGCAATCAGCGCGTTGGCCATGTTGCCGCCGCCGATGAAGGTGATGTTCATTTAGCTTATATCCTCGTAAATGTCGTCTAATGAAATTGCGGCGGCGATGCACTCAAGTTGCAGCGTATCGCCCATTGCCAAGGTGGTCAGGCTCCATTCGCCGCCTGCTTCGCGGCGGAACACCTCGACTTTTTTTTCTTCCGCGCCAATCAGCACATATTCGCGCAGGCTAGGCAAGGTGCGGTAGGCGAACAGCTTTTCGCGCCGGTCGATGTTTTCCGTGGAAGGGGAAAGCACTTCGATTATCAGGCACGGGCGCGCCAGATAAAGCTCGTGATCGTCGCCGGGATCGCAGCCGACTATCACATCCGGGTAGTAAAAGGCGTTGCCGAATTCGATTCGCACCTTCACATCCGAAAAATAGGCGCGGCAAGGGGTGCCGCGAATGGCGCCGCGCAAATGGTAAACCAGGTTGGCGCTAATCTGGTTGTGCCGCCGGGTCGTTCCCGCCATGGCGTAGATTTGCCCATCCACATATTCGTGGCGAATCTCGCCCTGCTGCTCGAAATGCAGGTATTCTTCCGCGCTTAAGCATGCCAGTTTCGCTTGCCGCATGACAATCTCCTTATGGTTTTGTGTTGCGTGTCCCAAAAATCGCGCTGCCGACCCGGACTATTGTCGCACCCTCTGCCACTGCGGCCTCCAGATCGTCGGACATGCCCATCGACAGCGTATCCAGCGCAAAACCCTGGCTGTTGAGTTGTTCCAGCAATACGCGCAATTGCGCGAAGCGCTGTCGTTGCAAGGCCATGTCGCCGGTCGGCTCGGGTATCGCCATCAGCCCGCGCAATTTCAGGCGCGGCAATAGCGCCACCGCGCGCGCCAGCGGCAATAGCGCCGGCGGGGCTATGCCGCTTTTGCTGGCCTCTGCGCTGATATTCACTTGCAGGCACACCTGCAAATCGGGCAGGCTCAAAGGGCGCGCTGCGGACAGGCGTTCGGCGATTTTCAGACGGTCTATGCCATGCACCCAGGAAAAATTTTCGGCGACCAAACGGGTCTTGTTGCTCTGGAGCGGCCCGATGAAATGCCATTCCAGCAGCAAATCGCGAGAGCGCTCGATTTTGTCCAGCGCTTCCTGCACATAGCTCTCGCCGAAGGCGCGCTGGCCGGCCTCCCAGGCCGTGCGCACGGCTGCGGCGGGGAAGGTTTTGCTCACCGCCAGCAGCATCGCCTCGCGCGGATCGCGTCCGGCGTTGCGCGCGGCGGCGTCGATGCGCTGCTTAACGGCTTGCAATGCAGAAGGTATTGTTGCCATAATCGCCTAGAAATCAAAATCCGAAGGAATTATAAATGGAAATCTCCGACCTGCTTGCCTTTTCGGTCAAGAACAAGGCTTCCGACCTGCATCTTTCCGCCGGCGTGCCGCCGATGATACGTGTGCATGGCGACATACGCCGCATCAATGTGCCTGCCATGGAGCACAAGGATGTCCATGATATGGTGTACGACATCATGAACGACGGCCAGCGCAAATTTTACGAAGAAAACCTGGAGGTCGATTTTTCCTTCGAGGTGCCGGGGCTGGCGCGCTTTCGCGTTAACGCGTACAACCAGCAGCGCGGCGCGGCTGCGGTGTTCCGCACCATTCCGTCGAAAGTGCTGTCGCTGGAACAGCTTAACGCGCCTATGATTTTCAAGGAAATCGCCGACCAGCCGCGCGGCGTGGTGCTGGTGACCGGCCCCACCGGCTCGGGCAAATCCACCACGCTGGCGGCGATGATTAACCACATCAACGAAACCGAATACGGCCATATCCTGACGCTGGAAGACCCGATAGAATTCGTGCATGAGAGCAAGCGCTGCCTGATTAACCAGCGCGAAGTCGGGCCGCACACCAAAAGCTTTTCCAACGCGTTGCGCTCGGCGCTGCGCGAAGACCCGGACGCGATTCTGGTGGGCGAAATGCGCGACCTGGAAACCATCAGCCTGGCGCTGACCGCAGCGGAAACCGGCCACTTGGTGTTCGGCACGCTGCATACCAGTTCAGCCGCGAAAACCATAGACCGTATTGTTGACGTGTTCCCCGCCGCCGAGAAGGACATGGTGCGCTCAATGCTGTCGGAATCCTTGCGCGCGGTGATTTCGCAGGCGCTGTTAAAAACCAAGGACGGCTCCGGTCGGGTGGCGGCGCACGAAATCATGATAGGCACCCCCGCAATCCGCAACCTGATCCGCGAAAACAAAATCGCCCAGATGTACTCATCAATCCAGACCGGCCAAAACGTCGGCATGCAAACCCTGGACCAGAACCTGCAAGGGCTGGTGCAGCGCGGCGTGGTGACCAAGGAAGAAGCGCGCAGCAAGGCGATGCAAAAGGATTCGTTTTAAAACGGTGATGGGTAATGGGTGAAGGGTAATGGGGATAGGCGAGACGCGCCTCCTCACTCCTCACTCCTCACGCCTCACTCCTTACCAGGAAAAAACTATGGAACGCGATCAAGCCGTCAAATTCATGCATGACCTGTTGCGGGTGATGCTTGCCAAAAAAGCTTCGGACTTGTTCATCACCGCCAATTTCGCGCCGGCGATGAAAATCGACGGCAAGATGACGCCGATGTCCAACCAGACGCTCAGCGGGCAGCACACCAAGGAACTGGCGCGCGCCATCATGAACGACAAGCAGGCCGCCGAATTCGAGGCGACCAAGGAATGCAACTTCGCCATCAACCCCGGCGGCATCGGGCGCTTTCGCGTCAACGCCTTTGTCCAGCAGCAGCAGGTGGGCTTGGTGCTGCGCACCATCACTACCAAAATCCCGGTATTCGACGAAATGGGGCTGCCGCAGGTGCTGAAGGAAGTGGTGATGTCCAAGCGCGGCCTGGTGATCTTCGTCGGCGGCACCGGCTCCGGCAAATCCACTTCGCTTGCGGCGATGATAGGCTACCGCAACGAAAACAGCTACGGTCACATCATCACCATCGAAGACCCGGTGGAATACGTGCATCCGCACATCAACTGCATCATGACCCAACGCGAAGTGGGGGTGGACACCGAAAGCTGGGAAATCGCGCTGAAAAACACCCTGCGCCAAGCCCCGGACGTGATCCTGATCGGCGAAATCCGCGAACGCGAAACCATGGAGCACGCCATCGCCTTCGCCGAAACCGGCCACCTGGCGATGGGCACCTTGCATGCCAACAGCGCCAACCAGGCGCTGGATCGCATCATCAACTTCTTCCCCGAAGAACGCAAACCGCAACTGCTGATGGACCTGTCGCTCAACCTGCGCGCGCTGGTCGCGCAACGCCTGATCCCCACCAAGGGTGCCAAGGGGCGTTGCGCGGCGATTGAAATCATGCTGAATTCGCCGATGATTTCCGACCTGATTTTCAAGGGCGACGTACACGCGATCAAGGAAATCATGTCGAAATCCAACGAACTCGGCATGCAGACCTTCGACCAGGCGCTGTTCCGGCTGTTCGAAGACGGCAAAATCACCTACGAGGACGCGCTACGCAACGCCGACTCGATGAACGACCTGCGCCTCAAGATCAAACTGTTCGGCAAGGATTCCAAGGAAAAAGACATAATGTCCGGCATAGACGCGCTCGGGCTGACCAAGGATTAGCCCATCAAACCCTGGTCATCATTTCACCTACCCGCCCCCTCATCCCGTCGGCAATTCCTCTAAACTCGTCCCCAATCAGCGGATGGTCCGCCACCCGCTGCCAATAGTCGTGCGCCAGGGGCAGCATTGCCCGCCACACGGGGAGCGGCGGGTCGGTTTTGAGGTTCAGGGGAGGCAAATCGGTGGGGATGTGGCCGGAGGAGCGCGGGGCGAAGTGCATGGGGAGCATGTCGTAGGCCGGGGCAAGGGATAGCGGGCGTACACCGTCGTGCAGGAACGAAAGGTTGCCGAAGTGCATGTCGCTGTTGCCGATCAGCGCGCCGAATGCATACAGGCGCTGGGTCTGGTCGTGGGCGGCGGCGGTGATGTGCTTCCCGCGCAGCAGCGTTTCGGTGGTGCGCGGCCAGTTTGCGGTCAGCCCGACGAAGGCGTCGTCCAGGGATTTCAGCGATACGATGCCGATCCGACCGCGCGCGCCGATCCGGTCGAAGCGCTGCAATTCCAGGAAAACCTGGTTGCCGGCCATGACCAGTTCGCTCCGGCTCACCGGCAGGCCGGCTTCGCCCAGGATTTGCAGGGCTAAATGTTCGCATACCAGCAGGCTACGCCATCTGGCGCTGCCGGCATTGTCATCGGGCGCGCTGAATTTGACCAGCACCGGGGCAGCCGCGCCGTTGTGCAGCACATTTGCGGTAAACTTGGGCTGCTCCCCGCCGGCGGATGAACCCGCCGTTTCGCCGGCCAGCGCCAGCGCGGCAAGCCTGGGGTATGCGCTCGGGCGCAGCAGTGGCGCCAGCGCTGCCGGGGCGGGCTGCGCCAGGAAGGCGGATGCGGCCTCCTCACCCACCAGCAGGTCGCCGACGCAATCGTCGCCCAGCGCCGCAAGCGCGCGTAAGGTTTGATCGTCGCTCCAGAGGTTGACCTCTTCGGGCAACCCCAGCCGCGCCGCGTGGCGACGCGCAAAAGCGCGCCCGAGAAATCCCTGGGGACGCATATCCTGCATATACCACGGCAACCCTTCGAAATACTCCAGGCGCGGCTGGGTCGGGTGTTCAACCACATAGCCCTGCGCCATCACCGGGTTAAGCATCCCCCATTGTTCCAGCAAGCCCGCCTGGGTGACCCGATACAACGCATAACGGCTCACCCCGCCGATCTCGCGTCGCCTGAAATAACGCGACTGCCGCGCCTGCCCCAGACGCAGAATAGTCGCGCCGCAGCCCCGCGCCCAGCGGGAAAGAGTGGGTTGGCTAACGCCCAGGCGCTGATAAAGGTCGGCGGCGGACAGCGGGCCGCTTCTCAACGCATCCAGCAAAGTTTCGGAATTGGCCATGGCCGGGTTGTTTGCGAATTGATAATGAATGGATTATAAATCAATAATAAGTCGCCGGAAAGGCCGGAATGGATATAAATATCTATTATTTTCAATTCGTTGATATTGTTGTCCTGGATTATGCCGCGCTCCATGAAGCCGCTGGATGAATGGATTCATCCTGAAAAACGCAGGCTGCGACCGGTAGCCCGCCTGTGGGGGGAGCGAAGCCGGCTTATGCATCCTTTGCGCTGAAAAAGATTTTTGTGGCAAGCGGCTGCGCCGTCCGTATTCGCGCCGGGAGCGGCGTTTCCACATGCGCGAGCATCCCTATGGACAATTCTTTATCCTAGAAAGCTCAGTTGAACGGGCTGGAGTGTGCGGTTTTCCGGGTGCAGGGCAAGGCGCAACGACGCGGAATGGTCGTTCCATTCCAAGGAGTTGCAACGCCGCCATGCGCCCGGAAA
>JBAYVP010000216.1:0-8902 GCA_041674485.1 Sulfuricellaceae bacterium
GCATCTCTCGGAAAAGGAAAAAACCGTGCTGGTGCTCAACGGCAAACTCAGCAAGGAAGAAATCGAACGCATGGAACTCAACGACATCGCCCCCAAATGGCGGCTGGCGTGCCAATACATGCTGCTGGACGAAGAAGTGCTGGTGAAATTCTAACCGGTAAGTTTTTGCGCATCAACCGACGTAGGGTTTGCCCACCGCTCATACCGGTGGGCTTTTTTCGCTTCTGTTTTCGAAATAGGCTACTCGCCAACCGGGCGCCGCGTACTATCATGCAGGCATGATCCTAGAAACCTCCGTTGACCGCTTGCCAAAATGTGTAATAGGGTGGTTCTAAACAACTTTGCCATCTATTTTGCGTGTACCCGTTTGGTGAGAGTAAAATATCCGCCCGCAGGTCGAAAGGCGTTGGCAATAAACAGGGGTTATGGTTGCTGTTTGGCGCTCGTTTAATGGCTTTTATGCGGCTATTGTTGTTATTTGTGCCATTGATATTTATGAATAAAAAAGCTATTTCTTGAGAGCTTTGAGGCTTGCCATTTTCCTCCGTTCGTCCTGAGCTTGTCGAAGGATGAATGGAGGAAAATGGCAAGCCTCAACATTACGTGCAATTAAAAAAACATTTATATTCATCATGGTACAGATGAAAGTCAATCCGTTCGTCCTGAGTAAAATATTCGCCCGCAGGCCGAAAGGCGTTGGCAATAAACAGGGGTTATGGTTGCTGTTTGGCGCTCGTTTAATAGCTTTTATGCGACCATTGTGGTTAATTTTGTCATTGATATATATGACTAAAAAAGCTGTTTCTTGAGATGGGGAAGACAAATTCGGATTTTATTGGGAATTTTGCGGCAAAAATCGGGTGTGACCAGAGAGCCTTCGTCACAGAGACTTGACGAAGTGCGGTTCGATTTCCTACCCTTTATCCCTTCGCTCCCTGGCTAGATTCTGATCCAATTTTCCGACATAGGAATATCCTCTCAAGCCAACTCAGGTATAGAATGTGGCTATTTGCTAAGCTTGGCTTAGCTTCATTGCAATCTTGGAAAGGCAACGTATGCAGTCTGCACTCCCCTTGCCACTAGCCACCACTAATATAGCGCAACTTGCCGCGCAATCCTTGTGGTTGTCACGGCACGAAATCACCTTGCTGCTGAGTGAAACCGATAGCTTCCCCCCTTACCTGAAAGAACTCGCTTGTGGCGCATTACAGGCAGAAGACCGGTTTCGCAAACAGTTGGCGACGGAAGACCCGGAACAACTGCAATATTTGATTGATTTGAAAGCCTGGTTTGCGCGAGATGACAGGACGGCGGCCAATTTTCCGGGGTGGCGTGGGTGCTGGGAAGAAACCCAGAAATTGCCTGCTACATCGCCAAGTCAACTTGCCTCGCCTCAAACACCAGCGGTTGACCATATAAGCACACATGAACTTGAGCGAGTGGAGAATCACTCGGATGCGCCCGATTTTGCGCCAGACATGACACCACCGCCAGCTCGCGAAATTGAGGAAGAGTTGGAATTAGATGCCCAGGCGTCCTCAGTAGCCGTTGCCCCCATTCCCACATGGCAACCCAGCGTCTGGCAAATGCCGGTTGATAGCTCGTTGCTACGTTTGATATCAGTCCATCCTCTTTCCGAATTCGACGAACTGAACTTTTTGCGATTGCTATCAGGTTCATTCTCACTTTCCGTTGCTGAAAAGAAAAGAATCATCGATACAGTTTCAACGTTTAGCCAATTTCAAATCGATGAACTCACCAAAATATTTGTGGAAGAGCGGCAGATATTTCTCAAACTGAGCGCCGAGCATGAAGAAGATGTCCGCCACTTGGATGAAAAACGCAAAAAAGAAATGGCGTTTTTGCAGACCTTGTGTGTTCTGGAAACCACAAGCTCAGATTTTGTTGACGACGCAATTTTGACGGCCTATCTGGAAGTAGACACGGCGTTATTACGGTTTGAATTTGAACAGGCGGATGAATTGGCACAAGCTGCGTTTGATTCATGCAACTTTTTTTCTTACGAGCAATGTCTAAAAACGCACAAAGCACTAGGGGAACTAGAGAGCGAATGGTTGCAAACCTTGATACAACATGCAGCAAACAGCCTCGTGCCCGGTCTTGTCGATGCGGTGCGTGTGTTAATTGAATTTGAACAAACTGGTGTAGATGGCGTTGAGCAGCTCTGGCAGCGTTTGCAGGCGTTTCGGCTCGATGGCAGCTTGACATGGGTTCCGCACTATTTGCTCAGTCGCTTTCATGTATATATGGATACGGGTGACAATGCATTTTCCATGGCGCAAGATCAAATTTCGCTGGCCTTCGGACTGGTTGCGGAAGATGCAAACATCGCCAAAGCTCTCATGCTATTTCACTTCAAGCGCTGCCTGTTGTTACAAGGTGGAGATAAAACTGCCGCCTTTATGGAAACCAATTGGGAATCCAAGTTTGGCGGGCTTGGTCAATACCTAAGTGAAATTGGCTGGCTGGTAGGCGATCATCGAATTGAATACGATGATGATGAGGCTCTGATCGATTACTTGCGCCGACACATCAACAACGAGGGAATTGACATTGATTTGGGTTTGCCGGATGCCTCTGAAACGCCATCAACACGAGGCAGGTCATTACAAAAGCACCTGGATGCTTTTGGGCAAGCGTTAGGAGACATGGGGATAAATTGGATATCTACGCAGCACAAAGACATTGACATCGCACTGGCGGAAGACCGCTTATCCGATGCGGAAAGCTTGCTGAGCGCCGCATACTTGCAGGCAGGCGCCAATAGCCAACAGCAAACCTTGCTTTGGCACAAACAAGTGTCGCTATGGCGGCGACAAGGTAAATTGAACCATGAGATCGCTTCACTACAAAACGCTTACGCAACCACACCTTCGGCATGGCATGCATGGCGGCTATTGACTGCCCTGTATGAAGTGGGCGCTGAAGGCAGGACTGCCACGTTGCAGTTGGCGCGAACATTGGTGCAAAGATTCTATTATTTGCCCGCATTCCAAAATATCTTGTTTGCCACTCATCACTTTCTGCATACAAAAAGCACGCATCTGCCAGAAGCAAAACAGGCACTGTGGCGTGCCGTGGTCATTGGGCCGGCCTTGGGTGTGTTTCATAGCATGAGCGGATACTACCGCTGGAAAAAAGATAATAGCAATGCATTGGATCAGTACATTGCCTTATTGGCCGGAATTTTGGCCGGCAAGCTGGATCGTGGCGAATGGAACTCGGCAATTCTGAATGCGTTTAGGGCGGGCTGGCATCGACTGGGTTTTGCCTTGTTTTTGTTGGCTGGGCATGAAGCGGGGTATGACAGCGAGATATATAATGGTTTGGCAATTGGCGTGTTTGATGGCGATGATCGGAACCTTGATCGCACCTTGTTTGCGTTAGCAGCAAACACCCAGGCATTGAATCGCCATCCCGAGCTGAACGCCGTTTGTATTTCAAACAGCGCCAGTGATTTAGCTAACTTGCCTGATACTGTCGCATCAAACTGGCAGCTTTATCGCGCGGCGTTGGCTATCTCGCTTAGTCCACAACATGTTTGGCAGCAATACAATAGTTTGCTGAACGCCGCGCGCCAACTTCAGCGCCCAGACCTGTATTTGCCCGCCTATTATGTCGGCCTTGAGCTTGGCGCCGAAATAGACCCATGGCGAGAAAATACCCATCACATGCTGGCTCCCCTTTTTTGCGATGGACAAATGACCCTGCCGGATAGCCGGGACATGGGCTATCTGAGCTTTCTCGCCTATGCCCTTTCTCAAGAATCAAAGTGGCTGGGAGAACACTGCCATGTGGCCGCTCCCTGGCATTGGATTTACGAGTTATTGCGCAACATTGAAACCTTGCAGGCAAACGATCACGCATCTTCAGCGCTCGGTTTTCTGGGCAACGAAGCGCAGCGGCGCTATCGCGAACTATGCTTGCGCGCAGAATGGCTGTTGCTGCGCTGGCCGCAACAAACCTGCACTGAACGCCAACAGCACCGGGCTACTGAGTTGGCGCGACTGGCGCAGGATTTCCCGCAAGGCGAATACCAAGACAGTCTGAACCAAGACGCCGCCGACAACCAGCGGCGACATCTATACTGCGCCTTGAGCGGTGGCCGCATTGCGCATAACCATCAAACCACCGTCACTCGCGCATTGCCCGATTGGTACAAGGTGGTAGCGAACCATGAACTGGCCCAGCTCGCTGCGCGTTCACAAGAAAAACAAATCCTCACCTTGGCCGAGGGGCACCGTACTGAGTTGTTGCGCCAACTGGTGCTTGACCACAAAAGCGCATTGGAGCTTTTTCCCAATGAGATACGACAGCAGATTATTCGTGACTGGCACTTGGCCGTCGGCGCCTGTAAAAATCAGGCGCAGCTTCTGACCAGCCTAGCGCAAATCGCAAAAAATTATGCCCACAGTGGCGACTTAGCCGGCGACTTGCCTCTCTCAGCGCCATCCATCAATTTCATTACGGCCATCGAACAAACCTACCCCCTTATTGATGCTGTTCAACAGGCTTTGCAACAAGACTATGCGCGCCATTCCCATGCCGCTTTTGCCTTGGTGCTGAAACACCATGCACTGGCGGGATCGGAAATGTTTGAAAGCTTTCGCACCCGTATTCGGCACGGTTGGCTAATCTCCAGCCTGAAGGATTGTTTTGCCCGTTTTGATTTGTATAACGAAGGCAATAACGATGCCATTCTTACCCCAGGCATGGAGCAGGTAGTCGGTCAACTAAACGTCGAGCAACGGCAAGGCCTGGAACAAGCCCTGTCCAGTTTGCGCTCCGAATTTCGCCGCATTGTGAGCCAACTGGACAAGGAGTGGCTCTGGCTAAAAGACGATCAGCACCCGCAAGGCTTGCTCGATTTTGATATCAACAACTTCGATACATTAGCGCCTTTTACCCATACCCATTTGCTAACCAGCAACCCTGACGTGCTGATCGACGCTATTTGCCGGATTATTGATGACCATGCCAATACGCGCTTCGCTCACATCCGGGAGCATTTACGCCAAAACCTTTTTGCCCCGCTCAATTCGCAACTGGATGATATTGCCGCTTGGCTGCAACTAACACGCGCAGCAATTCTCGCCTTGCCGAATGGCGCACATGATTATGCGCGGCTGTACGGTGAACTCAATGACGCCCGCAAGGAATTTGCCCACCGCATGGACGATTATTGCTCCTGGTTTGATTTTCAAGAGCATGGTGTACGTGATTTTACCCTGTCGGAAATTGCTCATATGGCATGGGAAGTGGTGACGCAAATCGATGGTAACCGTTTACGCAACGCTCATATTGCTCCTCCTGCTTGGCACGAAACCCTGCCCGACTTTTGGCTACCCGGAGACAATTTTTCTGATTTGCTGGAGGTTTTTAAAATCCTTCTACAAAATATCGTGTATCACGCCCGTCCCGCAGACTTAAGCGCTGAACTGCCCATCGACATTATGGTGACGCTTTACCAACGACCTGATGGTCGTTTGTCGTGCAAAATCGCCTCCACCTGTTACCAGCCTGAGCGTATTGATATTGCCGCCCTACACGATATGCTGGCGGACCCGGCTCGACGCCACACGCGCATGCAAGGTAAGCAGGGTTCAGGGTTGGCGACAACGCAAGAGATTTTGCAGCATCGACTACATGGCATGATTGGCGAATTGATTGGCCCCCGCGTTGAGCCGGCAACCGATGGCAGCAAGCAATTTGTGGTTGAAATGGCTTTACAAGTGAGCATACCTGGCGAAAAACCCCAGCTTGAATTGAATCGACAGGTAAGCCCTGACATCGCGGCAATAATGCAAAGCGTGGCAACCGACAAGGTTCGGGTATTGGTTGCGGAAGATCAACCGCCCAAGTATGTTGCCTTGCGTGAATTCATCCGCAAGCTGATACCCGATTGCGGCATCTTGTTGGCAGACAATCTGGAAACAGCAGCCAGGCTGCTCAGTGCCAAGGAAAGTCATTTCGACTTATTGCTGCTTGATATGACATTACCGGAAGACCCGCTACCCGACGCGCCGCTGAAATCACTGGCCGGTCTTGATGTGCTGAAGTTGATGCAAATCCATAACATACCAACCCCCACGGTGCTGGTTACGCAATACAGCAATTGGGGGGACGAAGCCACGCAAAACACACGCCAATTCATAGAAACCTTGTCGCATTCGTGCGCGCGCGATTTCCCAAAGCAATTTCGCGGCGCGGTGCGCTTCAGCCACACTGATCTGGCATGGCAGGCGGAGTTGCAAGCGCTTATCCAAACCACATTTAATCCTGTAGCGCATCAATTGCTTGATGCCGACAGCGTGGAAAAACTTCTGCTACAAGACCCGAATGACCGCCGCGCACGGGCGTGGCAGGCACATCATTGGATAGAGACGGGAAAATGCCGCGAAGCGCTGGCAACCTTGTTACGACTATTACAAGATGATGCCAATGATCCCGCTTTGCTTGCTGATCTGGCTTGCGCTCACGCAGGGCTGGGGCAACAGGACGAGGCGGAGCAAGCAATAAAAACGTACCAGGACTTAGGCGGCAGCGATGCCAACACTGTGAAAGCACAGATGTTGGAAGGCCAAATGCAATGGTTGCAGGGCGAACAGCAACGCCGGCGCCAAGATGAGATGATGGCGTCGTTGGGGCAAATCGCGGGCGGCATGGCGCATGAATTGTTTTCACCCATGGCGGCGATTCAAACCCAAGTCGATTTTGCCCGCCGCTATTTGCTTAAAGGCGCACCCGAAGAGCCTGCGCTACGCGATGCCTTAAATGAAATTGAGCGCCAAAAAGTGCGCATGGCTGAAATCGTCGCACATCTACGCAGTTTAGCGCGTGGCGACAAAATGAGTCTGGAGCCGGTCGATTTGGGTCAAGTAGTACGCAACGCCCTAGCCTTACAGCAATCGCAAATGAATGCCCATGATATTGCGGTCAAACTCGACATACCATTACACTTGCCCCATGTTCTGACCAACCCTCTGGTAATGGAGCAGGTTTTTATCAATTTGCTTTTGAATGCGCGCGAATCCCTCGACACCAGCAAGATTGAGGACAAGACGATACATGTCACTATCAAGCTGCTGGCAAAAAACCAGCACGAGTGCTTGCAGGTTTGTGTAACAGACAATGGCCCCGGCATACCTGAAACGCTACGTGGCCGAATCTTTGAACCATTTTTCACAACGAAAGATATCGGCCACGGCCTTGGCCTGGGATTGAGCCTTGCACACAAGGCCGTTAGCGAGTACGGCGGAAACATTTATCTGGAAAGCCCCCCCGCCGGCGGGGCAAGCTTTGTGGTCGAATTGCCTGTAATGGAGGAAAGAACATCATGAAACATAGCATATTGATTGTGGAAGACGAAAAAGAAATGGCTTCCACCTGGAAAAAGACTTTGGAAGCAGAAGGCTATCAAGCTGATTTGACATTTGATGGAGAACAAGGCTGGAAGCAATGGCAATCTCATCCCTACGACGCGATATTGCTTGACTTGAAAATGCCACGCCTAGGCGGCGGCGATTTGCTGGAACGAATCCACCAACGCCAACCGGCGACCCCGGTCATTATCATCAGTGGCGAGGGAACGGAGCGCGACAAGCTGCGCGCGGTGAATTTACACGCCTTTGCCTATCTCGAAAAAAAGGATGTGACGCTGGATAAAATTCTCTCCACGCTCAAGGATGCACTTGATCATCGCGATTTGCTGCTACAAAGCCTGGAAGTCTTGGTGGACAACAGTGCCAACCCGGAACAAGCAATACTGGCAGTGGGGGAAACTTTGTATTCACCCCGGCAGCTTTTTGACGAAGCACGCATGGGCACCGAATTTGGCCGCCAATATTTGACCAGCCTGGGTAAAACCTTTTTGCAGGTTAACCCCGACAACTTGAAAGAGGCGGAATTTGTGGCCGACGGGGTATTTGAATGAAGCTATTCATCGTAGCGCCAATTAACGACGGCCTGACCGAAAAAACTACGGTTGTTTGGGCACAAAACGCCGTCAAATTTGCTGCAATGCAGGGCATTTCAGCCACGCCACTGGTTGGCGAATCCATTACCCGTAAAGTAGTTGAGGGGGCGTTGGCAGCACATCAGGATGAACCTGGCATGTTTTGCTTTTTTGATCATGGCACAGAGTGCAGTTTGTATGATGCCGATCACCAACCAATGATTGACACCGATAACGTCGGTTTGCTCAAGAACAAATTTGTCTATGCCGTAGCATGTCATGCTGCCGCTGGCTTAGGGCCAGTTGCGATTGCCGGCGGTGCGGCAGGCTTTCTCGGCTTTTCCGAAAAAGTGTATGTGTCTCAACGCGCAGATTTCCCGCGGCTTATCGGGCGCTGTTTGGTAAGTGGTTTAATCACTTTACTACGCGACGCCGGTAATGCAGGTCAAGCAGAAATATTTATACGCGAAAAGCATAAGACGACAATATTGGAACTGATGCACCGCACCGATATTTCCCATGCAGAACAACTAATACTGGCTGATGCTTTTCGCCACAATCAGGCGTGTTTAACAGTGCTTGGTGATAAAAGCTGGGGTTGGCGAACAGTAGCGGCATAAGCGACATGGCGGAAGATCGGGAGGCTGTATAAGCCGAAGATGATTGCGGTTTCGACCACCTGCATGGCGGAAGTTATCGGCGACGACCTGGACAGCTTCATCAAGACCGCCAAGACCAAGGACGCGATTCCCGAAGCCTTTGACCGCGCAGGAACACAAGACGCCTATCCATTACGAATGCCAGAACGGCGAATGCGGCTCGTGCATGGTCGAAGTGACGGTGCTGGGCGGCGGCAAACCCAAGGGCGTGCATCTCTCGGAAAAGGAAAAAACCGTGCTGGTGCTCAACGGCAAACTCAGCAAGGAA
>JBAYVP010000217.1:0-8881 GCA_041674485.1 Sulfuricellaceae bacterium
CCGGTTTAGGATCATCAGTGTCGTAGATCAAGCACTGGCGCGGCTCTTGGGTAGGGTGGATAAGCGAAGCGCATCCACCTGAACATTCCGAGACACCGTTCGGTGGATGCGCTTCGCTTATCCGCCCTACCCCTGTTGGCTTCCGGCTCGTCCGGCTTAGGATTATGAGGATTATTTGTATAGTCAGGAGATAGGGCTGTAGCCTGAAAAGTCACCGCTGCTGACAGCGTGGGTGCGTGGGCACAAAAAACGTGCCCATCCTACCGGACTAGGCTACACTTGCCACGCCAGGATTAGGATGCGACAAAAATGAGCCACGAAAACATGCAGGAGCGGGTTGTGATTATCAACGTACCCGATGACCTGTCGCCACTCAAGTTTAAGAGTTTTCTGCGGAGTGAGGCAACAGACATACAAGCGAGGTCTTCCAGCAATAGCTTTGTGATCATTCGCCTTTTCCTGCCGGAGCGCATTATTTTTGCTCTCACCCAGAGAAAACTCGATGTGTTGCTCAAGGATATTGTAGATAAGCACCCTAATATTTACCGCATTGTATTAGTCACAGTCCCGCAAGCACTTAATTTCGAGCAGATGCAAGTAGTCATGCAGGATGCGCAATCCACCCTGGCAGCGCTTGCCAAGAATGCCAAGCGACTTTCAAGACAGCAGGACGGTTCGTTCAGACAAGACGCTTCATCAGCCTAGATACGCTCGCTTCCATGTCCATCACTCATATTTCCCTTTTGCGCCACGGTGAAACCGAAGGTGGGCTGCGTTATCGCGGCAGCACCGACGATGCCTTGAGCCTGCGCGGCTGGGAGCAAATGTGGGCGGCGGTGGGCGATGGGGAGTGGGAGCGCATCGTCGCTTCGCCGCTGATCCGTTGCGCCGCTTTCGCGCAGGCGCTTGCCGAGCGCCGGGGCATCCCGTTCGAAATCGACGAGCGCTTGCGTGAAATGCACTTCGGCGCATGGGAAGGGCGCACCGCCATCGAAATCATGGCGGAAAACGCCGATGCGCTGGCGCGCTTCTGGCAAAACCCCGCTGTTTATCCGCCGCCGGAAGGTGAACCCCTGGCGGATTTCCAGGCGCGCGTGCTCGCGGCATGGCGCGAAACCGTCCGCGCCGGGCAGCGGGTGCTGCTGGTCAGCCACGGCGGCCCAATCCGCGTGGTGTTATGCGAAATCAAGCCACATCCGGTCGAGCGCCTGCTGGAACTCGAAGTGGCGCACGCCGCGCTGTTCGCCGTGCGTATACGCGGCAATCATGCCGAGCTGGCGCTAGCGCGACCCACGCGGTAATGAGTGACGGGCGATGAAAACCCATCCCCATCACCCATATTACTCAGCGCCCATTACTCAGGACAGCCATGGCTTTTCTTCGTCCCCTGCTCATCGCATTGCAATTCCTCACCCGCTTGCCGGTTACGCTGAATGGCGTGCCGGATGAGCGCGATATCGGGCGTTCGCTGCTGTATTACCCGCTGGTGGGTTTGCTGATCGGTGCGCTGCTGTCTGCGCTGGCCTGGATGCCGGTCGGCGGCGGCGATACGTTGCGCGCCGCCATTTTGCTCGCCGTCTGGGTGTTCGCCAGTGGTGGCTTGCATCTCGATGGCTTGGCCGATAGCGCCGATGCCTGGATCGGCGGCTTGGGCGACCGTGAACGCACGCTAACGATCATGAAAGACCCGAATTGCGGTCCGGCTGGAGTGGTGGCGCTGGTGGTGACGCTGCTGCTCAAATTCGCCGCGCTGCAAGCGCTGCTCGCGCACAACGCCTGGATGGCGCCGGCGCTCGCTCCATTGCTGGGGCGCACGGGGCTGCCCGCGCTGTTCCTGACCACCCCTTACGTGCGCCCCGGCGGCCTGGGAGATGTGCTCGCGCGCAGCCTGCCGCGCCGTGCTGCGTTGTTCGTCGTGCTGGCGGTTCTGGTCGGCGTTCCCCTGGCGACCGGTGTTCGGGGTTTGTGGCTAGTGCTGGCGGCGCTCGCCGCATTCATTTGGTTGCGCGCGCTGATGATGCGCAGACTGGGCGGTGCCACCGGCGACACAGCCGGCGCGCTGGTCGAGATTGTGGAAGTCACGGTGCTGGTTACGGCTGCGATGGTTTAGCCTGGTTGCATCACTGCCATTAAGTTAAGCCGTTCGTGGTTCGACAAGCTCACCACGAACGGCTTAACTTAATGGCAGCGAGGTATAGGGTGGGCACACTTTTGTGCCCACCCAACTTCGTACCTCAGCCCAACCTACATTCATCTGTTCGCCCGGCATTACGAGAAGCACCAAAGCGACGACTAAAGCACCTCCGCCGCGTGATCCGCCAGCCGTGAGCGCTCGCCACGCATCAGCGTGATGTGTCCGCTGTGTTCCCAGCCCTTGAAGCGGTCCACCACGTAGGTCAGCCCCGAGCTGCCTTCGGTGAGGTAGGGCGTGTCGATTTGCGCGATGTTGCCCAGGCACACTACTTTGGTGCCGGGGCCGGCGCGGGTGATCAGGGTTTTCATTTGTTTCGGCGTGAGGTTCTGCGCTTCGTCGATGATCAGGAATTTTTTCAGGAATGTCCGCCCACGCATGAAATTCAGCGATTTGATCTTGACGCGCGAGCGGATCAAGTCCTGAGTGGCGGCGCGCCCCCATTCGCCGCCATCGTCGTCGGTCTTGTTGAGCACGTCGAGATTGTCTTCCAGCGCGCCCATCCACGGCGCCATTTTTTCTTCCTCGGTGCCGGGCAGGAAGCCGATGTCTTCGCCCACCGGCACGGTGACGCGGGTCATGATGATTTCATTGTAGATTTTCTGGTCCAGCGTCAATGTCAGCGCCGAAGCCAGCGTGAGCAGAGTTTTGCCGGTGCCGGCCTGGCCCAGCAGGGTGACGAAATCGACTTCGGGATTCATCAGCATGTTGAGCGCGAAATTCTGCTCGCGGTTGCGCGCGGTGATGCCCCACACGTTGTTTTTCTGATGGGCGTAGTCCTTGATGGTTTGCAGCACCGCAGTGTGGCCGTCCGCTTCCGTGACGATGGCGTGGAACGGCTGATCGTACTCAAGATAAAGGAACTGGTTGACCAGGAAACCGGTGCACAGCGGCCCCTTGATGCGGTAATAAGTATGGCCGCCGGCCTGCCATGATTCCATGCCCTTGCCATGTGTATCCCAAAAATCCTGCGGCAGCGCCTTAAGGCCGGTGTATAGCAGATCGGTGTCTTCCAGCACCTTGTCGTTGAAATAGTCCTCTGCCGCGAAGCCCAACGCACGCGCCTTGATGCGCATGTTGATGTCCTTGCTGACCAGAATCACCTGGCGCTTGGGGTATTCCTTTTGCAAGTTCATGACCACGCCGATAATCTGGTTGTCGGCCTTGGTGGTGGGCAACGCCGCCGGGATGTCGCCGTTCATCACCTTGGTTTGCAGGAACAGGCGGCCACTGCTGCCGTGGCCGCGCCGTGCCAGGGAAAAGCCTTTTTCGATGTCGGAGGCCGTGCCGCTGACGATCTCGTCCAGAAAACGGCTGGCCTGGCGGGCATTGCGCGCCACCTCGGTCATGCCTTTCTTGTGGTCGTCGAGTTCTTCCAGGGTGATCATCGGCAGGAACACGTCGTGCTCCTCGAAACGGAACAGGCTGGAAGGGTCGTGCATCAGCACATTGGTGTCGAGAACGAAAAATTTGCTTTGAGCCGATGCCTTGCGCGCCATAAGGTGTCCTTTATTTTAGTGTCTTCACGAAATCGAGTACTTCCTGGGCATGACCGGCTACTTTCACTCCGCGCCATTCGCGGCGAACCGCGCCGCTCGCGTCGAGCACGAAGGTGCTGCGCTCTATGCCCCTTACCTGTTTGCCATACCTGTTTTTCATTTTGATGACATCGAACAGCGTGCAGGCTTTTTCCTCCGCGTCGCTCGCCAGTTCGAACGGCAGTGCCTGCTTGGCCTTGAAATTCTCATGGGATTTCAAACTGTCGCGCGAAACGCCGACGATGGTGCAACCGGCCTGCCCGAATTCGGCGTGGAGGTCGCGGAACTGCTGCGCCTCGGTGGTGCAACCGGGAGTGGAATCCTTGGGGTAGAAATACAGCACCACTTTCCTGCCCGCGTAGTGCGCAGGATTAAAAGTCTGACCGGAAGTGGTCGGCAATTCGAGTTCCAGGGCGGGTTGATCGGGCATGTTCGGGTTCCTCCAGTCGATGCGCCATTGTTGAACAAAAACCGCACTTAAGGCAAGCTTCATGACATGGAAGAAAAAAATACGGAAAAATCGGCGCGGATGTTTTTCGCCCTATGGCCGGGCGGCAGGACGCGCGGCGCGCTGACTCAGGCCGCCGACAAACTGCACCGCTGTTGCGGCGGCAAGCGGACGCGGGCGGAAACGCTGCACTTGACCCTGGTTTTCCTCGGCGCAGTGCCGTTGTCGCGTATCGGAAACCTATTGGAAGCAGCGGGAAAGGTGCATGTCCCGGCATTCGCCATGAAACTGACCAAGCTCGGCTGGTGGCGCCATAACCGCATCGCCTGGGCGATGCCGGAAACCGTGCCGGAGGAATTGGCCGAACTGGTCGGCCAGTTGCGCGCCCAACTCGCAAGCGTGGGGCTGGCCTTCGACGCCAAGCCCTACGTTCCCCATGTCACCTTGCTGCGCAAGGGGCATTGCCCCGATGAAGCGTTCCCGCCGCTGGCCGTCGAATGGCGGGCGCGGGAATTCGTGCTGGTGCGATCAAAGCCGAGTGCGGCGGGAGCCGCCTACGAAATCGTGGGACGCTGGGCGCTATCGGGGATCGCGCTCAAGTAAAATTGAATGTTCAGGTGAAACGGTTAATATATCTTGCCTCGCCACAATTTACCGATTTATCCATACGTCAGACCTCCCGGAACCAAGGCAAAACGAGCATGAATTTTTGGACATTTTTTGGCGCATAAATCATATTTTTGTTTCGTATTTTATTGTAAATCAATATATTGCGATTTGCTTCGGCAGTGGAATTGTCCAACAATACGTGATTATTCAATAAATTCAGTGTGTTGCGGCGCGTAAAAAATGTTTTTCCGGGAGGTCTGTACGTGTACAACCTACCTTATTTTTAATCCGTTCGCCCTGAGCCTGTCGAAGGGTGAACGGATTAAAAATAAGGTAGGTTGTGACATTTTTTGGTATATGTTTTCTCCATTTTCCCCGATAATTAACGTGGGTTAGAAGTAATTGCATAAGGCGTGATTGAACACATGAAAACCAAAACCCGGAAAATTGGATTCGTCTCCCTCGGCTGCCCCAAGGCGCTGGTCGATTCCGAGCAAATACTCACCCGGCTGCGCACCGAAGGCTATGAGATTTCCCCCAGCTACAACGATGCCGACCTGGTAGTGGTCAACACTTGCGGCTTCATCGACGCCGCAGTGGCGGAATCGCTGGACGCCATCGGCGAAGCGCTGGCGGAAAACGGCAAGGTGATCGTCACCGGCTGCCTGGGCGCGAAGGCCGACGTGGTGCTGGAAGCGCACCCGCAAGTGCTGGCGGTGACCGGCCCGCACGCGTTGCAGGAAGTCATGGCGGCGGTTCACGCCCACTTGCCGCAACCGCATGACCCGTTCGAGAGTCTGGCGCCGCCGCAGGGCGTGAAGCTCACGCCCAAGCATTACGCCTATCTGAAGATTTCCGAGGGCTGCAACCATGCCTGCACATTCTGCATCATCCCATCGCTACGCGGCGACCTCATCAGCCGCCCCATAGGCGAAGTGATGCAGGAAGCGGAAAACCTGGTCAAGGCCGGCGTCAAGGAACTGCTGGTAGTGTCGCAGGACACCGGCGCCTACGGCGTGGACGTGAAATACCGCAGCGGCTTTTGGCACGGCAAGCCGATCAAGACGCGCATGACGGAGCTTACGCGCGCGCTGGGCAGTTTGGGTGTGTGGGTGCGGCTGCATTACGTTTATCCCTATCCCAGCGTGGACGAAGTCATCCCGCTGATGGCCGAAGGCAAAGTGCTGCCTTATCTCGACGTGCCGTTGCAACACGCCAGTCCGTCGGTGCTGCGGGCGATGAAGCGCCCCGGCGATGTCGAGGGAATGCTGGCGCGCATTCGCAACTGGCGCAAAATCTGCCCCGATTTGACGATACGCAGCACCTTCATCACCGGTTTTCCCGGCGAAACCGAGGCCGATTTCGACTTGTTGCTGGATTTCCTGAAAGAAGCGCAACTCGACCGCGTCGGCTGTTTCGCCTATTCGCCGGTCGCCGGCGCGGCAGCCAATGCACTGCCCGGCGCAGTGCCGGAAGAAGTGAAAGAAGAACGCCAGGCGCGCCTGATGGCCTTGCAGGAGGAAATCAGCGCCGCCCGGTTGGAACGCAAGATCGGTCGCACCCTGACCGTGCTGGTGGACGAAGTCGATGAGGAAGGTGCGGTGGCGCGTAGCCATGCAGACGCGCCGGAGATCGACGGGCTGGTGTATGTCGAGCATGGACAAGGCTTGCAACCGGGCGATTGGGTCGAGGTGGAAGTGGTCGACGCCGATGAGCACGACCTGTGGGCAGAGCCGGTTTTTTGATGCCCGCGTGGGCTTGTCCGGCTTAGTAGGATCAAATGAAGAACGGATTTTACCTGTGGATACCGTGTGCGGCTAATGTGATTTCTCCTTTCCGTGAAGGTGCCTTTGATGCCCAAATTTAACGGGTTCGATTGTTCAGTTTAAAACACAATCCATCCGCGCTTGACTGATGATAATTAAAAGGATACATTTTAATTATCATGTATAAACGAAATGTCGCTTTAGAAGAATCCCGCTCGGAATCCTTATTTCTATGGGGTCCACGGCAAACAGGCAAGTCAACCTTGCTGGCGCAACTTTTTCCGGAATCCATTAAACATGACTTGCTGCTATCTTCTGAATTCAACCGTCTGACCAAGCATCCCGAATTGCTTAAGGAGGAGTTGATGGCGCTGCCGAAGGACGAGCTTCTCAAACGGCAGCCGGTTATTTTAGATGAGGTGCAGAAAGTTCCGGAGCTGCTGGATATTGTGCAGTGGCTGATCGTCAATAAGGACATTCGTTTTATTCTTTGTGGTTCCAGCGCAAGAAAATTAAAACACGGCCATGGAAATTTGCTGGGAGGACGCGCGTTGCACTGTGAGTTGCATCCCCTTTCGTTTTCGGAAATTCCCGATTTCGACCTCATCAAGGCCTTGAATCGCGGGCTGCTTCCCCGCCATTACTTGAGCGACTCGTATCCGCGCCGTCTCCAGTCTTACATCGGCGATTATTTGAAAGAGGAAATATTGGCCGAGGCGCTCACTCGAAATATTCAGGCTTTCAGCAATTTTCTCGATGTGGCGGGGCTAAGCAATGGCGAGTTAATCAACTTTTCGAATATTGCCAGGGAATGCGGGGTCAGCGCGCCTACCGTTAAAGAGTATTATCAGATTCTTAGCGACACCCTCATGGGGAGGTTTGTTCCTGCCTTTCGTAAACGCGCGAAGCGCCGGATTATCGAAGCTCCCCGTTTTTATTTTTTTGACGTTGGCGTCGTTAATGCACTGGCTAAACGAAGAGGGCTTGAGCCTGGAAGCGAACTGTTTGGAAAGGCATTCGAACATTTTATCTATCAGGAAATAGTCGCTTATTCCGATTATCGCAACGCCAATATAGAGATCGCTTACTGGCGCACGGCGTCCGGGTTCGAGGTTGATTTTGTCCTGAACGATCAAATCGCCCTGGAAGTTAAATCGAGCACCACGATACAAACCCATCACCTGAAGGGACTACGGGCAATCCATGAGGATCATCCCAACCTGGAGCGCATCATCGTTTCGCTCGATGAGCGCCCAAGGCGTACAGAAGACGATATTCTCATTTCCCCGTGGAAACATTTTCTTGAGCGATTGTGGGCGGGCGAAATTATAGCTTCCGGGTTTTCATCCGGTCATTGAGTCCAGCCACCGCTTTGCCGCCAAATCCGGGTTATGCCTTGCGCGAGCGCACTTTAGTCTATGCGATGTGGGCGTCAAGCCGCGCGCCAACCAATAGTCGGTGAAACCGCTGTTAAGATGGCAAAAAAAGACACCCGCTTCGTTTTGACATCTGAATCTATTTTTCCTGGCAAATTACTTTTCCTGGCAAATTACGCCATTTTTGACTATACTCGAAGCCACGTGGCAAGCAAATGGAGTCTATTTAATGAGCGCTGCCGTAACACTGGCTTATACTTTTCCTCTTCCCTCCGCCGAAGACCTGTTGGGTGGCAAGTGCATGCTGAAGCCGATGCCACGCTCTCCTCTCGATTGGGTTTTTCTTATCCGTCACGGTTTGCCGTCAGGGGCGGTGGACGCGCTTTCCCATAAGGTTCGAATTACCCAGGCCGAGCTGGCCGGTGCGCTGGGAATTCCTGAACGCACGCTTGCCCGCCGCAAGCGGGAAGGTCTGCTGAACAGCGAGGAATCCGCCAAGTTGGTGAGGCTGGCTCGTGCCGTCGAGCGTGCGGAGGCGGTGTTTGAGGACTTCGATATTGCCTTGGATTGGCTGAAATCTTCCAACGCAGCGCTCGCCGGAGCCACTCCGTTGAGCCTTCTGGATACCGACATAGGCGCGGAAAGTGTGATGGATACGTTGGGCCGCATTGAGCAGGGCGTATTCGCCTGATCCTAGAAAGCTCAGTTGACCGCTTGCCAAGATGTGTAACATAGTGGTTCTAAACAGCTTTATCATCTATTTTGCGTGTACCCGTTTGGTGAGAACGCGACTGGCTGGATTGCACGGTTTTCCGGGCGCATGGCGGCGTTGGGTACTGGTTCAGTTTGATTTATTTATCAACACATTGATTTTGATAAATAAAAACGCATCGATGCGTCAAGGATGCTTACATTCAGCGCATCAGGCAGCCTTCTGGAGCATCAACATCTGC
>JBAYVP010000218.1:0-8784 GCA_041674485.1 Sulfuricellaceae bacterium
CGTGGTGCCGCTGGACATGGTGCAGGAATGCATGGAATTTAGCCTCGAAGACCGCCAAAAAGCGAAAGATCGCAACTACATCAACCTGCGCGGCGAAGTGCTGCCGTTCGTTCGGCTACGCGAGCGCTTCCGCGAGCAAGGCCAGGCCGGGCAGCGCGAAAACGTGGTGGTGGTGCATTACGCCGGACAGACCGCCGGGCTGGTGGTGGACGAACTGATGGGCGAATTCCAGGCGGTGATCAAGCCGTTGGGGTGTTTGTTCACCAACCTGAAGGGCGTCAGCGGTTCGACCATTCTCGGCACCGGCGAAGTGGCGCTGATTCTGGATGTGCCGGCGCTGATCCAGCAGGCGGTGAGCGGCGAAACGCGGGTGATGGCGCCGGCATGATAGCGTGGGAACGAGCAAAAAGTAAAAGCAGCAATTGTAAGTAAGTTGGATGGTTGTCCCTGTCAGGGCAATCAGCGCAATAGTAGCAATCAAGAGGAGAACATCATGTTCAAGAATATGAAAATCGGGGTGCGTTTGGGACTGGGTTTTGGAACGGTGCTGGTGTTGCTAGTGGCGATAGCCGCGATCGGTTTGCAAAACATGAAACACATTCACGACCAGCTCGACGATATCGTTTACGACAATGTCTACAAGATGACTTTGCTCAATACCATGGCCGAATCCGTTCACATTGTTACGCGCGAAATGCGCACCATCGCGCTGTTGGATGATGAAGCCGCTATGCAGCAGGAAAAATCCAAATTGGAGGCCACTCGCGCCACATACGATAAAGCCTGGGAGGCGCTGGAAAAGACCCCCGCCAGCGAACGCGGAAAGGAAATGAGGAAAGCTATCCAGGAGGCTGCTGCGGTAGCTCGTCCGGTGAACAGCAAGGTGCTGGAACTGGCATTGGCGCACAAGGATGTGGAGGCGCGTGCAATGCTGATGAAAGAATCCGCTCCGCTAGTTGCAAAGTGGCAGGAGGTGCTTAACGCCTATGCGGAATCCCAGGCTACGAGCAACAATAAGCAGGCCGAGGATGCCGGCAAGGGGTATGACCAAGCGTTCATGCTGATGCTTGTCTTGGCGGCTGCGGCGCTCGCAATGAGCGCTGTGATCGCCTACTGGGTCACGCTTTCGATTACCCGTCCGCTCAACGAAGCGGTAGTCGTTGCGAACCAGTTGGCTGAAGGCGACCTGACGGCCAGGATCGAGGTGAATTCCTCGGACGAAACCGGTCGGTTGCTGGATGCGATGAAACACATGGTGGAGAAACTCTCCGCCATCATCGGTGAAGTGCGCGGCGCGGCGGATTCCCTTTCCAGCGCGTCCGAAGAAGTCAGCGCGACCGCGCAGAGCATGAGCCAGTCGAGCAGCGAACAGGCCGCCAGCGTGGAGCAGACTAGCGCTTCCATTGAGCAAATGTCCGCCTCAATCAACCAGAATTCCGAAAATGCCAAAGTCACCGACGGCATGGCCGCGCAAGCCGCCAGGCAAGCCACCGAAGGCGGTGTAGCGGTGAAAGCCACAGTGGCGGCGATGAAGCAAATCGCCGACAAGATCGGCATTATCGACGACATTGCCTACCAGACCAATCTGCTCGCCTTGAACGCGGCGATTGAAGCGGCGCGCGCCGGGGAGCACGGCAAGGGCTTCGCGGTAGTAGCGGCGGAAGTGCGCAAGCTGGCGGAGCGCAGCCAGGTTGCGGCACGCGAGATCAGCCAGGTGGCGGGCAGCAGCGTGGAACTGGCCGAGCGCGCGGGCCAATTGCTGGATGAAATCGTCCCGGCGATCAACAAGACTTCCGATCTGGTGCAGGAAATCACTGCGGCGTCGGAAGAGCAATCGAGCGGTGCGGCGCAAGTCAATGCCGCCGTCGGCCAGCTTAACCAGATCACCCAGCAAAATGCCAGCGCATCGGAAGAACTGGCCGCCACCTCGGAAGAAATGAGCGGCCAAGCCGAACAACTGCAACAGACTATGGCGTTCTTCAAGGTCGATGGCGGCGCGCCGGCTAAAGCAACCCAGGCGAACGCCAAGCCGTCCGTTAAAACGTCCGGCAAGCCGGCGATTGTCGGCGCGCGCGGCAAGGCGCCCGGCAAAGCAAGCGAAGAACACGACTTCGTGCGCTTCTGAAAGGGGAATCCAAAATGAGCGCGCTGATTATTGCGGGAAAAAAGACGGTAGCAGCCGTGGCAGGCGAGGTGGCGGCACAGCAATTCCTCACCTTTACGCTGGGCGGCGAGATGTATGCCATTGAGATCGACAACATCAAGGAGATTATCGAATACGGCAGCCTGACCACGGTGCCGATGATGCCGGAATTCGTGCGCGGGGTGATCAACCTGCGCGGGCGGGTGGTGCCGGTGTTGGATTTGTCGGTGCGTTTCGGACGCAAGCCGACCGAGGTCACCAAGCGCACCTGCAATGTGATCATCGAAGTGCAGGCCGAAGAACTAACTCTGGACATCGGCATCGTGGTGGATGCGGTGTCGGAAGTGCTGGAAATCCCCGCTTCCGAGATCGAACCCGCGCCGGCATTCGGCGCGAAAATCCGCGCCGATTTTATTCAAGGCATGGGCAAGGTGGGGGGCGAATTCGTGATTATTCTCGGCCTGGACAAAGTGTTGTCGGTCGAGGAAATGGCTGTGCTGGCGGGGGAAGCTGGCTGCTAGGGACTAGAGGCTAGGGAATATCGGCGCTTCGCGACGGGTTTTTACTAGCCCCTAGTCTCTAGCCTCTAGCCTCTAAAAAAGGAGCAATATCATGTTTTCAAATATAAAAATATCCCAGCGTCTGGCGCTTCTGGTGGCGCTGTTCATGATTGTCCTGTTGGTTGTGGGCGTGGTGGGCGTACGTAGCCTAGGGAGCGCACAGGTCAGCCTGAACAATGTCTATTCCAATAGTTTGGAACCCATTACCCGGATAGGCCGGATTATGCTGCTGATGAACGACAATCGCGCACAAGTGATGCTGGCCTTGCAGCACAACCCGGAAAATCCGTTGCACACGTTGCATGACCACCCCCTTACCAACCACACCGACGCTATTCTGAAGAACCGGGATGAAATCACTGTGTTGTGGAAGGATTTTACCGAGTGCAAGTTGACCGGGGCGCAACGCGAGTTGGCGGATAAATACGCCAATGCGCGGAAAAGTTATGTTACGGAAGGTTTGTTGACGGCACGGGAAGCATTGCTGGCGGGGGAATATACCCAGGCCAATGAAATTCTGATAAAGAAAATAAACCCCTATTACATTGCAAGCATCAGTCAAGCTCAAGCCTTGCTCGATTCCTTGTCCAATGCCGCCAAAGCGGAGCATGAAAGTGTTGCGACCAACAATCAGTTCACCCGTAACTTGGTGACGGGACTGATAGTCGTTGGTTTGGCAAGCTCCATCCTGTTCGCCGTCATTATTGTGCGCGGCATCGTCAACGCATTACGCGATGCGGTGTACGCAGCAAACCGGATGGCCGAAGGCGACCTCACGGTGCGCTTCGCGTCGAACAGGAAAGACGAGATAGGTCAATTGCTGGAGGCAATGCGGGATATGTCGGCCAAACTTGCGCAGATTATCGCAGAGGTGGGCGGCACGGCGGACACCCTCTCCAGCGCTTCCGAAGAAATCCGGGCTACCGCGCGCAGCATCAGCCATGCATCCAACGAGCAAGCCGGGAACGTGGAAGAAACCTCCTATTTTATCGAGCAAATGTCCGACTCGATCAACCAGAATTCCGGAAATGCCAAGGTCACCGACGACATGGCCGCGCAGGCAGCCAAACAGGCCACTGAAGGCGGCGAAGCGGTGAAGGCCACGGTTGCGGCGATGAAGCAGATCGCCGGCAAAATCAGCATCATCGACGACATCGCCTACCAGACTAATTTGCTTGCGTTGAATGCGGCGATAGAGGCGGCGCGCGCCGGGGAGCATGGCAAGGGTTTCGCGGTGGTGGCGGCGGAAGTGCGCAAGCTGGCGGAGCGCAGCCAAGTTGCGGCGCGCGAGATCGACCAGATGGCGGGCAGCAGCGTGGAGCAGGCCGAGCGCGCCGGTCGGTTGCTGGACGAAATCGTTCCGGCGATCAACAAGACTTCCAATCTGGTGCAGGAAATCGCTACGGCGTCGGAAGAGCAATCGAACAGTATTGCACAAGTCAATAATTCCGTCGGCCAACTCAGCCAGATCACCCAGCAGAATGCCGGCGCTTCGGAAAAATTGGCGGCCACTTCGGAAGAAATGAGCGTCCAGGCCGAGCAATTGCAACAGACCATGGCGTTCTTTAAAGTCAATGGCGCCACATCGTCGGCCAGGACGCAGGTCGCCGGCAAGCGCATTCCGAACGTCCCGTGACGTAGCGCTTGGGAACGATGAATGTTCAAAATTATGGAAGGAATTCAAAATGTTTAGAAATTTACTTATCGGAAGACGGCTGGGCGTCGGCTTTTCCGCCGTGGTGCTGGTGTTTGTGCCGTTATTGCTGATTCTATCTGCGGCGTTCCAACACATCACCCGCAATGTCGAGCAAATGCAGGCGGAAACCTTGCCTTTTATCGTGCTGGCGGGCGAAATGGACACGCTGCGCGCCGAAGTGCAACAAGCCCTGACGGATGTCGCCGCCACCCACAAACCGGAGGGATACCAGGAAGGGGAGGCAGCAGCCAAGTCCTTTCTGGAGAAGGCGGAGAAATTCAAGCAGATGTACCGCCGGGAAAACGACACGGCTTCATTGAAAAAAATGGAGGAGATTGAAGCATCTTTCAACGAGTATTTTGCCGTGGGTAAGGAAATGGCGAATATCTATACGACCCAGGGAATGGATGCCGGCAATGTGGTCATGGAGCGCTTCGACAAAATCAGCACCAGCCTGAATAAAAGAGTAGGGGACTTGCGCGAACAGCAGTTGAAAGAGTCTAATGAAATGATCGGCGGCACGGTCAGTTCCGCGCAAGCTTCATCGAACCGGATGGTGGTCGGCAGCGTAGTGGCGGTGTTGCTGTCCATCTTTCTCGGCGTCTGGATCACTCGCTCCATCATCCAACCGCTGAACGTGGCGCTAGGCGTCGCCAACCGGCTGGCGGAAGGCGATCTGACCGTGAAGATCGCGGTCGCCTCCAAGGACGAGACCGGCATGTTGTTGGCTGCGATGAAAACCATGGTGGAAAAGCTCTCCGCTATTATCGGCGAAGTGCATAGTGCGACGAACACCCTCTCCAGCGCCTCCGAGGAAGTCAACGCCACCGCGCAAAGCATCAGCCATGCGGCCAGCGAGCAGGCCGCCGGCGTGGAACAGGCTTCGGCCTCCATCGAGCAGATGTCCGCCTCGATCAACCAGAATTGCGAAAATGCCAAAATCACCGACGGCATGGCCGCACAGGCCGCCAGGCAAGCGACGGAGGGCGGTGTGGCGGTGAAAGCCACGGTCGCCGCGATGAAGCAGATCGCCGGCAAGGTCGGCATCATCGACGACATTGCCTACCAGACCAATCTGCTCGCGCTCAATGCCGCAATCGAAGCGGCGCGCACCGGCGAGCACGGCAAGGGCTTCGCAGTGGTGGCGGCGGAAGTGCGCAAACTGGCCGAGCGCAGCCAGGCGGCGGCGCGCGAAATCGGCCAAGTGGCAAGCAGCAGCGTGGAGCAGGCCGTGCGCGCCGGCAAGTTGTTGGACGAAATCGTCCCGGCGATTAACAAAACCTCCGACCTGGTGCAGGAAATCACCGCAGCGTCGGAAGAGCAATCAAGCGGCTCCGTGCAAGTCAATGCATCCGTCTGCCAGCTTAACCAGATCATCCAGCAGAATGCCTGCTCATCGGAAGAACTGGCCGCCACCTCGGAAGAAATGAGCCGTCAGGCCGAGCACCTGCAACAGACCATGGTGTTCTTCAAGATCGATGATAGCGCGAAGAAACGCTGAAATGCTTTTACCTTAGTCACTTAGAAACTGTCCATTAATTATTCCCCGATCCATACCTGCATCGCAGCTCCCTCCCCTTCAAGGGGAGGGTTGGGGTGGGGATGGGTTTAAGACCATAGATTAGCGGCAACATTTCGATTTTATGAATGCCAACTCAACCCCATCCCCCTCCCAGCCTCCCCCTTGAAGGGGGAGGAGCTGCGAGTAGGCACGCCATGCGAGTTAAGCAGATCGGGAGGTAATTATTGGACAGTTTCTTACTGGCCAAGTCACAAGCAATTGGTGACAAGAACATATCGTAGATCAAGCACTGGAGCGGCTTTCCGCAAAAAAACAAGGACCGGATGAACAGAATTTACAGGATGGGTTTTCTATCCTTCCTGTAAATCCTGTCTAAACGTCTGTTGGCTTCCGGCAATTGTCCGGCTTAGGGATACAGTACGAGCGACTTTCCGGGGGGCGAGGTATAATTAACCCATGGCTGCGAATTATGCTTTCCCGGCAGTCCGTGCGATCTTTCGACCTATTCCGCGATTTGCGGTTGACACCCATTTCAATATGATCAGTTTCAGCCAAGTCAGCAAACGTTATCCCGGCGGCTTCGAAGCGTTGCGGGGTGTCACGTTCACCATAGAAGCCGGCGAAATGGCTTTTGTCAGTGGGCATTCCGGCGCCGGCAAAAGCACTTTGCTGAAGCTGATCGCGGCAATTGAGACGCCGAGCGGCGGCAGCGTGGTGGTCAACGGGCAGAACGTCGGCAAGATGAGCCGCGCCGCCGTGCCTTATTTACGGCGCAACATCGGGTTGGTCTTTCAGGATCACAAGCTGTTGTTCAACCGCAGCGTATTCGACAACGTGATGCTGCCGCTGCGCATCGCCGGTTTCGAACCGGCGGAAAGCGCCAAGCGGGTGCATGCCGCACTCGACAAGGTCGGCCTGCTCCGCCGCGAAAAAGCCTTCCCGGTTGCGCTGTCGGGCGGCGAGCAACAGCGCCTGTGCATCGCCCGCGCCATCGTCAACCGCCCGTCCATCCTGCTGGCGGACGAGCCGACCGGCAATCTGGACGCCAACTATGCCCATGACATCCTGAATATGTTCAAATCGTTCAACCAGGTCGGCGTCACCATCCTGATCGCGACCCCCGATCCGGGCGCAGCACTTGCGCGCAACCAGCGCCTGTTGACGCTGAACCACGGCATATTGGAGCACGGAGCGATTCCATGAAAGTCTGGCTGATCCATCACCAACAAGCTTTTGCGCAAGTCCTGGCGCAGCTTATGCGCACGCCTTTCGCCAGCCTGCTCACGATGCTGGTGATCGGGGTGGCGTTAAGCCTGCCGGCGGGACTGTATGCGCTGCTGAAAAATATCGACTATGTCGCGACCCAGGCGCACGGTGAACCGCAGATCACCCTGGTGCTGGCATCCTCGGCCAATGCCGCAATGGTCGGCGAGCTTCAGACGCGGCTGAAGAGCAACCGCGCAATCGCCGAATTCCACTTCATTTCCCGCGATCAAGGGTTGCAGGAACTGGGACAAAATTCGGGCTTGAGCGACATTACCGCCGGCCTGGAAAAAAATCCCCTGCCCGATGTTTTCATGGTGCGTCCCGCCGCGCGCGACCCGGAAGCCGTCGGACGCCTGCACCACGAATTGCAGCAATTGCCCAAAGTGGAAGCCGCGTTGCTCGACGAAGCCTGGGTCAAGCGTCTACACGCGCTGCTCGGGCTGGGGCAAAATGCGGTGACGATACTCTCCGCGCTGCTCGGCTTCGCATTGACCGTCATCACCGGCAACACCATCCGCCTGCAAATTCTGTCGCAACGCGACGAAATCGAAGTCAGCAAACTAATAGGCGCCACCGACCCGTTCGTGCGCCGCCCGTTCCTCTATCACGGCGCGGTGCAGGGCTTTGCCGGCGGCGTAATCGCCTGGCTCATCGTGGTCGCCGCATTCTTCCTGCTAAACGCCGGCATCGACAAACTGACCGATCTCTACGCCCTCAACCTCCGCCTTGCCATCCCCGCCGGCGTGGAGATACTGGAACTATTGCTCTTCGCTACATTACTCGGCTGGCTGGGCGCTTACCTATCCGTCAGCCAACACTTGCGGGAAATCGAGCCGCGTTGAAGCTGAATGGGATGGCTGGGTGGAGGCAAAAAACGTGCCCGTCCCAGCCTGATGAAACAAAATCCGTTCATCCTTCGACAGGCTCAGGACGAACGGATTTTATTTCATCAGGCTGGTCGCGTATGCACGTTTTATCGTGTCCACGAGGTGGAATTGTGCGGGTAAAATTGCCCGAACTTGCCGTCTTTCTCCGTTCGTCCTGAGCCTGTCGAAGGATGAACGGAGAAAGACGGCAAGCTGGGTAGGGTGAGCACGCAGGGTAAATTGGTTCTCAGCACGGAAAAAACCGATTCACCGCAGAGGACGCAGAGGAAAACCCTCATGCTTTTCCTCTGCGTCCTCTGCGTCCTCCGCGGTGAAAAAGGTTTTGTCTTTGCCTGATGAAATAAAATCCGTTCATCCTTCGACAGGGCTTCAGGACGAACGGATTTTATTTCATCAGGCTGGTTCAGTGTCTCACCTATCCGCGACGTTTAAACCTTGTGCATTGCCGCCGACTTTATAGGATAATCGCACCGATAATTTTATGCTCCCGGATTAGGAGCAATATATTGAACCTAAATTCCTTAGTTGACCGCTTGCCAAGATAGGTAACATGGTGGTTCTAAACAGCTTTATCATGCATTCCGCGCTCACCCGTTTGGTGAGAGCGCTACGGGCTGGATTGCACGGTTTTCCGGGCGCATGGCGGCGTTGCAACTACAAGAGAAGAGAATGGAACAACCATTCTTCGTCGTTGCGCCTTGCCCTGCACC
>JBAYVP010000219.1:0-8773 GCA_041674485.1 Sulfuricellaceae bacterium
TTCCGGGCGCATGGCGGCGTTGCAACTCCTTGGAATGGAACGACCATTCCGCGTCGTTGCGCCTTGCCCTGCACCCGGAAAACCGCACACTCCAGCCCGTTCAACTGAGCTTTCTAGGATGATGCTTACAAAGAATTTCCCCAACTTGAACGCCATTTCCTTTCCCGACTGGTAGCGCCCACTGAGGGCAATCCAACCGGACAATTTTCCCCGCGCAAGGCATATATTTAAGTCGGTGTTCCCAATGCAGGATTGGGGTGGGGTTTTGAATTTGGAATTGCTGATGGCACGGGGATGAATGGACGGCCAGAGGTTTTTGCTTTATGCCTCCCCCTTATGCAGGCGTTGATAAAAGGCCAGCGCCATATCGGCGCGTTGGTCGGCGCTTAAGGGTTGGCCGAGGGAAGTTGCGGCGACCTCGGCGAGGGCGAGCGCTTGACGCAGGCGCGAGGCATCCAGGGGGGGCGGCGCGGGCGTGTTTGTGCAGTGGCGCAGCTCGGCGCGGGATTTGGGGAGACGTCCGGTGACGAGCCAATCGATCGTGACGCCGGTTGCTTCCGAAATTGCCGCCAGAGCGGCCATCCCGGGCAAGGACTTGCCGGACAGATAAGCGCGCAGCACACCCTCGGAAATATTTATCCGTCTGGCGAACGCCCTATGCTGCTCATCGCCGATCACCTCATTCAGCCGCAAAGCAAACCGTTCCGATTCCTCCCCTGGAATCGGAACTGTCGGCGCATCAAAATCGGAACGGTTCCGATTCCTCTCAATGTGATAAGCGACGGGCGCTTCCCGCGCTTGGTGCGCATTTTCAGGGGGCATGGAATCGGATGGGAAACGGAACAAAAGAAGTGCGCAAAAAATTATTGACATTGCGTTTTATTACGCGCATTATTCCTCCCATGTTGAAAACCAAGCCAGTGTTAGACATGCAAAAAAAACCACCCCCGGAGGACTGGTCGCGCCACGACGTTTTATATGCCGTGCGCCGGACGGGGACCACGTTGCAGCAGCTTTCTTTGAAGCTTGGCTACCACCGTGGGACACTGGGCAACGCCCTGCACACCCCCGCCCCGAAATACGAGCGCCTCATCGCCGAGCACCTTAAACGGACAGTGCAAGACGTATGGCCGACCCGCTACCATCCCGACGGCAGCCCAAAAAGCGGACGTGGCGAACGCGGGCTAGGCCGACACAAAGCCAAGTTTAACGGTTCGAACAGACAATGCAACGTCAAATTAACCGAAGGACAACCGGCATGACCCCCCACTCCCCCCTGCCGGAACGGCTGGAAAGCCCGTTATTCGTGGCTTTATCGGCCATCCACGCGGATTCCGGCGGGCGAAAAAACGCGCGCCGCACAGCCGGAAGCGCGGGACCAAATCATGACTGACGGCTGGTACAGCGCGCAGGCTTTGGCGGGATTGCCGGGGATGCCGGGAACCGAGCGCGGCGTGCGAAAAACCGCCGAAAAAAATTTGTGGCAAGTGCGTGAAAAAACGCGCGGCAAAGGCTACGAATACCCCATCACCAGCCTACCCGCCGAAACCCGCGCCTACCTGACACAGCAACTAGTGCTGGCGGCGACGATGGAAGCGGATCAAATCACGCCGCCCGTCGCCCGCCCCTCCTTGCCCGCCAAGCGTCCGGCGGTGCCAGCCTCCCATGCCGACGCCGCCCAGCTTCTCGTGCGCGACGCCCGTCTGGGCATCCTCAACGCCATCGCCCGCGCCGTGGAAGCTCACGGCATCAGCGCTGCGAAATCCATCGACGCCTGGCTGACCGGCATCGAAGACGCCCGGATGGCGCCGATGCAACAACTCTGGTGCGCGATTGCCAACGACAAATCCGGTTTTAACTGGCGCGTGGACTGGAGCAGCGGCCAGGCCGTCGCCGCAGCCGCGCCGGATCAAGACCTGCATGCTTTTGCCGCCAAGCTCTCGCGCCGCACCCTGTTTCGCTGGATACGCCTGCGGGCGGACGGCGGCGACGACGCGCTGATTCCCGGCGTGCGCACCAAAGACATGCAGCCGCCGGCCTGGCTGCCGTATTTTTTAGCGGAAATGCAACGCCCGCAAAAGCCCAGCAAACGGGACGCCTGGGAGGGCATGGCGAAGACGCTCAGCGCGCTGGGCTGGAAGGAACATTGCGGCAAAAAGCCCTGTTCCGGCAAGGAATATCCCGGCTACAGCCAGGCCTTGCGCTGGTACACGGAAAAATACAGCAAGCTGGACGCGCAAAAAGGTCGCAATACCGGCAGCGCGATGAATCCGCACAAATTCTGCCATACGCGCAGCAGCGAGGGCATGTGGCCGCTGCTGGAAGTGCATTCCGACGGCTGGGGCACCCACTTTCTTGCGCCGCACCCGATCTCCGGCAAGTACGTGACCTGTGAAGTTTGGCACAGCCACGATGTCGCGACGCGCAAAGCCTATGTCTCGGAGCGCTCCATCGGTCTGTCCGAATCCATGGTCGTGATTTTAGGCAGCCTTTACGCGGTGAGCGCCGAGGATGGCGAGCCGGTGGTGTGGCAGACGGACAACACCGGTTCGGTGAAGAACGACCGGGTGGAATTCGACCCGGTGGCCTCCGTCGCCGCCCGGCGCGGCACAACGATTGTCCACAATCTGCCGGGCAACAGCCAGGCCAACGGCATTGCCGAGAGTTTCAACCGGTATATGGACCGCCGCGCCAAGGAATTAGCGACTTATCAAGGCAAGGACATGGATAGCCTGGCGCGCAAGCGGGTGCATAAGATCACCCAAAAGCTCGTCAAGGCGCAGGGCGCCGGTGATGCGATTGCGGCGGAAAATTTGCGCGCCGAAGCGGAGCGCGCCGGATGCGGGCTGATGTTCAAGACCTACGCCGAAGCGGTGGAATGGATCAAACGCGTGGTGGCGGAATTCAACGATATGCCGCACAGCAGCCTGCCCAAGACCGCCTGCCCGGTGACGGGCAAGCGCCGCCACATGACGCCGAATGAAAGGATGGCGCAATTCATCGCGAACGGCTGGAAGCGCAAGCCGCTGAACGGCGAAGAATTGGAAGACGCCTTTCGCGTGCATGAGCGCAAGTTCGTGCGACGCGGGCGGATCAGCCTCATGGGGCAAGACTACCACCATCCCGAAATGGATCACATCAATGGCGAAGAAGTCATGGTCGCCTACGACCTCAACGACGGCGAGCGGGTGTGGATCAAAACGCTGGACGGCGCGCCGCTGTTCGAAGCGCACATCTATAAAGAGCGCAGCTACCGGACACGCAGCTTCTACGAAATCGCCCTGGAAAAGCGCGCCGACATGCAAATCAAGCGCCACGAAACGCAAATCAACGACATCGAAGCGCAGCGCCCGAGCGCCTTGCTGGAGAGTTTGGAAATGGAAGCCGGCATCGTCCTCCCCGCCATGCCGGTCGCGGAATACGCCCTGGCGGGGGCGGAAAACGTCATCCCTCTGGAGCGCAAAACCGACAAACCCAACTTCACCACGAGCGGCGACTACACCCTCCTCAAATGGCTATCCGCCCACCCCGAAGACTGGACGCCGGAATACCGGCGCTACATCGCGATGAAGGTCAAGCGCGGCGGCAGCACCGTCATCGAAGGCGCGCTGGAAGAATTCGAATTGTGGAATGAAATCAATGATGAAGAAATTAGAGTGGCATCTTGAAGCGGCACATGAGCTTTGGATTTTTTAAATTTACGGACAGGGTCAAATTTCCCCGTTCATGGTTCGACAGGCTCACCACGAACGGGGAAATTTGCCCCTGTGCCGACGCGTATGCCGAAGCCGCACCATGACAACCTGCCTTATTTTTAATCCGTTCGCCCTGAGCCTGGCCTGCCCTGAGCTTCGCCGAAGGGTCGAAGGGTGAACGGATTAAAAATAAGGCAGGTTGTGGCCTGACGTAACAAAAACGGGAGTACCCATGAAAAAACACTACGTAAAAACCAGCAACTACAACCGCTTCATGGACGGCATCCAAGCGGTGGAAGAACGTGGCGCGCAGGAAGCCTCCATGATGCTGGTATGGGGCGAGGCCGGCTACGGCAAAACCCAAGCGCTGACCCACTGGGCCACGCACAACGACGCCATCTTCCTACGCGCCAACGTCGATTGGACCCCCCGCTACTTCATGATCGAAATGGCCAAACTCCTGAAAATCGACATCGGCGGCACGGCGGAACAGCTTTTCAGCCGCCTCATGGGCAGCATCGCCAAAAAACAAACCCCCATCGTGATTGACGAAGCCGACCATTGCCTGCGCAACGGCGCGGAAGTCCTGGAAAAAGTCCGCGACTTTGCCGACCGCACCGAAGCGCTGGTCATCCTCTCCGGCATGGAAAAAATCCAAGGCAAAATCGCCCGCCACCCCCAAGTCAGCAGCCGCATTGCTCGCTCCATCGAATTCATCGCGGCCACCGTAGACGACACCGTCCTGCTGTGCGCCGAAAAATGCGAAATCAAAGTCCACCCCGACTTGGCCGGCGAAATGCGCAAACAAACCGACGGGCGCGTGCGCGAAATCATCAACGCCATTGCGCTCGTGGAACGCATCGGCCAGCGCGCCGGAAAAGAAGAAATCACCCTGGCCGACATGGCCGGACAAACCCTAACCAACAACTGGCAAAGCACCCGCCAAAAAATCATCGGCGCAAAAGCAGGACGCTAACCATGACGCCGATGCCCTCCCCCATAACACGCAACCCCGCGCCAACTCCGCGCCCCCCCGGCGGCGCCAACACCCAGCGCCGCAAAATCTGGAACGCCATGCGCATCCAAGGCGCATTCAGCCTGGACGACCTGGCCGGCGCCGTGCTAGACGGCGCGGAAACCGCCCGCCACCCGGAAAACAGCATCCGCAACTACCTATACACACTAGCGGCGACCGGCTACCTAACCAAAACAAAACGCCGCCGCAAAAGCGAACCCCCGCGCTGGCTGCTCACGCGCAACACCGGCCCGCACGCCCCCATCCCGCGCCCCAACGGCGACGCCTGGGACCCGAACGAAGCCCGACTCTACCTGCGGGAAGACCGCCATGCGTGACTGGCTAGACATCCTGCGCCAAGCCGTCGCCGACAACCACGGCAACCTCTCCGCCGTCTCGCGCCTCTTGGTCGGCACCACTAGCAAGCGTCCGGCGATCAGTATGGCGCTGAGCGGCAAATATTACGGCGACGCCGCAAAACTCGAAGCCCTCGTGCGCGAACGTTTTGAACGCAACGCCTGCCCCTACCTGGGACGCGAAATCGGCCAAACCGAATGCCTGAAATACGCCGACGCCTCCGTTCCCACCAGCAGCCCGCACGCCGTGCGCCACTGGCGCGCCTGCCAACAGTGCCGACACAAGGAAGCCTCGTGAAACTCGCCCTGCGCCACAGCCTGCGCCGCCTGCTGGCGCGACTCATCCCGCACCGCGCCGTGGCGGTGCGGTGCGAGCGCTACCGCACCTACCGCGCAGACGGATGCGACTACATCATCCCGACCCCCGACCCGGTCGCCGGAAACCCCAAAAAGGCAAAACCATGAACAGCGCCATCCCCCCACCCGCCGCCCACATCCAAAACGGCGTCAACGCCATGGCGCGTTGCCTGAGCTGGCTGCAAACCGAAGGCTTCCAACCGATCAAAGCCGTCGCCGACATCCAATTCGCCCACCCCACCATCACCATCTCCGTCTGCGGGCGCTGCGAATGGCTCAAAAGCGCCTACCACGCAGAAAAATTCGAAGAAACCCGCTTCGGGCGACGCACCGTCACCTGGAGCGCCGGCATCTTCGAATGCTTCGTCGAATGGAAAGAAAGAGGACACTAAAATGGCCTGGAAACCCAACATCACCCGCCCGACCCGCGTCACCCTCGCCATCGCCACAACAACCGAGCGCTTCACGCAAACCGACATCGTCCAACGCGCCGGCGCCGTCAAAGGCACCGTCTCCGCCATCCTCAAAGAAATGGAACGCCACGGCATGATCGAAGTATGCCGGATCGGACAACACGGCATAAAAATATGGCGCAAAACCGAAAAATACCGCGCCCCGAGCGCGACCGCGCCAGACGCCAAAACCCCGGAACACCGACGCACCGAAACCGACCCGCGCGGACGCCAGGCGCAAACCTGCCTGACGCAGCTTGAAACCGCCATGCGCGGCTGGCAAGTGGCGGCGCCATGCGCGTGATGCGCGAACTACGGGCTTACAAACCAACACCAAAACCCAACCAAAAAGGAACCCCACCATGACCACCTTCGCACCCAAAGGCTACCTCCGCGACGAAGCGGGGCGCTTCATCCCCATCGGAACCATCCACGACATCGACCTCATGCGCGACAAACTCGTGCGCGACCTCATCGGCTGCGCCAAAGAACACAGCCTCGCCCTGGCCGAATTCAAACGCGCCGCCTTCGACGACATTGCCGCCTTCGCCCAAATCTCCGCCGAACAATACGGCGCGAGAGTCGGCGGCACCGAAGGCAACCTCACCCTCTACAGCTACGACCGGCGCTACAAAATACAGCGCGCCATCGCCAAAACCATCGCCTTCGGCGAACAACTCCAGGCGGCCAAAGCCCTCATCGACGAATGCATCCACGACTGGAGCGAAGGCTCCCAGGAAGAAGCCAAGGTGCTGCTCAACGCCGCCTTCCAGACCGACCAGAAAGGCAACGTCAACACCGCCCGCATCCTCGACCTGCGCCGCCACAAATTCCGCCACCCCAAATGGCAAAAAGCCATGCAAGCCATCAACGACGCCATCATCACCCTCGGCAGCAAAAGCTACGTCCGGCTGTATGAGCGCAGCCCCGACGGCGAATACCACCCCATCAGCCTGGACGTAGCCGTCGCATGAAGCCCCCTATCCTCTTCCAGCCCGCCGCCCACCCGCACGGCAAACCGCTCCCGCCGATGACGGGAGAAGCGACCGCCTACGGCCTCGTCATCCACCCCGCCTGCCAAACCCATCGGCGCGACCAAGGCCACTACGACATATCGGACCGGACAACCGGCGCGCTCGTGTGCGAAAGCCGCGCCCCCGGACGCAACGCCGCCCTGGACGCCCTGACCGCGCGCGTCCGAGCCTATTACCAAGAACACCCCGGCGGCGACTTCCGCGCAGCACTGGCAACCGCGCGCGGACAACTCGCCAAACCAAAAGATTTCAACCCGTAGTCAAAACCCAAAGGAGAACAGCATGACCAAGCAAGAACTCATCGAAAAAATCCGCATCAATGCCGCCCGCAAAAGCGCCCGCGACGAAAACAGCATCACCAAAAAACAAGCCGAAACCTGGCTGGACGCCCTGTGCGAAACCCTCGCCGAAGCCATGGCGCGGCATGACGAAACCACCCTGCCCGGCATCGGCAAACTCAGCATCAAAGTCAAACCCGCCCGCAAAGGCCGCAACCCCGCCACCGGCGAGACCCTCGACCTCCCCGCCAAAACCGTCCCGTGCTTCACCGCCGCCAAAGCACTGAAAGACGCGGTCAACCACTAAGCCTAGAAACCTCCGTTGACCGCTTGCCAGGGGGCGTTGAAAACAGCGCCCCCGCACAAGCTGTTTACAGACAGAAACCCATGGATCGTTCCCACGCTCCAAAACCGCACAACAAGGACCCTCCCCATGCCCACCCCCCGCAACCGCGAACTCGGCCTCATCCACCAACTCGCCAAAGCCCTCGGCATGGCGGAAGACACCCGCCGCACCCTATACCACACCGTCACCGGCAAACGCAGCGCCGCCGACATGGACCAACACGAACGCGAACGCGTCATCGAACACCTCAAAGCCAAAGGCGGCAGCGTCCCCCCCAAAACCCGCCCCACAATTCCCAAAGAACGCCTCCCCCTCGTCAAAAAAATCCGCGCCCTCCTCATCAACCACCCCACCGGGCGCAAACCGGACAGCTACGCCGACGCCATCGCCCAACACATGTTCGGCGTAGACCGCTATACCTGGCTCCCGCCCGCCCAACTCCAAAAAATCGTCCAGGCACTGACCGTAGACACCCAACGCAGGAGCGCCTAAATGCTCAACCTCGACCTCAAACACCTCCCCCAAACCGCCATCGAACTCATCCACTTGATCGGCCTGGCCAACGCCCTGACACTCATCGAAAAATACGGCGGTCGCCCACTGATCTTCTCCAAAGGACTACGCATCGACGGCAGAAACACCTTCGAAGACATCGCCAAAATCATCGGCGAACCCAACGCCTACAAACTCGCCGACCACTACGCCGGCACGCCGGTCAACATCCCCAAATGCACCGCCAGCCTGCGCGCCGTGCGCAACAACCGCTGGCGCGCGCGCTTCGACGAACAGACGCGCCGCGGCATCAGCGCCAGAACCGCCGTCTCCGAAATCGCCCGCGAACCGGGCGCCATCAGCCACCGTAAAATCTGGGACATCCTCAAACAAATGGACGAGCCGGTGATGCCGGAGTGGGGGCAGGGACAGGGGAGGTTGTTTTGAAGAGGGAGGTGGCGCGGATGCTGAAGCCGGATCGTCATTTCGCGCATTATATTTAATCCGTTCGCCCTGAGCCTGTCGAAGGGTGAATGGATTAAACCTAGAAACCTCCGTTGACCGCTTGCCAAGATGTGTAACATGGTGGTTCTAAACAGCTTTGTTATCGATTTTGCGTTCACCCGTATGGTGAGAGCGCTACGAGCTGGATTGCACGGTTTTCCGGGTGCATGGCGGCGTTGCAACTACAAGAGAAGGCAATGGAACGACCATTGCGCGTCGTTGCGCCTTGCCCTGCACCCGGAAA
>JBAYVP010000220.1:0-8772 GCA_041674485.1 Sulfuricellaceae bacterium
CTACGGGCTGGATTGCACGGTTTTCCGGGCGCATGGCGGCGTTGCAACTACAAGAGAAGAGAATGGAACAAACCATTCTTCGTCGTTGCGCCTCTTGTGCCCAAGCCGTAGGCTGTCGGGTATGCCCTGCACCCGGAAAACCGCACACTCCAGCCCGTTCAACGGAGGTTTCTAGGATCATGGGCGTTTTCCGGCTTGGTGGGGTGCGATGGGCGCGGGCACGGCGGCATCGGCCTGCCAGCCCCCGCCGACGGCGCGATACAGGTCTACCCAGGCGGCGGCCCGTTCGCGTTGCCAGGCGGCGAGATTGGTGTCGGCGGCCAAGGCCAGGCGGCTGGCTTCTTCCAGCTCCAGCGGCGCGGCCAGCCCGGCCCGATGGCGGCTGCGGGTGGCGTCCAGCGCCTGGCCGTAGCCGGCGGCTGCCAGTCTTAGGTCGGCTTCGCGCCGCCCGGCGGCGTCCAGCCGCACCAGGGCTTGCTCGACCTCGCGCACCGCGTCGCGCGCTTTTTGCCGGTATTGCGCGGCTGCTGCGGCGTACTGCGCCTTGGCGGCGGCGACGTTGGCATCGATGCGTCCGCCATCGACCAGTGGTAGCGTCAGCCCCGCGCCTATCGACCAAGTGGTGGCGCTTATTGTGCTGCCATCGGTGGTGAGGCGTAGCGGGGTGAGGCTGCCCAACAATTGCAGGCGCGGATAACGGGCGGATTCGGCCTGGCCGATGGTGGCGCTGGCCGCCGCCACGTCGCGCTCGGCGGCTGCGATGTCCGGGCGTTGCGCGAGCAATGCAGCCGGCAGGCTGGTTATGCGGAACTGCGCCGGTTGGGCGAATTGCCCGCTACGGGCGGCCAGCCGGTTGCGCAGCTCGGGTTCATTGATGCCGCACAGCGCCACCAGCGCCTTGATTTGCTGGTCGTAAGCGGAGCGCAGATCGGTTAGATTGGCGGCTGATTCGGCGGCGCCGGCCTCGGCCAGCCCAACGGCCTGGTTGGATTGGAAGCCGGCTGCATTGAGTTGCCGGGTGAGCAGCGCCGTTGCGCGGCGCGAGGCCAGATCGGCTTCGGCCAGTTGCAGGCGACGTTCCAGAAAACGGGTTTGCAGGAACGCCTGTGCGGCCTCCGCCGCCAACGATACGCGCGCCGCATGCCAGCGTGTCCGGCTGGCCGCATAGCCGGCTTCGGCCGCTTCCTGGCGACGGGCAATGCCGCCGAACAGATCGATCTCCCAGTTCGACATCAGGCCGGCCTGGCGCGTGGTCTGGTGCATGACCGGGCCCGCCATGGCGACGGTGGCGCGCGAGCCATTCAGCGAGGCGTCGAGCGCAGGCAATTCCGCCGCCCCGGAGGTCACCAGTTCGGCGCGCGCTTGCTGGATGCGCGCCCAGGCTTGCGCCAGGGTGGCGTTGTCGGCTTCCGCCGCCGTCACCAATTCGGCCAGCAGCGGGTCGTCCCATTGCCGCCACCAATCGGCCAGCGCCGCCGGGTCGCCGTTATGCGGCAACGGCGTGACCGCCTGCCACGCAGCCGGCGCGACGGGAGCGGCAGGCCGGTAGTCCGGCCCCACCTTGGGCAGCAGGCCGCAACCCGCAAGGCTGGCCGCCAAAAGCACTAGGGGAATATAACCCGCCAGGGAAATATGACGGGTGTTCACCCTTGCCCCTTCCCGGCGCGACGCTGCCGTTCGGCTTCGAACATGCTTAACGCGTAGATCGCCAGACGCTCGGCCAGCGTATCGATAGCTTCCTCCGTAGCGGTGAGCGAGGGCGCCAGTTGCATGACCACGTCCTGCGCCACGAAATGGAAAACCACTAAACCCTGGATCGTCAGCGAAAGCCGCAACACATCGTCATCCGGCGCGGCCAGCCCCAACTGGTTGCAAAGCAGCGCGGTCAGGGATTCGTGCAGCGGACGAATCTGCCGCTCGATGTGTTCCTGCAACATGCCGCTAGGCTCCAGCATCTCGCGAAAATGCAGGCGCATGGAGAGGCGTATGGTCTCGCTCTGCTTGAGCGGTTGCAGGGAAACGCGGAAGAAAATTTGCAACACCGAGAGCAGCGTGACGCCGGCCTCAAGTTGCGTCGGCAAACCGGCTTGCGCCGCCGGCAGCCCTTGCGGCTCACCGTCGTTCGCGCCGGCGGCGATCTCGCAAAGCTGCGAATAGACTGCCCGGTAAAGCTCCGCCTTGCTGCCGAAATAATAATTGATGGCGGCCAGATTGACCCCGGCCGCCTGCGCAATCCGGCGCGTCGAAGTCTTGTTGAAGCCGTGCGTGGCAAAGCATTCCAACGCGGCGCGCAGCAGGCGCAAACGCGCCTGGGTTCCGTCGGAACGGGTGGGGAGGACGGCAGGGGACATAAGCACAGACCTGAATCAATCGACCGACTTATTTAAAACGATAGACTTAAATAAGTCAATTGATTTATTTATTTCCCGGTTTATTCAGCGCCTAAACCGGACGAGCCGGAACCCAACAGGGGGTAGGGTGGATAAGCGAAGCGCATCCACCAAACGGTGTCTCGGAATGTTCAGGTGGATGCGCTTCGCTTATCCACCCTACCCAAGAGCCGCGCCAGTGCTTGATCCTAGAAACCGCATTTGCTTAACCGCAGAGACGCAGAGACGCAGAGAAACCAATGAGTTACAACAATTTTTCACCTCGTCAAAATGGGTAGTGTCGCACGACACCATAACTCATTGTTTTTTCTCAGCGCCTGAAGCGTCCCTGCGGTTCAACTGAGTATTTTAGGTTGATCTACGGCACTACCCTATGCGCCTAATCTTTTTGCCCCCCCGTATCGCGCCACGCCCCGACAGGCTAAACGCACTCACACGCGGCATGTTTTTGTGTCAAATAACTGCCGAACGCCTTGTCGCACTCCATGATGTGGTTCACTATCCATGAACGCAGGAATTCAAGCGTTTCATCGGTGATTTCATGAATCTCGGAAGATTGCAACTGTTCCTGAAAATTCAGAGTAATCAGCAAAAGATCGTCATGCAATTCCCTGTGTTCCTCATAATCAGGATAGCCTTCCTGCTTCATCAGCTTTTCTTCACGCTTGAAATGATGTTTCGTATAGTCGAGCAGCCTCAACAAGGTATCCATTTCGGCGGCAGCCAACGCCCCCTCGGAGGCGGAGCACGATGCATAAAGCTGGTTGAAAAGGTTGATTAATTCCTTGTGGTCGCTGTCTATCTCATCAACGCCCACGGACAAACTTTTATCCCACTTGATATCGACTGCCGGTTCCATGAATAGCCTCCTTAAAAAGTTAACCGCTTGTAGTTCGTTTTATTTTAGAGTGTGATGTGCTGCGTCTATCTACTGCCTAAGCCGGACAATTGCCGGAACCAAAAACATTTACCGCAGAGACGCTTCAGGCGCAGAGAAATATAACGGATGGTAAAACCATACCATTACCCTACAAAATCTCCGCGCCTGAAGCGTCTCTGCGGTGAAAAAATCACCCGGAGAACCGCGCCAGCACTTGATCTACGACACATTCTTCGCAAAAAAGTGCAACGACTTGACTGGTAAGTTACTAATTCGTGGCATTAACTAACCAGACGAACTCGCGAACCGCGCCGGATGATGAATAATGAACCGCAAAGGGTTGCCCTGTTGCGGCGTGGCCGAAATCGATATTGCCCCAGGATGCCTGGAGGATATAGTTTCCCGAGTTGTACATATTGGCTTGCATCCACGCCCGGCTTGCCATGAAACCCGCCGAACAATCCCGCCCGGAATAATAGACCCCCATATTCGCAGCAACCCGATTGTCGACGCAGGTGGATGTAGCGCCGGAAGGCTGAGGAGCGGACTGGCTGAGGCGCGCGCTCTCTATCGCACCGAGGAGGGTCATGCCGTTTCCGTTAGCTGCTGCGGCCTTGTGCCGCGCCTCGGCGATAAGGGCACCGACGAACGGATCGGGGACGCCCTCAACCAAACGGTAGTTTTGAATTCGCCCGGTCTTAATCTCATCGAGCTTTTTCTCTATGACCGTTATCAATGCCTCGGTAGTACCCGCGTCCGCGGCATAGGATATGCCCGGAATCAGCGCCACGACGATAGACAACGCAGTGAAATTCTTCATAACTTGGCTCCTTTAAGAAACAGGTTAAATTTCAAGGTGCAGTGCAAAAAAACGGGCTTCCCGGCGCGTCTTCATTCGGACGCGAAATATCCGCTTGCTCAAGGCAGTTGAAGCATTTTTTCCCGGCAGCTACTTTGTACACCCATAATCGTTGCTTGGCTACCTGTAAACTTTACAGTGCTCTTTCAACAGGGTAAATTTGTTCTCAGAAATTCATGATGAAAATCAATGATGGAAAACATTCATGTATCCTAGGCAAACTTAGCGCGACTCTGCGCGACTCATTGCGGCAACCTATAAAGATAAAACCTTTTTCACCGCAGAGGACGCAGAGGACGCAGAGGACGCGGAGGAAAACCCTCATGCTTTTCCTCTGCGTCCTCCGCGTCCTCTGCGGTGAAATCGGTTTTTTCCGTGCCGAGAACAAATTTACCCTGGCAAGCGGTCAACGGAGGTTTCCAGAATAATGAACTACGACTACCTGCGCCATCTGCGCGACACCCATCCTGCCTGGCGTTTGCTCACGCTGGAGAATGCACCGCTGATCGCGGGATTCCTGCACCACGCCTTCATCCGTCCCAACAAGCGCGCTATTCCGCAGTCGGAGTTAATCCCGGCGCTGGAGGATTATCTCTATGATTTGCGGCTATCCTACGGCGAAGACCTTTACCCGCGCTCCGCCAAGGAATATCTCGACACCTGGGCGCACCCGGAAAACGCCTTTCTGCGCAAATACTATCCACCCCAGCAAGACGAGCCGGAATTCGATCTTTCGGCGGCTGCGGAAAAAGCGCTGGAATGGCTGGCGAGCTTGCAGGAAAAGCAGTTCGTCGGCACCGAATCGCGCCTGCTGACCATATTCGAACTGTTGCGGGAGCTGGTGCATGACACCGAGCGCGATAGCGCCTCGCGCATCGCCGAACTCACGCGGCGCAAGGTCGAACTGGAACAGGAAATCTCCCGCCTGTCCGCAGATGGCGCGGCGTTGCCGCTGCCTTCCTCCACTCAGGTGAAAGAGCGCTTTTTCCATATCGAGGACACCGCCCGGCGGCTATTGTCGGACTTTCGCCAGGTGGAAGCCAATTTTCGCGAACTCGACGCCAAGACGCGCAGCCGCATCGCACTGGCGGAAAAATCCAAAGCCGAACTGCTGACGGAAATCTTCGGCGAACAGGACGCCATCGGCCATTCCGACCAGGGCAAGAGCTTCCAGGCATTCTGGGATTTCCTGATGTCGCTGGAGCGGCGCGAGGAATTGCAACAACTGATCGCCCAAGCCCTGGCGCTCCCCGACGTGGCCGAAACGGCAACGAACCGCTGGCTGGAAAACTACCGTTTCCACCTGTCCGAGGCGGGCGAAAAAGTGCAGCGCACCGCCGGGCAACTGGCGGAACAGTTGCGCCGCTACCTCGACAGCCAGATATGGCTGGAAAACAAGCGCATCGCCGAATTGATCCATCGCATCGAAAAACAGGCGCTGGCGGTCAAGCACGCGCCGCCGGACAACGCAGACTTCATGACATTGCCCGAGCCGCGCGCCGAAATATCGCTGCCCCTGCTGCGCAGCCTATACGCCCCACCGCGCAAAATCCGCATAGCCGACTCGACGCCCGCATTGGGGGACGCCGACTTCGCCGCCGACGCGCTATTCAACCAACATTACGTGGATGAAGCGCTGCTGCGCCGCCAAATCCGCAACCTGCTGGAGCAAAAGAACCAGGCGTCGCTGGCGGAAGTCATCGCCGCCTATCCCGTCCGCCACGGCTTGGCGGAAATCGTAGCCTATCTCAAACTGGCGCAAGCCGACCGCCACGCGGCAATCGACGATGCCCGCACCCAGGCGCTGCCCTGGCGCGACCATCAAGACCGGCTGCGCAGCGCAACGGCGCCGCTGGTGCTGTTTTCGCGCTGATGCGGCGATGCGCATGACAGCGACATGCCTCGCCATCTCTTCCCTACGTTCTTTGCGTCTCTGCGTAAAATCCTGTCGCTCGAAACGTTGTTCCCAAGAACCAGACTTTCTGAAGCCCGAGGCATCCTAGCTACGGCAATCACCGCTATCGTCGTCGGTGGCGGGCAACCCGCGCGAGCCAATGCCTCTTGCGCAAATACGTCAATGCCGTAAAATAAAATCATGCACACAGTCATAGAAACCCAGATATTCAGCGCGGACGCCAAGGACATCTGGAACGAAGATGGGCGTGGCGAATTCTGTGGCTGGATTGCGGAAAATCCGCTTGCCGGAGACGTTATCCCTGGTGCAGGCGGTTGCCGCAAGGTTCGTTGGAATCGCGCAGGTATGGGCAAACGCGGCGGTGTGCGGGTGATTTATTTTAACCGGCTGGAGAACGGCGTGATTTACCTGTTGGTGATCTACGCAAAAGCGGTGCGCGGAGATATTCCCGCGCATTTGCTCAAGGCCATCGAGGAGGCGATAGAACATGGCAACGGATGACTACATGACAGGCGAAGAGCTTGGCGAAAAGCTTCTCGAATCGGTACGCCAGATGAATGCCGGAATGGGAACGGTGGTGTATTCGACCATCATTGCGGCGCGCCAAAAATCCGGGTTGACGCAGTCGCAGTTCGCGACCCTGTTGGGCGTGTCCCCACGCACCTTGCAAGAATGGGAGCAAGGGCGGCGTTCCCCTTCCGGGGCGGCTAAAACGCTGCTGCGCGTGGCAGAGGCGCACCCTGAAGTGTTGCGGGAATTGGCGGCATGAGCCGACTTACATGGCTACCACCCGGCTTCGCCGCAAAATCACGGGGGCACAGCAAAATCCAAAATCACGGGGTCAGGTCTAGATTCATAGCACTACGTTTCTAGACCTGACCCCGTGAATACGGAATACGCATGCTTGGACTCGCGGTGGATAACCTGCACAATGCTACTTTGCTAGACCTGACCCCATGCTTTTGTGCTTTTGCGCAGATATAAGGGTAGCGTCCCCTTTTCCAAAAATCCCGTAGGATGTGCTGACGAAGGAAGCGCATCGCTCGCGAATACCCCTGGCAACACGCGATTGATGCGCCTCGTACCTCGGCACATCCTACGGGCTGATGTGTAACCAATTGATGGAAATTACAACAATGGTTGCAAACGCACCAATTCCCCCGGAAATACCGACACGCTCCACTTCTCCGAAATTCTGTTGCCTAAACAAGAATGTTGCAAGAGTGTGCCAGATGGGTATCACAAAAGTCAAGTTGTTATTATGGCGTTTCGTGCGGAAGAAAACATCACGGGGTCAGGTCTAGATTCATAGCACTACGTTTCTAGACCTGACCCCGTGATTGTCAACCCGTGGGAGTAGAAATGCTAGACCTGACCCATGCTTGGACTCGCTGCGGATAACCAGCACAATGCTACTTTGCTAGACCTAACCCCATGCTTTTGTGCTTTTGCGCAGATAAAGGGTAGCGTCCCCTTTTCCCCCTTTTCCCTTTCGGCACATCCTACGGGCTAACCTTATTCGTTAGGCTGGAAACTGGCACACTGGTGAAACTGCGACCCAACCGGCGCACTGATGAGCCAGCCCGCCCGAACGTTAAGTGGGGTGAGCTGTAACAATGAACGCCACAACATAAAAAACCATGATAGCTGCCCAAACAGCACCCAGATAACGATTTGCAAGAATCCGCCAACGCGGGAGTTCTGCCATGGTTCGCTTATGCCTTAGAACGATAAGGATAACTCCAACGGCGAGCCCTCCAAGCTGTACCTCCACCAACAAGAAAAAAATTACAGCTTGCGGAATCACTAGTCCATAGGCGGCACTCAACGCCATCAGGCTAAGTGCAGCTATTGAAGGGGAAAAGATGGTTAGTGCAATCCACATAACTTCTAACTTTATCTAGGCGACAAAAATGTCCCCTAATCTAAAACAGCATGTCGTATAATCCATGAACCTGATGTGTAACCAATTGATAGACATTACAACAATGGTTGCAAACGCACCAATTCCCCCGGAAATACCGACACGCGCCACTTCTCCGAAATTCTGTTGCCTAAACAAGGATGTTGCCAGAGTGTGCCAGATGGATATCACCAAAGTCAAGTTGTTATTATGGCGTTTCGTGCGGAAGAAAACATCACGGGGTCAGGTCTAGATTCATAGCACTACGTTTCTAGACCTGACCCCGTGATGTGTGATGTGTGCCCGCGATGCGGTGCCGCTACTTTGTGCCACCGTCCCGATTGGCGGCGCTGTTCGCCTGCGCGGCAGGCTCCTGCAAATGGCCAAATCCGCATGTTGCGCCTTACCCGTAGGTGCGAATAAATTCGCACCTACGACCATGTCAACAGAGGAATCCGGGATAATCTTCCCAGGTTAAAGCCGGACGCCTGAATTTGCATGATTGAGAAAAATTGCACGGTATGCTGCGATGTGTGCCTGCATGTTCATTGCGCAGGCCTGAAATGCGTTTTTCGGTTCGTTGAGCGCCTGGATGGATTTCCCGCCGCTCAGGGCGCCCGCATCCGAAATCTCCGTCTCCGCTGCGGTTTTGGCGGCAGTTTCCGCTGCTTTCGCTTCCTTCATCCTAGATTCCTCTGTTGGACGGGCTGGAGTGTGCGGTTTTCCGGGTGCAGGGCAAGGCGCAACGACGCGGAATGGTCGTTCCATTCCCTTCTCAAGGAGTTGCAACGCCGCCATGCGCCCGGAAAACCGTGCAATCCAGCC
>JBAYVP010000221.1:0-8770 GCA_041674485.1 Sulfuricellaceae bacterium
CGTCGAGCACCGCTTCGATCAGGCGAAACGCGTTGGAGTCGCCGCTGACCATCATCCACCACCAGTAGTCGGCGCGCTCGGTGGTGAAATTGAGGCGGCCTCCCGTATAGGCCAGGCGGTTGCGCAATTCCTGCTCCGCAGCCGCCAGTTGTTCGGTGCGGCGCGGCAGGTCGGTGAGGCGTTGGGTCACCAGATACCAGTCGATCAGCGCGGCGCTGGGCAGGCGTAGCGGTTCCACATCAAGCGCTGCGGCGCTACGGGCGGGGTTGCGTCCGTAGCGAGTGAGCGCTTCCAATGCGCTGAGTTTGCGCGCCGTCAAGTCATCTTGTGGCGACCAGTATTTCGGCTTAATGCGCCCTTCCGCGAACGCGGCCAGCCCGTCCAGCATAAGCCGACGGGCATCGTCGGGCAGCGCGAAACCGGCGACTGCGGCGATGTCGAGCAGGTAGGCGGTGAGCGTGACGCTGCCGGAACCCTCGCCGGGGAAATAGCGCGCCAAGCCGTCGCGGTCGAGATATGACGGCAGCGCGGCGGCGATTTCCTGCCAGCGCTTGGCGTCGTGCAAACCGGCTGCGATGGAAACGCGCTGTTCCAGGCAGGAAAACGGGTATTCGGCGAAAAAGCGTTTCAGCCCCGGCGGCGGCGCGGCCAATTGCTTCGACAGGCCGATTTCGACGCCGCCTTTGCCGGGCAACGCGCCGGTGGGCAGCATGGTGGGGATTTCGACTTTGCCCTCGATGCGCGTGAAGCTTGCTTGTTGCACCGTCACCGGCACGGCGGGGGCGATTTGCTGGGTGATTTTGAGTTTGTCGCGCGCCGCGCCGCCTTCTTCCCTGGCCTCGAATTCCCAGGCCAGGCTTTCCGCGCCTTCCGGGGCTTGCGCAACCCAAGCCAGTTCGGTGGCGCTTTGCGCCGCCAGGCTCACCTTGCGCGGCGGCTGCGCTTTGCCGCCGATGCTTGCCGCAACATTGACGTTCATCGCGCGGGCGGTGGCGTTGCGCAGGGTGAGCAGGCCGGTGAAGCGGTCTTTTTCGCGCACCAGCGGCGGCAGGCCGGAGGTCATTTGCAAATCCTGGCCGGTGCGCACGCTGGCCGAGCCTGTGCCAAAAAGGCCGGTTCCGGCGCTGGCTATCGCGGCCAGCTTGAATTCGGTGAGCGCGTCGTTCATCGCAAATTTGAGCGTGGCGCTGCCGTCGGGGGCGAGCTTCACGCGCGGTTGCCAAACGAGCAGCGTATCGAACAATTCGCGCGCCTGGCTGCGCCCTCCGCCGCCACCCGGCGGCACGGCTTTTTTGCCGAAATGGCGCTTGCCGATCACTTGCGATTGGGCGGTGGCGGTTTGTACTTCGTAAGCGCGTTTTTGCAGGAAGGCTTCGAGCAAATTCCAGCTTTCGTTGGGGCGCAGTTCCAGCAACGCCTGATCGACCGCAGCGAAAGCGACTTCCGCTCCCGCCGGCAGCGCTTTGCCGTCCGGGGCGGTGGCACGGATATGCACCGTGGCTTCTTCGCGCGGGCGGTATGTGGGTTTGTCGGCGCTCACCTCGACCTTGAGGCGAAAGCCATCGTCACCCACGCCGATTTCCGCCAACCCAATGCGGAACGCCGGTTTCGCGAGATCGACGAAAGCGCTGGGCTGCTGGGGTTGCCACCATTCGCGGAACCACGCCGCCGGTTCGCGCCAGCCCCATTGGAACAGGGAATACCACTTGAGCGGCGTAACCCGCCCGCGCACCAGCAATACCGAGATATATACGTTGGGCGCCCAACTCGCTTTCACCGGCAATTCTATAGTAGGGTTAAAGCGCGACAACGGTTGCACGAAAGTTTCGATCACGCCGCCGGCTTCCATGGAAATCAGCGCGGTGGCTTCGCGGAATGGAGTGCGCACCTGGAAACGCGCGGTTTCGCCGGGCTGGTAGCTGCGTTTTTCCGGGATCACGTCGATGCGATCCTGATTGCCGGCGCTGAACCAATCGTCCCCGCCGCCGAATAGCCTCACATCGCTGCCGCTACGGGCGACATTGCCTTTGGCGTCGCGGGTTTCGGCAAGCAGGTAGATGCGCCCCGCTTCGGTTTTATCTATCCGGCAGAACAGCAGGCCGCGCGCGTCGCTGCGTCCCTTGCACAGTTCGCCCAGGTCGGTGAATTCATGATGATTTTCGTAGGCATAGAAACCGCCGACGATGCGCCGCCGGTGGCTGTAGTCGATGCGCCGCTTGGCGCGCACCACGATGTCCTGGCCGGCGAGCGGCTTGCCGGCGCTATCCAGCACCACCAGTTCGACGCGCGCACCGTCCTTGGCCGTCCAATCGGGAATGTGCATTCCCAGCGTGACGGCGGCAGGCCACAGTTCCACGTTGCCGTGGATAGTCTGGATTTCGCCGTTGGGATCGGTGAAGGTCATTTCCGAATAAAGCTCGGTGGGACCGACCGGCTTGGTCGGCAACGCGACTTCCAGCTTGCCCGCGCCGGCCCGGTCCAGGGTGAGTGGCTGCTTGTCGAGCACCAGCCGCTCGTCGTTCCACTCGCGTTCCACGCCGAAGGCCGCCAGACCGTCGTTATCGAAATCGATCTTGAAGCTGAATTTTTCATACCCCGGATAAGTCGGCCAGCGCGGGCGCAGCGTGGACGACACCGTAACCGCCGCACCCTGCGCGGCGCCGCCGTTGAGGAAGGACAGCCCGAGCGCCAGCGGGATTTTCGCCGGCGCCACCTGGCGCGGCGGTGCGCCCTGAATGCTGCCGGTGAACACCGGCAGGCGGAAATCCGCGACCCGGAACGCGCCGCTTTCCACCATGCCCAGCTTGTCGCCGGACAGCAACACCTGGTATTCGCCGCGCTTGGCCGCTTCCGGCGCTTTCCACTGGCTGGTTGCGCTGCCCTGGGCGTCCCAGTGCAGCGCCTGGGTGTATTCGGTGTTGCTCTCGCTGTGGCGGATGACCAGTTTATCCGGCAACCTGCTTGCATCAGGAAACGCGAAACCGCGGCTATTGCGGCTGCGCGCGAAATGCTTCATCGCCACGGTTTGGCCGGTGCGGAACTGCGGACGGTCGAAAACCGTGTGAAACTTGGTTGCGCGCGCCTCCCCCCAGCTTTCCACCCCGAAGCGCCAGGGTTCCAAGCCTTCGTTCCAGTCCGAGCGCACGAAGCTGTAATCGCCCTCCAGCCGGGCGCTGGCGAAAAGGAAATTATGATCCTTGCAAGCGGGCGTGGGGAGCGGGATGTCGATTAGCGCGCGCCCTTGCGCGTCGGTCTTGCCGCGCCATTGCTCCTTGCCGTCGCAATTCGACACCCGCACCGCAGCCCCCGCCGCCGGCTTGCCGGAATCAAGATAAGTCACCCACACCAGCCCATTGTCCTTGCCGCGTTTCAGATGCACCGCCAGATTAGTCACCAGCACAGAAGCGCGCACATACATCGGTTTGGGCGTGGCAAGCAACGCCGCGCCGAGAAGCTGGCTTTCGATCTCGACGACATGGTAGCCGGGCTTGCCCAACGGTATCCCGACCACCTCGAATTCCGCGCTGCCGCCGGGTTTGGGCAACGCGGTGCGGGTCACGCCGGGATGCGCGCCGAGAAAACTCAGCTCGCGGGCGCACCAGGGGTCGTCAAAGCGTTCCGGCTTGCCGTCGCGCATGATTTTGACGGTTTTAGTGCATTTTTCGAATTCGGCGAGCGCGCGCATCGTGGCGATCACGTCGGCGTCTTCGCTCAAATGTTTGTCCGCAAAACGATGACTGCCGGGCAGCACGACATCGGCGGTTTTCAGGCTGGGTTCGACATTGCGCAGCGTGACCGGCAGCACCCCGCCTTCCTTGAGTTCGACAATGCCAAACGCGCCGGGAAACTTGGCGAGCGGCGGCAAGCCCCCGGTGCGGAATTTGAGCGGAAACGCGGCTGCGTTGCTTATGCCTTGCGCGGAAGAAATTGTCCGGTTGGATTGCCCCTGGCCGGCGCACTGCCGCGTTGCAAATTGCTTGCGTGAGAATAACCACGCGGCGCAATTTGCGCCTTGCATTGCATCCGGCCAGGAACAATCCAATCCGGACAATTTCTCCCGTGCAAGGCATAAAGCCCGCCCGGCATCGTCCTGAAGCGCGGCGGGCAACTCCAGCGTCAGTTCGGCGTTCTGTGCAAAAGGACCGGGAAAAATCACCGAATCGCGGTTATTCTCGCGTTCACCGCCGTCCTTGTCCGGGTCGCGGGGGCTGCGCGCGCCTTCCGGGGTGACGAGGCGGATTTTGCGCAACAGCTTGCTATCAATATAAGCGCTGAATTTCACGCTCACCGGGGAAAGCGGCGAACACGGCGCGCCCGCCTTCTCGCGCTCGCAACTCAACTCGGCGCGTAGCGGCTGGCGCACCGGATAAACAAAATTTTCCTCCCTGACCGATTTCGCCCCGCCGACGGATTCCACCCCCTTGCCCCACACCAGCTTCATTTTCACGCCGGGCGGCAACCGTTCGGTGCAGGCCAGCACCAGCGCATCCGCGCCGAAATTGCGGTGCGCGGTCAGCACCGCACGGCGCAATTCATCCGCCACCAGCCGCAACGCAATCCGGTTGCCCACCCCATCGGCTTCGCACCAGACGTTTTTTTCCAACGATTCGCGGGTGACCGCACCGCCGGCATCGACGATGAAAACCTGATCCTCCTCCACCTCCCTGCCGGGATGCGGGTAAATAGAATAAGGGCGCGGCGGCCCGGCGAAAAACGCGAACCGGCTCCTGCCGCTTAACGCTTCGCCGTTAAGCGCGGTCAGATCGCTACGCAAAGTGAATTCGCAGCGCTCCCCCGCCTGCAAAGGACGCGCCAATTGCCACGCCCAGAAGCGCGGCGCGCTCCAGCGTCCCTCGCCCTGCACCGCGCCGCAATTCACGATAAACGGGGCAGGGGATGAAGTGTCGCCAAGTTTCACCATATCGGCGTCGAACTCCGCCGTCGCCCGCGCCTGCCGTCCGACCTCCCCCTGCGGGGAAAATTGCCGCACCGTCGCGCCATACCCCGCCACGGATTGTAAAAGAAAAAAAACGATAGCGAACGACAGCAATTTATTCATCGCGACAAATCCGGCGGAAAGAAGGGGAAAACAGGAATTTTACGTGGAAATCCGGCGGGGGAAGAAAGAAAATGTAGATGGATATAGCCTCTTCCTCTGCGTCCTGTGCGTCCTCTGCGGTGAATCGGTTTTTTCCGTACCGAGAACAAATTTACTCTGGGGGTTGGGGTGAGGGATGTTGCACATCGATAACGATTGCCGCAGCGCAAACGCCCTCATCCCCGGCCCTTCTCCCGCCTGCGGGAGAAGGGAGCAAGTCTACTGGGTAGATACAAAGGCTGTAACTATCTGATGTTGAAAACACTGTAGGTTTAAGGGCGTTGCTGTGCGTCCTCCAATTTTTGGTCAATACGCTCTACTTGACTGGGAATCCTCGATGGCATTGAACTGGCGGGGCGGGCTGCCGCCGCCGTGCGCTCATCGTGCGCGATCCGCGACACATAGCCCGACCAGCCGGTCAGCACCAGCGCGAACGCCAGCAACGCTTGCACCTGCACGCCTGCGGAGTAATGACGCGCCATCCATAGCCGCGCGATAAACGCCAGCAGCGTCACTGCGGCCAACTGACCGGTGAACGCGCCCGCGCTTTCGAGCGCGACATTGTCGCTCCAAGCAAACAAGGATGGTGTCGCCAACGCCAGCAGGATTAAGGCGAATGCAATTTTGCGCGTGCGCGTCGTTTGGTTGCTGAGTTCGATGCTTTTGCGGTCGTGCATGACGCCGATTCCTCCTTGAGTTGATTGAGCAACGCAACCGGTCGCGCGTACCATCCTGCATCTGCGCACCGCCTGCGGATGCCTCTATTTTATTGGCTAAGTCGGGTAAGGTGGGCGCGTTTTTGTGCCCACGCGGAAATTATTGCGTTGAGCCGCATGGGCACGATGAAGCTGCACCCATCCTCCGGGCTGAAATGCTTTTACCGCAGAGGCGCTTCAGACGCGGAGATTCCGTGGTTTCTCTGCGTCTCTGCGGTGAATGGTTTTTTTCCTGGGCGGAGAACAAATTTACCCTGGGGTGAGCGTGCGAATCCTGGCGTAAATGCTGGGGTTCGTCCCTCACTGCCAGTCTACGGATGGCTGCGAAATCCCGCGTTGCCTATGGACGGGAGATGCCGCCTATGCGCTGCATCCAGATTGCATCGCCAAGGAATATGCTTGGCAATTGCCACGGTCTTTTTATTGCGCCTTCACCCCTTTCCAATTAATATACAAAGTATGTATAAAGCAAAGATTTTCATATGTACGCATGGAACGCCGAAAAGAATACGTTCTTGAAGCAAACGCGTGGCATAGGGTTCGAGGAGGCGATTGAAGCGATCAATGACGGCAAACTCCTGGATGTTTATGACCACCCTAACCAGGAATGTTACCCTGGACAAAAAATTTATGTCGTTGAAGCATTAGGCTATGTCTACCTCGTGCCGTTTGTGAAAAACGGCGGTGAAATTTTTCTGAAAACCCTTATCCCCAGCCGAAAGGCCAGGAAACTTTACCCAGGAGCCTCTCATGCTTGATGCCGAAGAACTGGAAATCCTTGAGGCGCTGGAAGCAGGACAACTCAAGCGCAGCATCGATGCCGAAGAAGAGATTGTGCTGGCAAAAAAAGCGGCTAAGGAATATCTGTCCAAGTCGAAAAATATTACGATACGCCTTAGCTTGGCTGATGTGAACGCCGTCAAAAGGTGCTCCCAGGAGGTGGGCATCCCCTATCAAACCATCATCAGTTCGCTGATACATCAATACGTAAGCGGTAAGGTCAAGCTCGAAGCGTAATGGCAAGGATGTGCCTGGGAGCATCCGCGAGCAGTTCACGTAGCCCGTAGGATGTGCCGAGGAACGAGGCGCATCTGTCGCGTGTTGCCCGCCGGGCACAAGAACCGCGGGCTGTCGGGTATGGGCACGAGAGGCGCAAATTACGCCGTGTAGCCGTAATTTGCAACGCGGAAGCCGCGCCCGCAGGGTAAATTTGTTCTCAGAAATTCATGATGAAAGTCGTAGTCGTAGGGTGGATAAGCGTGAGCCGCATCCACCGTGCCGACGCAAGAAAGATGGATGCGGCTCACGCTTATCCGCCCTACATTTTTTCTGAGAACAAATTTACCCTGGTGCATGCGCCGCCCGGACTGGTCAAGTCAGTCGAAACATCCATAGTAAACCGCACAGCCTACCTTTCCATTCCAGCCGTCGGGGTGGGTCGTTTCGATGATGTTTTTGGCCAGGGTGATTTCATCGGATGTGCCGTGCGCGGCCAGAAGCAGTCGATCTATTTTAAATTCCGCTTCATAGTCGAGCACGCTTTCCTTTGGGATGCCGATGCGGTACAGCGTTTCGTCCAGTACGCCGATTTCGCCGATTGCCGTTGCGCCGTCCGCTTTGCCAGCCAGTTTACGGCTATCCCTGACGGCGGTGTACAGTTTGCTCATGTCGAATCCGGCATCGTGTAATTTCGTGACCGCGGCTTCGGCCACGCTACGGTTTGCATAGGTGGCGACAATTGAATTATGCGCAGACATGATAATTAACCTCCAAACTTTGCAACCGGTTGGGGTTGCATGAAATGCTCCGGGGCGCGACATTCCGCCGCGCTCGCCAGGGTGTTGCCCGCCGTCGCCCGGTCTCCACAGGCCGGGTGATGGCGCGCTTTTTTTAGGTGAGTTTGCTGGTCCATTCGTCTATCGCGGTGCAGGCTTCCCTGCTGGGGTTTTTCGGGTTGTGCGGGTCGCGTAGCGCGTTGGTTTGGCACAGGTACTCGTTGCCGTGTTTGTCGTGCAGGTTGATGTAGGGGCTGGGACCGTAGGGTTCGAATGCGCTTGAGTCGGCAAAGATGAAGTCGTATTCGCAGTTGACGTCGACTTCCAGTTTGCCGCCGTGGCTGACCCCGTAGTCGTGCCAGCTCGTCTCGACGGCGCAGCCTTCGAGCACGGGAGACACGCGCGAGGTTTTCTTGTCGTGCCACGCAACGAGGAAGGGATCGATGATGTCCTTATCCTTGTCGGCAAATAGTGTGGCAAGCATGCTTGCCGTTTTGAAATCCAGATCGCGGCCCGTGTGGGTGATGTGAGCAGTTTTCATTTTCTTTCTCCTAAATTCAACGTGGCTCGTGCCAAATGTTTGTGCTTTCAACATAGCACAAGGTTGACGAAAATACTAATATATTGTGCGCTTGCTGCGCAACAATTGTCACATCCACGCGAATTATCGGGAAAATGGAAAGAGCCTACTCACCGCAGAGACGCTTCAGACGCAGAGATTTTGTAGAGTAATGCTATGGTTTCACCCTCCATTGTATTTCTCCGCGCATCGACCGTCTCTGCGGTTAAGCAAATGCGGTTTTTAGTCACTTCCTGGCCAAGTTACAAGCAATTGGTGACAAGAACATATCGTAGATCAAGCACTGGAGCGGTTCTCCGGGTGATTCTTTTTCACCGCAGAGACGCCGAGGCGCGGAGAAACACAACGGAGGATGAAACCATAACAATTACTCTATAAAATCTCTGCGTCTCTGCGTCTCGGCGTCTCTGCGGTAAATATTTTTTGGTTCCGGCAATAGTCCGGCTTAGGTTGATTGAACCCATTCGGGAAATCCATCATCCTAGAAAGCTCAGTTGACCGCTTGCCAAGATATATAACACAGTGGTTCTAAACAACTTTGTCATATATTTCGCGTGTACCCGTATGGTGAGAGCGCTACGAGCTGGATTGCACGGTTTTC
>JBAYVP010000222.1:0-8758 GCA_041674485.1 Sulfuricellaceae bacterium
GAGGGCGTTGCACATTGATAACAAAGATGTTTGGAACCACCCTATTACACATCCTGGTAAGCGGTCAACGGAGGTTTCCAGAATTATGCAGTGTTATCAGTATTTGCGCGCTGCTGTACTAGGCTGTGGTATTTTGACTCACGCGAAGGCGCGAAGCCGCGAAACGTATCGTCAACAAGCACACGAATTTCGCGTCTTCGCGTCTTCGCGTGAATCAACAGCGCCGTAGGCTGGGGTGAGGAACGAACCCCTGCCTACCATGATCTTAGCGCGACTTTTGGCAGCAACCAACATAAGACCTTTTTCACCGCAGAGACGCTTCAGGCGCGGAGAAATACAACGGAGGGTGAAACCTTACCATTGCTCTACAAAATCTCTGCGTCTCTGCGGTAAATATTTTTTGGCTCCGGCTTAGGTTAACCCAAGCCGCGCAACTATCGGTTACTCTCCCTGCGCCACCCGCAGTTTGCGCGGCGGATGGCGCCAGGCGATCCAGCGGCGGTAGAGGGGCACGGCGTAGCGGTAGGTCGGGCCTTCTTCCACCAGCACTTGCTCGGCGGTCAGGCTATCCAGGATGGCACTGGTGGCGGACGCCGCACCCGCCTGCAAACCCGCGTCCTTCATGGCATTGCGCAGCCCCGGCGCGTCCAGGCGGCGGCGGTTGTCCTCGTCGGTCGCCCAGGCCAGGGCGCAGAGGTGCAGGCGCGTGTCTAACGACGCGTGTTCCCAATGCTCGTCGAACACCGGGCTGGTTTCCGCGCGCACCAGTTGTTCCGCCGCCCGGTCCAGGTCGGCGGGAGAGACGAAGGTGGAGCGCGCGCGACCCTGGCGCACTTCGGCGTTGAAATCCTCAATGGTGAGCGCCCCCAACGTCTGCAACAGCAGGGGTTGGCCGTGGGTCAGCGCATAGCCTCGGCGCAGGGTGGATTCATCGAATTCCAGATAGTCCCGCGCCGGGCGCTCCAGCACCTCCTCCGCTTCCGCTTCGGTCAAATAACTGATGGTGCGAAAACGCGCGGTGTTGAACAGGATGGAGTCGTAATCCCGCGCCCCTTCCCGCAACGCATGGGTGCCGCAGAACATCACCACCAGCGGAAAATCGCCCTGCATCAGCGAGCGCAGAAAACCGGGCAAGTGGGTCGCATTGAAACGTTGCGGCAGCAGATTGGCCTCGTCCACCATCAGCAGAATGCGCCGCCCCGCCAGCGCCGGCACAGTCGAATCCAGAAAACGCTCGAAGGCGCGGTAGGGCGCGGACTGATCCAGCACCACCGCCGGCAAATCCAGCCGCCCGGCGATGCGGGCTGCGGCGCGGTCGAGGAACTGGTATTCGTCATTGCTGGCTTGCAGGTCGGCCTTCACCGCCACGAGCGGCGTCTGCGGCAAGCCGTGGCGCTCCAGATAATTGAGCAAACTGGTCTTGCCGATGCGCCGCTGCCCCACCAGCACCACGCCCTGGCGGGTGTCCGGGCTGCGCCACTGGGTGGCCAGCCACTCGATCAAATCCCCGCGCCCGACGAAAGTGCGATCCGACCCCAAGCCGGAGCCGATTTCGTAAGGCTGTATCGGACACACCTGATAGCGTCGCCCCCGCACCGCGACCGACAGACGCACGACGAAAGGAAAACGGTAAGGACGTTCCTCCAGGTCGCGCGCCTCCAGCACTCCGCGCACCGTGTAATCGCCGGGAACCTCGGCAGTCACCGGCAGTTCCACCCGCAGGGTCTCGCCGCCCTCTAGCAGGCGCAACTGGTGTTCGCGGGCGTGCCAAAACAAGCCTGCGCCGGTCTCTTCGATGTTGAGGCGCAGATCGCGCGCCAGTTGGTCTGCAAATCCTGTCTAAACATCTGTTTGGTTCCGGCTTTGATCGTTCCCACGCTCCGGGACGTTCCGCGTCCCGATATAGAAAATACGATGCCGCCGACACGCGGAAGTTATCTCGTTGAACCGCGTGGGCACGATAAAGCTGCACCCGCCTTCCGGGCTGGCTTCAAGTCCGGAAATTTTGCGCATAATTCGGCGATAAGAGCGCGTAGCCACCTGTTGGGCGCATCGTTCGCTGTGGTTTGATGCCAGATTTGCTTCATGTCGAATCCCGGCACGCTAATCGGCGGTTCTATCAGGCGGAGTTTCCTGTCTCCCAGATAAGGCAAAATCAAGCGTTCCGGAATCGTGGAGATGTAATCCGTTCTTTCGATAATTGAGGGAATGGTCAGCACATGCGGTGCGTAAACCGCGATTTTTAGTGAAAGTCCTGATTTGGCCAGTTCTCTGTCAACCACGCCAAGTTGACCACCCTGCGGGGCATAGAGGATGTGGTGAAGCTTGACGAATTGATCAATGCCGATGGTGTCGCCAACTTCAGGGTGGTCCATGCGAATCAGGCTAACAAACCTGTCGTAATACAGCGTCTTTTCATAGAAGTCGGCGCCAACGCGCATTTGGCTACTGAAGGCCAAGTCGATTTTTCCCGATTCCAAGGATTTCTGAATCGTGCTTTCCGTCAGGTGCTGCACTCTTAAGGATATATTCGGCGCCAGCACTTTGACGTGGGCAGCCAGTTCCGGCAGCAGCAGGAAGGCGCCGTAATCCGTCATGGCCAAGCGAAAAACCCGATCCGATGTCGCGGGGTCGAACTCAACGCCACATAGTGACAAATTAAACAAATCCAATGCCCGCTGTATCGGTTCGGCGAGTTGCTGCGCCAACGCGGTGGGTTGCATTCCCTGAGAAGTTTTGACGAACAGTTTGTCCTTGAAAACTCGACGCAAGCGCGACAATGCATTGCTGACCGCTGGTTGCGACATGCCCAGCCGATCCCCCGCACGGGTCAGATTCTTTTCCATATAGACCGCATCGAACACGGCAAACAAGTTTAAGTCAATTTTATTCAGTTTTATTGTCATCTATACCAATGTCCGGCTAATCGTTACGTTCGTCACAACTGATAAATAATTTCACCCTATTAGGGTATTTTTGGGATGTGTTTTCGAATTTGCCACTAATTCAACCTGGATTAGTTCTGGATTTAACACCCCGCCACGAACACACGTTTGAGATCGCTGTTCTCGAATCATGCACCATGGGTGGCAATGATTCATCAGGATGATAGTCGACTATTACCAAAATGCTATTGGCTCAGTCTTGCAAACGCATTAGGATGCGTCACCTTGATGTTGTTATTCCGAGTCGGCATTAATTGTATGATTGCGGATATTCACTTCTAAGAAAAAGCTTCCCTTTTCCTGATGAATGAAATTGAAATGGAAAAAATTGATAAGTGTAAGGCGCTTGATGTAATTGAAGATGTGCTCACGGATATAGATACTTCGCAGGGGTGTGGTATAGCAATCGGGCTTTGCGGCGCATTCTATATGTGCGGCCTGCTAAGTGAAAAAGAATGGCAGGCGTTTTTGGAGCGTATCCCGGCACAGCCCCATGATGTGATGGCGAAAGAGATGCGGGAGCAATGGTTCGGAAACAATGATGGATAGCCGAGCATATGAAGTCGTCGTGTCCTTATTACGGCATGGCTGAGTTAAGTTTTGGGGCATATGAATTGAAAATCAGGGATATTTTACTCGCTACGCTGGTGGCATTGCTGTGGGGATCGGCTTTTGTGGTGATTGAGCTGGGGCTGAAGGAAATACCCCCGGTTTTCAATGCGTCGCTTCGTTTTCTCGTGGCGTCTCTGCCGTTTGCTTTCTTTATCGGGCGTAACGCCATTCCATGGCGCTGGATTATTGCCATTGGAGCAGCCTTCGTATGTATGTTCAGCTTAATGTACGTCGGCATGAAAATCGGCATGCCGGCGGGACTCACCTCCTTGGTGCTGCAAGCGCAAGTTCTTTTCGCCGTTGTTCTGGCGGCCATCGTTTTTCGCGACATTCCCAGTTTGACAAATAGCATAGGCTTGTTGCTGGGATTTTCCGGCATCGCTATCATTGCGGGCACGATGACCGATTCCGGCACAATGACAGCGCTTGTTCTTGTTGTCGGCGCCGCTTTCTTTTACGGATTGATCAGCGTTTTGATGAAGCTTGCCGGTAGCGTGAACATGTTGAGCTTGATCGTATGGTCCTCGTTGATCCCCCCGTTGCCGCTGTTTGCGCTGTCCTTGGCGCTGGAGACAGGACAACTCAATGCTGCAATAAACATGAGCGCGATGGGCTTGTTTTCGGTTTTTTACACGGCGATATTTGGCACCGTCATACCCTTTGCACTCTGGGGGCGTTTGCTGCGCGCCTACTCGACGCAAACTGTGGCGCCGTTTGCATTGCTGGTGCCAATTTTAGGAATGCTTCTTGCCTCCCTCGTTCTGGGTGAATCGTTCGGCGAAACCCGGCTGTATGCAGCGGCCTTGATCCTGTTCGGCCTAGCGTTGATCATTTCCGGAAAAAGAATCTTCAACGCGTTGCGCATGCTGTTGCCGCGCACCCAGTAACTTTATTTTAAATTTGATCGTTCCTACGCTCCGGCGTGGGAATGCAGCCAGTGCCGCTCCGCGTCCCGATATGAAAATGATGTAGTGAAACACTTGCGCAATGACACTGGAGAAGCAAGTTTGAGATTGACTCATCGATTTAATACGCGACGCACAGCGTCGGCGGCTGCATTCCCACGCAGGAGCGTCACTGCCATTAAGTTAAGCCGTTCGTGGTGAGCCTGTCGAACCATGAATGGCTTAACAGTCAACCGGTTAGGAAAAATCCATTCACCCTTCGACCCTTCGGCGAAGCTCAGGGCAGGCCAAGCTCAGGGCGAACGGATTTTTCCTAACTTAATGGCAGTGACGCTGGAGCGTGGGAACGATCAGGAAACGCGCCCCTTGCGCAGATCGTTATAAGCCATAGCCTCTCCGTAAATTCTGTAGGTTGGGTTTTAATCCGGCAATGTCGGGTTGAAACCCGACCTACATGTCTTGCCTTTGGTCGGCTGTAGGTCGGGCTTCAGCCCGACAACACCTCGTCCAACTAAACGGCATCCTACAACGCCGCGTTGCCGGCAATAGCAAAATCCCAAATCGATACGAAGCGCCAAAAACCCCGGTCAACCGGGGCTTTCAGGTTGGATCAGGCTCAAAAAACCATGTCGTAGGTGAAGGTCAGCAAGCGCGCATCGCCGTAGTTCGGCGCCCAGTTCGGACCGCTTTGGTCGCGTTGGCTGTCGATTTGCATTTTAACCGCGCTGGAGGTCGTCAGGTCGTAGCGTAGCGACAGCGCGGTGGTTGCATGGCCTTCCTGACCCTCGGGGTCGCCGCCTTGATCGACCACGGCGGTTCCCTTGTAGCGCGACCAGGTGAGCATGGGCTGCCATTTTCCAAGGCGATAGCCGACGCCGACGATCTGGGCGAAATCCTTGAAGTTCAAGCCGGGGCGGTTGATGTGGATGAATTCGGTGCGAACCAGCCAGTTCATGTAATCCGCATTGATCGCAATGCCGTATATTTGCTGTTTCGCGGCAGGGCCGAATTCCGTTTCGATAAAGCCTGGATCATAGCTCAGGGTTGCGGCATCCCATGTGCCGTTGACATTCTTGGTTTGCGTGTCGGATTGTATGTACACCAGGCGGGTTTCCAGCCAGTCCTTGGACAGGGTCAGGTCGCCGCCGAGGATGTTGCTCCATTTAACGTCGGTGCGATTCTGGCTGCCGTTGTAGATTTTCCAGTAGCCGCTATCTTTGTAGGTTTCCTTGCCGGCCAGCAGGTTGGCGGTTGTCGACCAGCCGTCCCACTGGTCTTGGTACATCATGTTCACGCCGTTGTAGTTGACCGCTTCCCAGCCGTAAAGCTGCGGCGGCAGGTGCGCCCAGGGCAGCGCCACGCCGATGTCCTGCGTGTCGGAATAGTAGAACATGGGCAGGCGCTTGCGCCCGGCCTGGAAGGTGATTTTGTCGTTCAGTTTGTAGCTGCCGTAAAGCCATTCGAGGTTGACGGCGCCATCGCGCGCGCCGCGCGCCACGGCCTGCGCGGTGATCGAATAACGCCGGTTGTCGAATGCTGCGGTGCCCTGCACGCCAAGTTTGCTATCCGGTTTCCATTGAAATTCTTTGTCGCCCTGGTAGACGCCGGCTTGCGCATAATCGCCGATGAAGCAGGGGCAGTTGTAGTCGCTTACGTTGTTGTGGGCGCCGCCCATCATCTTGCCCGCGCCTAGGGTCAGGAAACCCGAGCCGGAAAAATCGATGCCATTCACTTCGCCTGCATGGCTGTAGACGGCTGTTGCCAATGCGCCCAGCAGCGCCAGGGACTGAACCAGTTTCTTGCTTTTCACATTACCTCCGATAAATTCTGTCATGGTCTATCACGTCCACGGGGATCATTGCACGGCAAAAAGCACTTTGACGCTGCCGTCAACAGCGGAATTTTCGATATAGCCGACGAGGTTCGGATTGTCGGCGATCTGCTTCTTGATGTCGGCGCTATTATGCCCTTCCTTGGGCGGGGTGCCTTTGCCGGTGAAGGAGAGCTTGGACCAGTACGATTTGGCCTGGGAGGCCGATTTGCCCGTCACCTTGGTGTAAAACTCGTCGCGCAAGGGGCTGGATTCCGGCTGGTCTAGCGGCGTGGCTGCGCCGCCGCCGGGAAACGAGGTCGCCTTGCCCATGAAGATTTCCGAAGACTGCTCCTTGGTCAGAGCGCTGACCGGAGACTTGGCGCTGACCACCACCACGGCGCCCGCATGGGACCAATAGGCAGTCATAAGCGACGCTACGCAAAAAACGCTACGCGCGAAGATAAGCTGGGTTTTACTCACAATACCTCCTTTGATTAACATTGATTATGGCACTATCGATCAGATTTTAAAAATCCGCACCGATCCGGCCAATTCGCTGGCCAATTCGTCCATGCGGCGCGCCGAAAGCGTCATGCCCTGAACGGCCTCGCTGTTGTTGTTGACCATGTTGACGATGTTGCTCATGCGGCTTTCGATAGCCTGCAAGCTTCGGTTGCCATCCTGGAGCGATTGGGTGATGTCGTTGACGGCGCCGCTGGCGTCGCGCGCGCCCATGCGTATGTTTTGCATGGTGGCGGCGGAATCCTGCACCAGTTTCACCCCGTCCCCGACGCGCGCGCTGACGCCTTGCATGCTGGCTACCGCATCGTTGACGCCGTTTTGGATGGTGCCGACCATGACGGAAATTTCCTCCGTCGATTTGCAGGTGCGTTCCGCCAGTTTGCGCACTTCGTCGGCCACCACCGCAAAACCGCGTCCCTGCTCGCCGGCGCGCGCCGCTTCAATCGCGGCGTTGAGCGCCAGCAGGTTGGTCTGGTCGGCGATTTCCTTGATGACGCCGACCACGCTGGAAATCTGGCTCGAATACCCGCCCAGGTTTTGGATCAAGCCGGACGACTGGCTTACCGTATCCGAGATCAGCGCCATTTCACCGACTGCGGAATTCATTACGTCCTGTCCGCTTTGCGACAGGCTGCCCGCGCGTTCGGAAAGCCGGCGCGCGGCTTCGGCGGAGTCACCCATGTGCTGGACGCGGCTGGCGATGTTTTGCACTTCGCCGGCTGTGCTATTCGCAGCAGCCAGTTCTTCCATGCCGTTGTGCGCCACGCGCGCCACGTCGTCGGCCAGGGTGCGGGCGCTATGCGATAATTCATCGGCGCTATGCAGCACTTCACTTATCAGGTCGCGCAAATGGCTTTGCATGGAGGCCAGGGAACCCAGCAGGCTATTTTCATCCCCGCGAATCGGGACGGTCAGGTCGCCGCCGGCTATGCGCTTGGTGATGATTACGGCTTCCGAGGGTTCGCCGCCCATTTGGCGCAAAATGCTGCCGGTAATGGCCAATGCCAGCACCAGTGTCAGGACGATGGCGACCGCAGCCCCCCCCATCATGACTTTTTGTGCCAGCCGGGTTGTCGTTTCGGCCTGTTGCGTGACGCTTTCGACATTGTGCGCATTGAATTCCACCACCTGGTTAAGCAGTTTCTCGGCGGCCAGATAGGATTTCCGCTGTTGCCCTCCCAGTTCGTAATATTTCTGGTAGATCGCTTTTTGTTTGGCGGCGTCTTTGTTGCCGACCAGTTCGTCTATCAGGCTGATGACTGCTTCGTCGGTTTTTTTCCAGGTGTTCCACTCGACCGTGAATTTGTTCCATAAATCGGTTTCCGCGCTGGATTTGGCGATGCTTTCATAGGCTTTCCAGGCGTCGCCGACATTTTTCCACAGGCGTTTTTTGTCTTTGGCGATGTCGGCGAACATGTCCTGCGCCTCCGTATCGTTTTCCCATAGCGCCACTTCGAATGTGCTCGATTTCAGCCCGATCTGCAATTCCTTTATTTTTTGGAGCGCCAGTACGGAGGGGAGTCGGTTGCGACCGATTTCCTGCACGCCGTCTATGCCGCTGCTGATGCCCAATGTTCCGGTAATCGCCATCAGCAACAGCATAATAATTCCCAGACCGGAAAGCAGCACGAGTTTAAATTTTAGGCTTGCATTGTTTAACATATCGTTTGGTCAACCGCTACTAAAAGTGGGAATTATACACGACCTCATGGCTGTCGCACCTATTAGCCTAAAATCCGCAGTTCGATCCGCAGATTACGCAGATTAACGCAGATTTTCAAAGCGTTGCCGGCGAGTGTCGCATCCTAGGCTGTCGAAATACAGCGTTTTTATCGAAATTCAGCTTCCCGGTTTTTGGATATGCCCAGAAACGTCACGACCTACCTTATTTTTAATCCGTTCATCCTTCGACAGGCTCAGGACGAACGGATTAAAAATAAGGTAGGTTGTCATGGTGCAAC
>JBAYVP010000223.1:0-8732 GCA_041674485.1 Sulfuricellaceae bacterium
GATTATATTCTCGACAGAATTACGGGGAAATTCAAGCTTCCGTCTTTGGCGGATTTGATTGCTCAAAAAACGCAAACTGTGCAGGTTTGATGTCACGTTTTTCCTGGCATTTAAAGTAGATACATATATGACAAAGTTGTTTAGAACCTACATGTTACACATCCTGGCAAGCGGTCAACTGAGCTTTCTAGCCCATATTTGTCATGCCAAAAAAACATTTATCCCTATCAATGCGTTACACATCAAAAAAAATCGGAGTGGCACTACACTCTTGTCATTTTCGCCTAAACGACCATTTTTTTCGTCCCTCCGGGAGCCGCGTTAATTCCGATTGCTTGGTAGATATTCATCAGTTCAGGCTCGGCGACAGAACTTTTGCGGATGTTCAAGGTATGACCGTCCTGTGTTTGAAAGGAAGCCGTCACCCGGCGCTGAACTTCCAGAACCGCTCTCAGACTCGTCCAGCTATCATTAATTCCTGCCACCTTTAGCCCCACCCGCAGAAACTGCACAAACTGATAAGCCAGCACCGTGATAAACAAATGCCCATCTGCCCGATCCGCCTTCGAGTGGAACACCGGACGTAGCCCCAGTTCGCTCCCTTCGACTTCGCTCAGGACAGGCTTCAAACTCCTGAATACACTCTCAAGATCAGTCAACATGCTATAAGTGCGCCACAGCCTCTCCTCGTCCCAACGGGTTTCGTTGGTGCGCAGGCAATACACGCCGGGATTTGCCGCCATCGTGCCTTCCTTGATAGTTTTGCTCCAAGTGATCTCGTTGGCCTTTTGGCCGGATTCATCGGGTGTCAGGGTGATTTCATAGTGTTGCCCCGCCCCCCGGCTTTTTGCCTTCAGGCGCCCGATGCGTTCATTCAACCGATCGATACGCTTCTCACAACGTGGCTTTTTCAAGCCTTCGGCCAATTTCCGCAACCCCGCCTCGAACCCTTTGCAAAATCGATCAACGATTCCCGTTTCCTTCTTCTCCCGACCTTCGGAATGACAGTACAGGAATACCTCCTTTTGGTCTTCGCTGACCACTTTCTGGATGCGGATAGTCTCCCCGCCGGCGTTCTCAATGCTCACGGATTGGCTTTCGTCGAATTGGCGCACCGTGGAACGGTTGACCACCAAATAGCGGTACTTATTCGCTACCAACCAGGCAATATTGGCCTTGGTCGCAATACCCCGATCCATGATAACCAACGCGCCAACCGGTGCGTCAAGGGCGCACAGCATCCCCTCCAAAGTCGTGCATTCCGCCACGTTTCCTTCGAACATCCGGGAGCGGCGCACAAATCCGCTGTCATTGAGCACCAGCGCCAGTGTCACCAACGGGCAATCGGTGCGTTTCTCCTTGGAATGCCCGCGTTTCGCCTTGGCGTTGCCCGCCATATCGCCCTCAAAATAGGTGTTGGTCAGGTCAAACAACGTGACCGTCTCTTTCAAAGAGAGCAAATCGCGGGCGCGCCCAAACAGATGATCTTCCAACACCTCACGGTGTTTCAGCAGGGCATCCGACGCCCGATACAGGTTCGACAGGGACAGCCCCTCAAAATCCACCTCCATCAACTCGCCCAGGCCGCTTTGTGTTTGCAGCCACGTGTGCGTCGCCAACTCCGATGCGGGTTTGGCCATACGTCCAATCACGCTACCCACAATGGCGGAACGAATCTTGCCGTTAATGCCCGGCTCGCCCAGTTTCTTGATAAACCCCATCTGTTCCATCGCGTGCAACCCGACATGCTCAACGCCCACGGAGCGGGCACGCAGCATCTGGAGCGTCTCAATATCGACTTCCTGAAAGTCCTTGGCGGGCACGGGTTCTGCAAGCACAGGCTCCGCAAGCAAAGCAGGCGCCTCATCGGGCGCCGCTGTCGGTGCGGCGGCGGGTGTGTCAACCGTAGTAGGCGAGCGCGCCACAAGCAAAGCAGCATAGCGTTGCGCCGCCTTCTCAATGACATCGGATATCGGCAGCTTCAGACAGGCCTGTCCGCCGAGAATGTCTTCGATGCGATTGCACAGCAACGGCCAGTCTTCCTTCTTGATCGAGAAATGACGTCCCAGATTGAGCAATGTGACCTGCCGCACCTGCTTACCGGTGCGCTTCGGAGTACCAATCGGTGAGTCGTGTAGGACTCGCCGGTGGCCTTGTTATTGGTGCGTGTTTGTTTGATAAACATGCCCACGATATTAGCAGAAAATCAAGAGCATTCTTATCGCATGGTCATATATTATGGCACTACAAACAAGAAAAACCCGAAACAAAAAAATAACATCACATATTAATCAATTTGTTACGATATTTGTGATAGGGTAAAATGGTTAATATTCCATTTCGGAATGACAAAGATGGGCTAGGATAATTAGGTATGGCCTGCAAATATCATAACATTTTATTCAACATAAATTAGCGATTACTATGTTTTTCTGTTTTAATAATAAACTATTAACTCATATTTTCAGTTAACATGTTTAACAACATGGAACCTCACAACCTCCCTTTGCGCGTGGAAACCTTCCGTTCCGGAATATTCGTCTTCCAGTCCGGCGTGAATATTGCCGCTCTGCAACCGCTCATCGACCGCGTGGAAGATGCGCACCGGCGTTTTTCCAGCGTTCCCATCCTGCCGGACGTTGCCGCTTCGCTGGAAAAAGAGGTGCTGGTTTCCAGCGTGTTCGGCACCAACACCATCGAAGGCGGCACCCTGACGGAAGAGGAAACCGCCGATGCGCTGGACGCCCCGGAAGAAGCCAAAGAAGAAAAAAACATCCGGGTAGTCAACATCAGGCGCGCCTACGAGCAAATCGAAGGCTACGCCGCCAATTGCCTGAGCGCCCCGGAACTGTGCAGAAATAGCGGTTTCGCCGTGACTATCGGGGAGCACATGCTCAAGGATCTCCACCAAGCCATCACGGACAACTTGAGCCATCCCGTCAACATTCCGCGCGAATATCGTAACAACCGCAAGGGGCAGCGCACCCAGGTGGGCGATGCGGCTCACGGTGGCATCTACCAACCGCCAAAATGCCGGGAGGACATCGAACTGCTGGTCGGGAAATTCCTCGAATGGATCAACGCCGAACCCATGCTGAGCCTGCCCCCGCTGATCCGCGCACCACTGGCGCACTACTATTTCGAGCGCATCCATCCGTTTTGGGACGGCAATGGGAGGGTCGGCAGGGTATTGGAAGCCATGGTAATGAAATGCGCCGGCTACAAGTACACGCCTTTCGCCCTCTCAAAATACTATCTGGAAAATATCGACGCCTACTTCAGCGCCTTCAATCTTGCCAGGAAGGCGGAAGACAAGGCAGCGCCTTATCCCAATCAGGTATTCGTCGAATTGTTTCTCAAAGGGATGCTGGATGCGCTCAATCGTTTGCATGACAGGGTGAACCGCATGATCGGCCTCGTTCTCTATCGCAACCAGGTGCGCGGAATGCTGGAAGAAAAACGCATCAACCTGCGCCAATACACCCTCATCAACAACCTGCTGCCCGAAGGGTTGGCGCATGAGCTGGCACGCGTCAAGGCACAGCCGTGGTTCAAAGGGTTGTATCTCCAGCGCACCGATATGACCCAAAGCCGGGATATACGCGGCCTGATCGATAGGGGGCTGATCGAGATAAGCAAGAACGGCAAATTGCGGCTATGCGTTCCATGAATTCGTTCTTGCCACATATTCAGATATACCTTGCCACGTCACGGTTTGACGATTTAGCCGCGTCTCACGGGATGCGATGCAAGGCGCAAATTGCGCCATGTGGCCGTACCGCACAAGCTTGGCCAAAGCAAGGTAAATATTCGGTGAACCCGTATGGACGCGCTCAATGCTCTGATTTAACACAATATTATTTGTTGCCAAAAAATGAGCGCAATTGTATCTCATTGAATAAATGAATATTTATACGGGTTTACCGAATATTTACAAAGCAAGCATGAGCGAGATGGCATGCTCCTGCTTTATTTGACATTTACGCTTCCTAAATGATGTGTTGTACAGTTATCTTCGTCCACGGCCATTCTCAGCATCTCGAAAATATCCGGGATCGCTGAAATCACCCGGTTCCAGTTCGGGATCAGCGGCGTGGTCATCGGGTTTTCCATGAAAGTCTGGCTGGCCATTCCGATAGCGCGGGTGAAGGCTTCCACCGCCATGGCCTCTTCGTGCCGGTCGAATTTAAGGCCGTTGATGGCCGCATCCGCTTCATATTTTATGATGGTGTCTTCGGCCTGACGCAGGTAGGTGACCAGCAGGGATTTGAACAGCCCATCCGAAAACACCACGCCTTCGGAGGCCAGCGTGCGAAAGATGGATTTGCAGATATCCACCGTCATCTTCATCAAACCTTTGGCTGCGTTGTCGGCGGAAAGTATCTGGTGCTTATGGTCGTAGTTTGCCGCGATGTCCACCTGGCAAATCCGGCGCGGCGAATAGTTGCGGTAGACTTCGGCCAGCGAGCCTACCTCCAGCCCCCAATCCCAGGGAATGCGGTTGACCCGCGCCAGGTCGGTGATCATGCAGAATTCCCCGGAAAGCGCGTAGCGGAAGCTGTCGAGAAAGGTGAGGAACCCGTTCTGCCCGATGATCTGCTGAAGTGCGCGCACCAGCGGCGTCACCAGCAGGCGGGTGACGCGCCCATTCAATTTGTTTGACACCCGGCTGTAATAGCCTTTGCAAAACACATAGTCCAGGTTCGGGTGCGCCACCGGGTAACATAAGCGCGCCAACAGTTCGCGGCTGTAAGTTACGATGTCGCAATCGTGCAACGCTATTACGTCCGATTTGCCGCGCGCCAGCACATAGCCGTAGGCGAGCCAAGCGGAGCGTCCCTTGCCGCGCTCCCCGACGTTGAACCCGTTGCGGGCGAAGGTTTCGTAAATTTCGAGGATGCGCTTGCCGTCGTTGTGGATGATTTTGACTTCCGCCGAAATCGGCGACATGAATTCGCGCACCCGCTGAAAATCCTTTTCCGTTCCCTTGTCGAGAACCAGCACAATTTCGTTGAGATATTTGACTTTGGCAAGTTCCTGAACGATACCCGGCATGGCCGGACCTTCGAATTCGGAATAAAGCGCCGGCAACGCCAGCGCTATTGGACTGACCTTCGAAAACCCGAGCAACTCGGCCTCTAGGCGCTCCAATGACGACTTGCCGAGTTGGTGCAGCGTAGTAATGCTGCCGGACTGGTAAAAATCTGACATGGCGATTCTCCCGAATTAGAGGTGCTCGATTTCATCCTTCTTTTCCGCGCCGTTTTCTCTTTCTATCATCCGTTTCGCCGCATCAATGCCGCCTACGCCGAATGCTATCGCAAGCGCCGTTACGATGCCGCCGAATATGATGGAAAAGGCGGCGAGCACGATGCCGGGCGCGATTTGGAGCTGTTCCATAGCCATCGCCAGGATCAACACCGTCAGGAGCGTGCGCACGGCTTCGGCAAGGAGCTTGGAATAGTGATAGCCGCTGTTCACCGCAGCGATCAATATGGCGCGGCTGATAAAGCCGGCCAGCAAGGAGCCGACGATCAGTATCACCGCAGCAGAAAAAGCCCGTGGCAGATAAGCGAAGAATTGTTCGACCAGATTGTCGATTGCATGCATCCTGAGCGCGCTCAGTCCTATCATCAGCGTGACGATAATCAGCAACCAGAAAATAACAGCGCCCAGCGCTGCCGTGGGTTTCGACCACAGATCGCCTTTGCGCATCAGTGTGGTCATACCGACGCGGTCGGACCAATTATCAAAATTAATCGCATTCAGCGATTTCACCAGCATAAGCCGGATGACTTTGGCCAGCAGTATCCCCGCGACCATGATGACGAGCATCGCCAGAAGGTTAGGCAAAAAAACCTTGAATTTCAGGAAAACTTCCTGCAAGGGTTCAAGTATCAGGTCTAGAAAGTCACTCATGTTTTTCTCCTAATAAAATTATTACTTCTTATTACTTCCAATTTGTCGCCAGATAGTCCTTGTTGCATTCGAACTCGATACACAGCTTCTCGATCTCCGCTTCCGCCCCGGCTGCATCCATGTTTTCGGCGGTGCGGATGAAAGAGGCGGTTTTGCCGATATACAGCGGGGTCAACGATTTGATCAGGTGGGCTACCGGCATTTTCTTGCGGTGATAGGCGATGGCATAGTCGCAGATGATGCGGGTCCACAAACTTAACGGAAAGTCGAATTCCGCATCGGGCAGTTCGCCCAGTCTTTCAACCTCGCGAAAATCGCCGGCGCCCAGGATGTCCAGCCAAATCTCCCGCAGGTTCACGAGACCTTCGCGAAACATTGCCAACATCCTGGCCGTGTTGACGTTGACGTGCTCCAGTCCAACGGTGTATTCGAAGCCGAAGGCCGGCACCGGCTCGGAGCCGCGTATCGGCATCCAGACCGTGGAATAGGTCTCCATCAAGTCGAAGAGCGCGCTGACCACTTGGTAGAGCATGCTGGAGAGGTCTGCGCCGGGGTCTTTGGCATCGTGTATCTTGGCGCCGAGAAAGGATTGCGCCACCTTGAATCCGTTCGCAATCGCCGTCGTGGTCATCCAGATGTCGATCCCGAAACGCGCCACATCCGTTTCCCACACATCCTTGGTCAGATAGAACTGCGCCATCTTTCCGGAAAAACCGAAATCCCCGCCTATCGGCTGGCGCACCCGCTTGCCATACAGTGCACGGGTGAGGGGGTAGATGATGCTGTTGGTGATGGTTCCGTCGAACTTGTGCCGGTGGTAAAGCGGAGCAACGTAGTCGAAACCGCCAACCAGCACCGGCGTAACCAGCAACTCTATCCACTCGGGTGTGATGCTCCTGATATCCGAATCGACGACCACACAAGCCTTGGCATCCAGCTTCTGGGCAATCTCGAAAATGGTGCGAAACGCGCTGCCCTTGCCGGGGATACCCGAGTAAGGGAAGGCTATCTTGGAAATTGGTTCGATGCGGTGGTGCAGCAAGATGACGCTGAAATCTTCTACCGAGGTTTTTTGCACCACCTCCATAGTGCCGTCGCTGGAACCGCCGTCGGAATTGACGATCACAGCCCGGTAAGTGGGGAAGTACTTGGCGAGGCCGGCCTGCACCGCCCGCACCACATGGCCGATGGTGCGGGCGTTATTGTAGCTTGGTATCCCCACAACGATGTCCGCATGGGCGATTTTTGCTATCTGTTCATGTACATCGGATCTCAAGGAAACAGTATTCATCAGCCGGTTTGGACCTTTTCAACTTTCAACCTAGAAACCTCCGTTGAACGAGCTGGAGTGTGCGGTTTTCCGGGTGCAGGGCAAGGCGCAACGACGCGCAATGGTCGTTCCATTGCAAGAAGTTGCAACGCAGCCATGCGCCCGGAAAACCGTGCAATCCAGCCCGTAGCGCTCTCACCAAACGGGTGAACGCAAAATATATGACAAAGTTGTTTAGAACCACCATGTTACACATCTTGGCAAGCGGTCAACGGAGGTTTCTAGGTTCAATTTTGCGCCTTCGGCATGCTCCAGCAGGATGATTTGGACATCCATCACATTGGTTCCCGTCTGGCCGGTCTTGAAATGACGATTTTCGCCCGATAGCGCATCGTACCGCTGGAAAAATCCGTAGGAATCGTTGTCGTCCAGATGGCGAACAGGATCAACCCCCAGTCGCCGCGCCCGCGCTGCCAGGTTTGCGTCCACCATCGCCCCGGCTGCGTCGTTAGTCCCGTCGCTGCCGTCCGTGTCGGCGGAAAGCAAATATATGCCTGCCCGTCCGTCTATCTCCTGCGCGAAAGCCAGCGCGAGTTCCTGATTCCTGCCGCCTTTTCCTGCGCCTTTGACGGTCACCGTAGTTTCGCCGCCGAACAGCAGGCAAACCCGCTCATCCTCCGACAAGCCCGCCTGCGCCGCGATTGCGCTATGCGCCAACATGCGCGCGACTTCGCGCGCTTCCCCCTGGAGTTCGGAAGTGAGGGTTTTCGCGGCGTATCCGATTTGCAAGGCTTGAGCTTCCGCCGCCGCTAGCGCTTGCTTGATGCTCCCGACGATCACGTTGCGCGTCAGCAACATGCTGGGGTCGGCTTCCTTCAGGGTTTCGGGCGCGGTGCCAGCTATGCCGCGTTGCAGGTAATCCGCGACATGCTGCGGAATTTTTTCCTGCAAGCCATATTTTTTGATGATAAACCAGGCATCGGCAAAGGTTGTGCCGTCCGGCGCGGTCGGACCTGACGCGATCACGTCCAACCGGTCGCGGATCACATCGGAAAGAATCAGCGTCACGACCTGCGCCGGGTAGGCGGCTTGCGCTAACCTGCCGCCTTTGACTGCCGAAAGATGCTTGCGCACCGCGTTCAGATCGCTGATGGGGGACCCCGCGTTGAGAAGCAGCGCGGTGGTTTCCTGTTTGTCGCGCAGCGTCACGCCCGAAGCCGGGGCGACGAGCAACGCCGAGGCGCCGCCCGAAAGCAGGCAAATCACCAGCGTTTTATCGTCGGCAGCGCGTGCCATATCCAATATCAGACCACCTGATCTCGCGGATTTTAATTGAGACGGTTGACTGAACAGAAAAATATATAACGCAATATAATCAACAACATATAAATTTTTTTCTGCAAATTTCGGGTCAAAATAAATGTAAACATTCGGTAAACCCGTAAGGAAAGCATCTTAACGCGCGCAGCTGCCCCGGAACTGCGGCACATTTTTGGCGACAGCTCAATTCCGAACGACGACACGACCACGCCACGCGATCGAA
>JBAYVP010000224.1:0-8727 GCA_041674485.1 Sulfuricellaceae bacterium
AACCGATTCACCGCAGAGGACGCAGAGGAAAACCCTCATGCTCTTCCTCTGCGTCCTCCGCGTCCTCTGCGGTGAAAAAGATTTTGTCTTTATGGGTTGCCGTCATGAGTCGAGCAGCGTCGCTGCTCAAGTTTGCCCGGGATTCATGAATGTTTTACATCATTGATTTTCATCATGAATTTATGATAACAAATTTACCGTGGGGCTAGGGATCAGGGGCTACGCGGGGACGGGAACACGCAAATACAAGCATGGACTCCGCGTTTGCAACCGGCTCAAGAAGCGTTGGGACGCGAAAGACAGGGCTGTCTTCACCGACGGATGTTCTCGCGTAGCCCCTAGGAGCCTGTCGGACTTAAAGGAGTCGGCTGCAAAATGACCTGGTCGGTGCATATTTTCCCGCTTTTCAAGCCAATATGAATAACTATTGGCTTGAAAAGCGGGAAAATCTGCCCTCGACCAGCTCATTTTTCGCTTCGACTCTTTAAGTCCGACAGGCTCCTAGCCCCTGCCCCCTGAGCAGTTACCGGACGTTGTTGATTCACGCGAAGGCGCGAAGACGCGAAATTCGTGTGCGGGTTGACGCCATCTCCGTGCCGAAATCTCATTCTTCATCTGTTTTTCCCTTCGCGCCTTCGCGTGGGTCAAAATGCCGCAGTGGTGAGGGAGCGGCAATGCCGGATATGCCGCGTTGCACTGGAAAAAATGACTGTTTCCAGTATCATGCCGGGCATATGTGGTTCCTTAACGGTATGGAGACAATCTCATGGCCTGGACAGTAGGCTCGAAATATCCGAACAAGCGTGTCGGCAATGCTGCGGCGATGAAGCGTAGCAACACGGTTGCCTTATCCGGTAGGGGAATATGACATTCCGTTTCCCATGGGCGGGCGCTCTGTTCGGCATTGCCTGGCTTTCCGCCGCAGCCGCAGCCGAACCAGCCAGACCTGCGCCGTCCGGCATGTCTGCGTCACAGACCAGTTCACCGAAGCAATTCAAAAACGCCGACAAAATCCTGCACCGCCTGGAATCGGCAATCAAGCACAACGAGCGCAATCCGCAGAGCGACAGGGAAAACCAGCAATTCAAGGCGGAACTGGCGAAACTCGCCGAACGTCTCGCCAGGGAAACGCAAGCCGGTGCGCACAACGCCGCGGCGGAAAAGGCCGTGCAAGGATTGATGCGCGGGGACCTGCGCGCCACCGCCGACTACTTGTGGCAAGCGGAAAAAGCCGCCGAATCGCGCGCCGCCAATGGCGCCGCAAGCCGTGCCGAAGCCTGCGCCGCTGCGCGCCAGTTGGCCGCGATCACCGTAAATGGCGATGTCTACACAGCGCTTGCCGCGATGCGCCGCGCGGTGGATTACGATGCGAACGATCCGGGAAACTGGAGCCTGCTTGGCGATATGCAAGCGCAGGCCGGCGACCTGCCGCACGCTTACAGCGCCTACGGCAAGGCGCTGGCGCTGCTGGAAGAGATTGCCAAATCCCAGCCCGACGATCCTGAGCGCTGGCGTAACCTCGCTTCCGCGCATCACAAAATCGGCGCTTTTCTGAGCGCCCAGGGCGACCTCCCCGGCGCTCTGGCGACTTACCGCAAAGGATTGGAAATCCGCCAGCACCTCGCCCGGCTGGACCTCTCCAATACCGGGTGGCAACGCGAACTGAGCTATTTACAGGAGAAAATCGGCGACATCCAGAGCGCCCAGGGCGACCTTGCCGGTGCGCTGGCATCCTACCGCAAGGGGCTGGAAATCAACGAATATCTTGCCCGGCAAGACCCGGCCAACAGCGGATGGCAGCGCGACTTAAGCGTCGCGTACAACAAGATCGGCAACATCCAGCGCGCCCAGGGCGACCTTAGCGGCGCGCTGGCGGTCTACCGCAAGGATTTGGCGATCAGCGGCCAGCTTGCCCGGCAAAACCCGGCGAACGCCGGATGGCAACGCGACTTAAGCGTCGCGTACAACAAAATCGGCGACACCCTGAGCGCCCAGGAAGACTTCCCTAGCGCACTGGCGGCCTACCGCAAAGGGCTGGAAATCAGCGAGCGCCTCACCCGGCAAGACCCGGAAAACGTCGGATGGCAGCGCGATGTGGGCATCACGCACGAAAGCATAGGCGACAGCCTGCGCGACCAAGGCAACCTTCAAGGCGCGCTGGCAGCCTACCGCAAAGGGCTGGAAATCCGCGAGCGCCTTGCCCGGCAAGCTCCGGCAAACGGGGGATTGCAGCACGACCTGAGAGTTGCGCACGAGAGAATCGGCGACATTCTGCGCTTTCAGGGCGACTTTTCCGGCGCGCTGCTGGCCTACCGCAAAGGGCTGGACACCAGCGAGCGCCTCGCCCGGCAATATCCGGCGAACGCGGGATGGCAAGCGGACGTAGCGGTATTCTGCTGGAAATTGTCGCGGCTGCGCGGCCAAGGCGTATCCGACCGGGAGGCCGTCGCCTTGCTCAAGCGCGGGGCAGGCCTGCTGGAACGCTTGGCGCAGGAAGGACGGCTGAACGCCGATCAGAAAGGCTGGGCGCAGGCTTTCCGGGGCGAACTGGCGAAACTGGAATCGGTGCGTGAGTGACAGCGGTTTTTCTTCTCAAGCCGGACTGGCCGGAACCCAAAGATATTTACCGCAGAGACGCAGAGACGCAGAGATTTTGTAGGGTAATGGTATGGTTTCATCCTCCGTTGTGTTTCTCCGCGCCTCGGCGTCTCTGCGGTAAATATTTTTTGGTTCCGGCAATTGTCCGGCTTAGGTTTATGCCTTGCGCGGCCACAATTTAGCCGGGCACATCCAACAAACCCGCCCCTGTCACCTGACTTTGTCGATCAGAAAATTTTCCAACGCTCTGACAGGCGTCACATCGTCGTAGAGCATGTGGCGATAGGTTTCGATATGTTGCTTGACGGTTTGCCGATATGCGCAATCCCGCACCAATTTGACCGCCAATGTCACGTAATCCTCTTCGGTAGCGGCAATTAATTCGGGCAATCCCAGCCGTCGTAGAATGCCGCTTGCCAGCCGACCGCGCATGAAACGGCCTTCTTGCGTGACTATCGGCAGTCCGCATTCCACCGCCTGCATGGCCGTGTTAAAGCCGGAGAAACCGAGCGTATCCAGAAAAACATCGGCGCGTTGCAATAAACCGTAGAACGGGGGAAGTTCCTGCCATGGAATAAACACGACATAGTCATTAAAAACCAAACCGGCTTGGGCAAACACGCGTTCCAGCCGCCGACGCAGCTTCTCGGACAGTTCGCGTTTGCGATGCGTGAAGAAAATAAGCTGGCAACGCCCCAATCTGCGGGCAATTTCAACCAACGTATTATCATGTTGCGGAGCATATTTATAGGGTACGCCAGGGCAAAGCAGCAGAGGCGCTCCCGGATCGACGCCCAGGCTTGCGAGGTCGGGATTAACGCCAGTGACCGGCAAGGGGTGGTAGCAACACCCCAGATGAGGCAGGGAAACCAGTTTTTCCGTGTAGTTCTCCTGTGCATCGACCGGTTCGAGACCTTCGGCGGAAAAATAATAATCTATCGTCGGCAGGCCGGTGGTTTCCGGGTGCCCCCATGATGCGGCCTGAATCGGCGCAAGGCGCAGGCTCGCCAGCTTTAGCGTCGTCGGGTCCATTCCGATTTCCGGGAAGATCAGCACATCAAGCTGCTTCCTTACGATAGCCTCGACCCACCATCCCAGGTTTCTTCCTCCTTGCGTAAAGCTGGCGGACTGATGTCTTGCCCAGTCGGTTTCGTCGTCTTGCTTGGCGCTGAGATAAAACACATGAAGTTCAATGCGCTCCCGCTCCAAATGCTGAAACCAGCCTTTGACGATGGCATTCCAGACGGATTGGCTGTAGATGTGCGCCGAAACTAGCCCGATCCGCACCTTTTCGCTACTAACGTTTTCCGCGGGCGGGAATTGTTGATTTTCCTGCCAATGCTTCATCAATCCGGCGCATAAGGCGCCATAGCGGGAAAGCAGTTCCCGGTTGTTTTGAGCCTGGTAAGCCAAGTGAAAAGGTTGGTGATGCCCCACGGCAAGGTGGCCCAACGCCATGCGGGAAGGGGAAGCCTCGAACCATGCGGCCAATTCATCAAATTCATGCGACAGCGCCGCCCTGCATGTCTCCAGTTCCTCGTGCGAAGCGGCCACTAACGGAATCTGGATCAGCGCCATTCCCCAACGCGCTATGGCGTAATCCGGCTTGAGCGCAAGCGCCTTGCGGTAGCAGGCAAGTGCGTCTTCCAGTTTGCCTTGCTCCTTGAATGCATTGCCCATATGGTTATGCACTTCGGCATAATCCGGTTTGAGCAAGAGCGCCTGGCGGTAGCAGGCAAGCGCCTCGTCCAGCTTGCCTTGCTCTTTGAACGCAACGCCCAGGTTGTTATGCACGTCGGCGCAATCCGGCTTAAGCGCGAGCGCCTTGCGGTAACAGGCTATGGCCTCTGCCGGTTTGCCTTGCTCCAAGAGTGCGACGCCCAGATTGTTATGCACATCGGCATAACCCGGCTTGAGCGCGAGCGCCTTGCGGTAGCATTCGACAGCTTCGTCCAGCTTGCCCTGTTCCTTGCACAAATTTCCCAGGCCGTGATGCGCTTCGGCATAACCGGGGTTGAGTGCGACGGCCTTGCGATAGCCAATGATAGCATCGTGGTTCCTGTTCAGGGCTAGGTATGCCGCACTAAGGTTATTGTAATAGCTGGGAACTGACGGATTGACGCCGATGGCTTTGTTGATAAGTTCAATCGCAAGCTCATGTTTCCCCGCTTGATGCGCGATGACGCCCAGGAAGTGAAGTGCATCGACGTGATTCGGCTGCACCTGGAGAATTTGTCGGTAGATCGCTTCGGCCTGAGGCAGTTGACCGAGCTGGTGGTGTTGCAAGGCTATCTGGAAGACGTTGTTGATTTGAATGCCCGCACCCGCTGCAACGGGCGGTTGGTTTGCTACTGGGGCGGCGTCGCGATTTTTACAACACTGTTTATATTTCCTGCCGCTACCGCACGGGCACGGATCGTTTCGACCGATATTTTTCATGGGGAATTTCTGAAAATCGCCTAAGCCGGGCGGGCCGGAACCAAAAACATTTACCGCAGAGGACGCAGGATGTAGGGTGGATAAGCGAAGCGCATCCACCGCGCGGTGCTCTGGAATGTTCAGGTGGATGCGCTTCGCTTATCCACCCTACCTCGTCGCGATGCACTTCGATCCGCACCCGTGCTTGATTTACGACACATTCTTCGCAAATAATGTAACGACTTGGCCGATAAGTTACTAATTACACCTTGCCTCGTTAATTTGTGGCGAGGCAAGGCATAAAGGGAAAGTTATTCCGTGCTCGTTCCCCAAGGTTAGAACGGGATGTCGTCCTCGAAGTCGTCGAAATCGCCGCCTTTTTTGGCTGGCTTGGCGCCGCCGCCACTGCCGCCGCCTGCGTTGCGACCGCCGTCACGGCCACTGTCACGGCCACTGTCACGGCTGCCGCCACCGTCCATGGGCGCGCCGGACGAGCGGTCGCCGCCGTCATAGGCATTACCGCCGCCACTGCGTCCGCCCAGCATTTGCATGCGGTCGGCGACGACTTCCGTGGTGTATTGGTCCTGGCCTTCCTTGTTTTGCCATTTGCGCGTTTGCAGGCGGCCTTCGATATATACCGGGCTGCCCTTTTTCAAGTATTCGCCGGCGACTTCCGCTTGCCTGCCGAACATCGAAATGCGGTGCCATTCGGTTTTTTCCTGCTTTTCACCGTTCTTGTCCTTCCAGGTGTCGGTTGTGGCAATACTGAAATTAGCGATTGCATCCCCGGATGGCATATAACGCATTTCAGGATCTTTGCCCAGATTGCCGATCAATATCACTTTATTCACTGATGCCATGTCATGCCCTTCCCTCGATAAGTTGTAAAACCGTTTTCTCGTCCCAGCCCGCCATGTTCACTTTGAGCAGCGCGGCGCCTTCCTCTGCAGCCACGGACGCTTCGAACACGCCTTCGACTTTCGCCAGTTTGTGCGCCAGCGCTTGCGCTTCCCCGGCGTTCATGACGCCGAGATGGAACATTCGGGTGCGCACCGCCGGCGGGGGGCGCATGGATAGCGCCAGCACCAGCCACACGGCGGATAAACCCGCGCCGAAGGCGAACACCGCGAACTGGCCGATTTGATGCGACAGCCAGCCGCCCAGCGCGCCGCCGACGAACAGGCCGAGCGACTGCGCGGTATTATACACGCCCATCGCGGTGCCTTTGGCCTGTGCCGGGGCGATTTTGGAGATCAGCGAGGGCAGGCTGGCTTCGAGGGTGTTGAAGGCGATGAAGAAAGTCAGCAGCAGTACGACGATGCCCCAGAAATTGCCGACCAGGAAAACCAGCGACACCTGGGTAAACAGCAGCAGCGTGACGGCGGAGACGAATATCGGTTTCAGTTTGGCTTTTTTTTCGCCGACGATGATCAAAGGCACCATCGCCGCGAAGGAAATCAGCATCACCGGCAGATAGATTTTCCAGTGCTGGCTTTCCGGCAGGTTGCCGGTTTCCCGCAGCGCAAAGGGAATCACGGTGAACATCGCCATCTGTGCGGCATGTAGCGCGAAAATGCCGAAATTGAGGCGCAGCAACTGGCCGTTGCGCAGCACATCGCGCAACCGCGCCGGCGCCACCTCGGCATCGGAATGGAAGTGGCTAACCTTCGGATCGGGGATGATTTTCGCCACCACGACGATGGCCGCCAGCACCAGCACGCCGGTCAACGCGAACATGCCGGGCACGCCGATGCTGTCGTACAGCGCCGGGCCGAGCACCATGGAGAGCGCGAACATGCCGCCTATGGTCGAGCCTATCATCGCCATCGCCTTGGTGCGGTGTTCTTCGCGGGTGAGATCGGCGAGCAGCGCGGTGACGGCGGCGGAAATCGCCCCGGAACCCTGGATCGCGCGCCCGACAATCACCCAGTAGATGTCGTGGGACAGCGCCGCGACCAAGCTGCCGATGGCGAACAGCACCAGACCGAAATAGATGACCGGCTTGCGCCCGAAGCGGTCGGACGCCATGCCGAACGGCAATTGCAGCAGCGCCTGGGTCAGGCCATAAGCGCCCAGCGCCAGTCCAATCAGCGCGTGGTTGTCGCCGCCCGGCAAATCGTGCGCATAAATCGCGAATACCGGCAGAATCAGGAACATCCCCAGCATCCGCAGGCCGAAAATACCGGCCAAACCGGCGCTGGCGCGTCGTTCCAGGGGCGTCATGGCTTCGTTGGCGGGAATGGACATATTAATTGGGTGTCGCTCGGGATGAAATGGCGACAATTATAGCTGGAATCGGGTCACATCATCGGTCGTATAACCCTACCATAAACATAATTTCGATTGCGCGCCCCACTTCAAAAAGTGCTATAAAGTGCTATATTGATTAACCTGTTGATGAAGCTACCGCTACCAGCCATGAAATGCCCTGAATATCCTGCCGACATCCAGTTGGCCGGTGTGCGCCTGCTGCTGGTCGAGGACAACGCGCTTAACCGCGAATTTGTCGCCGAGCTGCTGCGTAGCTTAGGGCTGGAAGTCGATGAAGCGGAGAATGGCCGGATTGCCGTCGCCAAAGTGCAACGACAGGATTACGATGCCGTATTGATGGATATTCAGATGCCGGAGATGGACGGGCTGGAGGCCACGCGCCGGATTCGTGCGTTGGCTCATGCGCCGAACGGCGCGCGTTTTGCCGGATTGCCCATCATTGCGATAACCGCGTCGGCGCTGGACCAGGACGCCGAAAAATGCCGGATGGCCGGCATGACCGATTATCTCGCCAAGCCCATTTCACCGGAGCGGCTGGTGGCTGTGCTGGAGAAATGGGCGCCGTTGCCGTCCATGCCGCAAAGCGGCGAAATCCCGCCCGGTTTGCCGGCGTCGCCCCGTCTCGATACGTGCGCGGGGATTCGCCGCATCGGCGGCCAAGCCGATGCCTATTACAAGCAACTGAGGCGCTTCAGGGAACATTATGCCACTAGGGCAATGGAGTTGCAGCGCCTGATCGCCGAGAAAAACATACAGGCAGCCGAGGAATACTGCCATACGCTCAAAGGCATTTCCGGCAATATCGGCGCGAACGCTCTGTACGAATCGGTCGCCGCTGTGGACGCGTTGCTCAAGCAGGGAAAGATGCCGGCGCCCGCCGCGCTGGAAAACCTGGGACGGTTGTTGCGGCAGGTAATGAGCGAAATCGACGGCATCGCATCCGCCCTTCCGGCAGTTCCGATCATAATCGGGACGCCGCAGACCCGCGCAGAGATACTGGCGCAGATCGATCTCCTGGCGGCGCTGCTCGATAATGACATGGGCGCCGCTGAAAGCATGTTGGCGGAACTGCGCGCAGGCGTTGCCGGCAGTGCATCCGAACAAGCGGTCAACGAGATTGCCGCCCGCGTGGATGAATTTGCCATTGATGAAGCGCTCGCGTTGCTGGGCGTGTTGCGCAGCCGCTTGCAGGCGGCATGAACGAAATCAACCTGGAAAACCTTATTCTACAGGGTAAATTTGTTCTCAGCACGGAAAAAACCGATTCGCCGCAGAGGACGCACAGGACGCAGAGGAAAACCCTCATGCTCTTCCTCTGCGTCCTCTGCGGTGAAAAAGGTTTTGTCTTTATGGATTGCCGTCATGAGTTGAGCAGCGTTGCGGCTCAGTTTGCCTGGGATTCATGAATGTTTTCCATCATTGATTTTCATCATGAATTTC
>JBAYVP010000225.1:0-8674 GCA_041674485.1 Sulfuricellaceae bacterium
GATTGCACGGTTTTCCGGGCGCATGGCGGCGTTGCAACTACAAGAGAAGGCAATGGAACGACCATTGCGCGTCGTTGCGCCTTGCCCTGCACCCGGAAAACCGCACACTCCAGCCCGTTCAACTAAGGAATTTAGGTTGAATGTCCTAAGCCGGACTAGCCGGAACCAAAAATATTTACCGCAGAGCCGCGCCAGTGTTTGATCTACGACACGTTCTGTGCAAAAAACACCAAGACTTAGTCGTAGGGTGGATAAGCGAAGCGCATCCACCGAACGGTGTCCCGGAATGTTCAGGTGGATGCGCTTCGCTTATCCACCCTACCTCTAAAACGCACCGTCCCTTACTCCAGCCCTCTCTCATCGCAGGAGCGGTGGCAGCGTTCATGGTGTGACGTTCTTTGTCGGGAACCGCCTTACTCGCTAAAGACCGCGCCCGAATAAACTTCCTGCACATCGTCCAGGCTATCCAGCGCATCCAGCATTTTTTGCATTTTCGCCGCATCGTCGCCGTCGAGTTCGGTTTCGTTGGCGGGCTTCATCGTGACTTCGCCCATTTCCGCCTTCAAGCCGGCTTTTTCCAACGCTGCCTTGACTGTGCTGAGTTCATAGGGGGCGGTGATCACCTCTATGCTGCCGTCGTCGTTGTTCACCACATCTTCCGCGCCGGCTTCCAGCGCCGCTTCCATCACTTTGTCCTCGTCGGCGCCGGGAGCGAACAGCAGTTGGCCGCAGTGTTTGAACAGGAAGGCCACTGAGCCGTCCGTGCCCATGTTGCCGCCGTGCTTGGAAAAGGCGTGGCGCACATCGGCCACGGTGCGCACGCGATTGTCGGTCAGGCAATCGACGATCACCGGCACACCGCCCGGGCCGTAGCCTTCATAGCGGATTTCCTCGTAGCTGACGCCTTCCAGCTCGCCGGTGCCGCGCTTGATGGCGCGGTCGAGATTGTCCGCCGGCATGTTCTCTTCCTTGGCCTTGTCTATCGCCAGGCGCAGGCGCGGGTTGAAATTGGGGTCGCCGCCGCCCATTTTGGCGGCGACGGTGACTTCCTTGATGAGTTTGGTGAAAATCTTGCCGCGCTTGGCATCCTGGCGTCCCTTGCGATGCTGGATATTCGCCCATTTGGAATGACCGGCCATAACTACCTCGGTGTTTGGAATTGAAAGGCGCAATGTTACCATTTACTTTAGAGGCTAGGGACTAGAGGCTAGAGGCTAGTAAAAAACCGGCGCGTGAGCCGCCGACATTCACTAGTCTCTAGTCTCTAGCCTCTAGTCCCTAGCCTCTAGCCTCTAGCCTCTAGCCTCTAGCCTCTAGTCCCTAGCCTCTAGTCCCTAGCCTCTAAACACAAGGAACCCACCCAATGACCCAACCGCTCCTGATTGCCCAAGGCAAGCAGCCGCTTTACCTGCTGCCGCGTCTCGCCAATCGCCACGGATTAATCGCGGGCGCCACCGGCGCCGGCAAGACCGTCACCTTGCAACGCCTGGCGGAGCAATTCAGCCGCTCCGGGGTGCCGGTGTTCATGGCCGACGTGAAGGGCGACCTGGCGGGGCTGAGCCGCCCCGGCGCGTCCAGCCCGAGGTTGGAAGAGCGCATCCGGCAAATGCAGCTCGACGATTTCGTCTGCGCCGCGAACCCGGTGACTTTCTGGGATGTATACGGCGAGCAGGGGCATCCGGTGCGCGCCACCGTCTCCGACATGGGGCCGCTGCTGCTGTCCAGGATGCTCAATCTCAACGACACTCAGGAAGGCGTGCTGGCGCTCACATTCAAGATCGCCGACGATAACGGCCTGCTGTTGCTCGATTTCAAGGATTTGCGCACGATGTTGCAGCATGTCGGCGAACACGCCAGGGATTTCACCAGCGCCTACGGCAACATCTCCGCCGCCAGCATCGGCGCGATCCAGCGCGGACTGGTCGCGCTCGAATCCCAGGGCGGCGAAAAGCTGTTCGGCGAACCGGCGCTGAATCTCGACGACTTGATGCAGACGGATGCCGAGGGGCGCGGCATGATCAATATCCTCGTCGCCGACAAGCTGATGAATGCGCCCAAGGTGTACGCCACGCTGCTGCTGTGGCTGCTGTCGGAACTCTTCGAGAATTTGCCGGAAGTGGGCGACCCGGAACAACCCAAGCTGGTGTTTTTCTTTGACGAGGCGCACCTGCTGTTCAACGATGCGCCACCCGCGCTGCTGGATAAAATCGAACAAGTGGTGCGCTTGATCCGTTCCAAAGGCGTCGGCGTATATTTCGTCACGCAAAGCCCGCTGGACATCCCGGACGCAGTGCTGGGGCAACTCGGCAACCGCGTCCAACATGCGTTGCGCGCCTTCACCCCGCGCGACCAAAAGGCGGTGCGCGCGGCTGCGGAAACCTTCCGCGCCAATCCCGGCCTGGACGTGGCGACGGCGATTACCGAGCTGGAAGTGGGCGAAGCGCTGGTGTCCTTTCTCGACGAAAAAGGCAGCCCGATGCCGGTCGAGCGCGCCTTGGTCGCCCCACCCGGCAGCCGTCTCGGCCCGGTGAGCGCGGCGGAGCGCCGGGAAACCCTCCAGAGTTCGCTGATCAACGGCCATTACGAGCAAATCATGGACCGCGAATCGGCCTACGAAATTCTCAAAAACCGCGCCACCGACGCAGCCGAAGCGCATCGTGCGCCCCCCGCCGCCGCAACCGGCGGCTTCAGCCTGGGCGGCATGCTCGGCGACCTGGGCGGTCGCCCGAATGGCAGGGGCGGCGCCACAGTGCTGGAAACCCTGGCGAAAAGCGCCGCGCGCGCCATCGGCAGCGAATTGGGGCGGCAGATTTTGCGCGGGGTGATGGGATCGATTTTGGGCGGGAAACGGTAAATGTTGCCTATCCACGCTATAATTCCGAGTCGGCTGCCGGAGCCTTAAGCCGAACGAGTCGGAACCAAACGGGAGGTCGGGTGGATCAGCGAAGCGCATCCACCGAACGGCGTCCCGGAATGTTCTGGTGGATGCGCTTCGCTGATCCGCCCGACCTCGCCGCGATGTCCGAAGAACCGTGCTAGTGCTTGATCTACGCACATTCTTCGCAAACAAAGGGGAACAGCCTGCGCCTTGACACTTGTGGGTAGCGATAAGTGCGGAGCATGGGAACGCTTGCCTCCCCCTTCAAAATTTAACGGCAGAATTTTATGCTTCCATCAAAAGTCGCCATCATCGACGACACCGAACTCAACCTCAAATTATTCAATCAGTTGATGAAAAAGTTCGAGGCTTGCGAGGTGTTCTGCTTCCAGAATTCCGCGGAAGGTCTGGCATGGTGCATCCAGAACACGCCCGACCTGATTATCGTGGACTACATGATGCCGGCGCCGGACGGGTTGGAATTCATCCGCCGTTTTCGTGCCGAAGCGCCTGATGGCAAGGATATTCCCATCCTGATGATCACCGCCAACGACCAGAAGGAAGTCCGCTATAAATCGCTGGGCGTCGGCGCCAACGATTTTCTCACTAAACCGGTGGACACCAGCGAATTCACCGCGCGCATCAAGAACATGCTGGCCTTGCGCGAAAGCCAGAAAAACCTCGCCGACCGGGCCGCTTGGCTGGCCGGCGAAGTCGATAAGGCCACGATGCAGATCCGCGCGCGGGAGAAAGAAATCATCCTGCGCCTGTCCAAGGCGACCGATTACCGCGACCCGGAAACCGGCGCCCACATCCTGCGCATGGCGCACTATGCCCGGCATATCGCGGTCAACTTGGGACTATCCCTGGCCGACCAGGAGCTTATCCTGGAAGCGGCGCCGATGCACGACATCGGCAAGGTCGGCGTCCCCGACCATATTTTGCTCAAGCCCGGCAAATACGAGCCAGAAGAATTCGAAATCATGAAACAACATAGCCGCATCGGCTATGAAATCCTGGCGGGAAGCACGGCATCCGTGCTACAGGCCGGTGCGGAGATCGCCCTGACCCATCACGAAAAGTTCGACGGCACAGGCTACCCGGATGGGCTGCGCGGGGAGGCCATCCCGCTGTTCGGACGCATTTCCGCGGTGGCCGACGTATTCGACGCGCTGACTTCGGTGCGCCCCTACAAGGCCGCATGGGAAATAGAACGTGCGGTCGAATTGCTGCGCGACGAAGCCGGACGGCACTTCGATGCCACCTGCGTGGATGCGTTCCTCGCCAACTGGGAAAATGTTCTGGCTATCAGGGGCAATATTCGGGACGGCGTTTCTATTGATGATCTGCTGTAGGAGGAGAGGCGTGAGGCGTGGCGATCATTACCCATAGCGTTTGTCACGGGATATGATTGCAGTAGATACTGAAAGCCTTACAGCCATCCCATCACCCCTCGCCTTACCCATCACCCATCACCCATCACCAAAAAATCAATGATCAACCGCCTGACCATCAAAACCAAGCTGCTGCTGATCCTCATCATCCCGATTTCCGGTTTGCTGTTTTTCTCCATCACCAGCGCGCTGGAAAAATCCCGCGCGATGACCGAAATGGAAGGCGTCGAAACGCTGGTCAGCCTAGTGGTGACTATCGGCGAAACCATGCAGGAGTTGCAAAAGGAACGGAGCTTGACTGCCGGCTTCCTGGCAAGTCAGGGGAAAAATTTCGCCACTGAACTGGCCGCGCAGCGCAAGGCCACCGACCAGTTGATACTCGGCCTGGATCAATTGGCGCAAAGCCAGAGCATGCGCTATCCCGATCTGGCGCGACAACTGGCGCTCCCCGACGCGATGCGCCGGTTGCGCATCCTTGAAAAGCAGCAAAGACGCCGCATCGACACCCTCGATATGGATGTGGACAAGGCCATCTCCGTGTACAACGGCAGCATCGCCCCGCTGCTCGACGTGTCCCTGCAAATGCCCTTGCTCGGCGGCAACCGGGAAATTTCACGTCTGGCCTTCGCCTACGTCAGCCTGCTCAATCTGAAAGAGCACACCGGGCGGGAACGCGCCATGCTTAACAATGTCTTCATCGCCAAGCGTTTCACCGTCAACCGTTTTCATCAATTCGCCGCCAACCTGGAGATGCAGGAAAATCACCTGCGCTGGTTCCAGGCCTTTGCCTCGCCCGGACAACGCGCGCTATACGCCGCGCAGATGAACACGCCCGCCCTCCATGAACTGGAACGCATCCGGTATTACGCGCTGACCCAAGCCGGCAACGACGTGCTGGAACAAGACCCGGCCAACTGGTTCCGCCTTTCCACGCTGAAATTGGACGCGCTGCATGGGGTGGAAAAACAACTGACCAACGATCTGCTGACCCTGGCGTGGGACATCAAGCGCAAGGCGCGCACGACCATGATCGTGTTCGCCTTGCTGGCCGTGTTGGCGATATTGGCGACGCTGGGTTACGCCGCCATCCTGATTCGCAATATTCTCGCCCAACTCGGCGGCGAGCCGTGCTACGCCGCCGATGTGGTGAAAAAAGTGGCGGACGGCGACCTGAACGTGGAAATTGCGGTGCGTCCCGGTGACACCACCAGCCTGTTGGCGTCGGTCAAGATCATGCGCGACCAACTGGTCGAAATTGTCGGCAAAGCCCGCCAAGCCAACGAGCAACTGGAACAGCGGGTGACCGAGCGCACCTTTGAGCTGGCGGCCAACCTCGCCCAATCCAGGAAAACCCTGGCGGAACTGGAAAACCAACAATTCGCGCTGGACCAACACGCCATCGTCAGCGTCACCGACATCAAGGGCAACATCATCTACGCCAACGACACCTTTTGTAGCATCAGCCAATACACGCTGGAAGAGTTGCTCGGCAAAAACCACCGCATCGTCAAATCCGGCATTCAGCCGCCATCCTTCTTCAAGGAATTGTGGTCCACCATATCCAGCGGGAAAGTGTGGCATGGCGAGCTGTGCAACCGCGCCAAGGACGGCAGCCTGTATTGGGTCAACGCGACCATTGTGCCGTTCCTCAACGAACACGGCCAGCCGTACCAGTATGTCGGCATCCGCACCGACATCACTGCGCAAAAGCGCATGGGAGAAAAAATCGAGGAGGATCGCCGCTTTCTCCAGGGCTTGACCGACGCTCTGGGCGAAGGCGTCTATGCGCTGGACATGGAGTGGCGCTGCACCTTCGTCAACCCGGAAGCGGAACGCCTGCTGGGATGGAAAAAAGACGAACTGATCGGCCAGCCCATCCACGAACTGGTGCATTTCCAACATGCCGACGGCGCCCCCCACCGCCGTGAGGACTGCCACATTGCCATGACTTCGCGGCACGGGTTGCCCGCCCGTTCCGAGGACGACCTGTTCACCCGCAAAAACGGCGACACCTTCCCGGTCTCGCTGGTTTGCGTGCCGCTTATCGAGAACGAAAACGGCGCCATCACCGGCACCGTGGTGGCATTCCAGGACATCACGCTACGCAAGGAAACCACCGACGCGCTGACTCGCGCCAAGGAAGCCGCCGAAGCCGCCAGCCGCGCCAAGAGCGATTTCCTGGCGACCATGAGCCATGAAATCCGCACCCCGATGAACGGCATTATGGGCATGACGGAACTAGCACTCGACACCGAGCTTAGCCAAGTGCAGCGCGAATATCTGGAAATCGTCAAAACCTCCGCCGATTCGCTGTTAACGGTGATCAACGACATACTCGACTTTTCCAAGATTGAGGCGGGAAAAATGGAACTCGACGCGCTGACTTTCGACATGCGCGAACTGGTGGGTGACGTGGTCAAACCCTTGGCGGTGCGCTCCGACCAAAAACATGTCGAACTGATTTTCGATGTCGCCCATGACGTGCCGGATACCCTGGTGGGCGACCCGCACCGCCTGAAGCAAGTGCTGGTCAACCTAGTGGGCAATGCGATCAAATTCACCGGCGAAGGCGAAATTCTGGTGCGCGTAACCCCGGAAACCCTGAATGGCAAGGAAACCGTGCTGCACTTCGCGGTGTCCGACACCGGCATCGGCATTCCGCCGGACAAGCTGCCGCTGATCTTCGAAGCCTTCTCCCAGGCCGACACCAGCACCACGCGGAAATATGGCGGCACCGGGCTGGGGCTGACGATTTCGACCCGGCTGGTCGCGCTAATGGGCGGGCGCATCTGGGCGGAAAGCGAACCCGGAAAAGGCAGCACCTTCCATTTCCTGGCGCGCTTCGCCCTACCCGCCGCTGCCGGTGTTGCGCGCCTGCCCGTGCAACCCGTCGAACTCGCCGGCGTGCGCGTGCTGGTGGTTGACGACAATGCCACCAACCGCCGCGTTTTCACCGACATGCTGGGCAACTGGGGAATGACCGTGGAAACGGCGGAAGGCGGCCCGCTTGCGCTCGCCATGCTGCGCGACGAAGCAGAAGCGGAGCGTCCCTACCGGTTGCTGCTGCTGGACGTCATGATGCCGGAACTGGACGGCTTCGAAGTCGCCCGCATCATCCGCCAAACCCCCATCATCATGGACATCCCGGTGCTGATCCTGTCCTCCGCAGCGCAAACCGACACCTTTGCGCTGTGCCGCGAACTGCTGCTGGACGCCTGCCTTACCAAGCCGGTGAAACAGGCGGTATTGTTGAAAAACATCCAGAGCGCATTGGGTGGCGGACAACTGCCGAAAATGTCCGCGCTGAAAGCGCCGGAGCGCAACATCTCGCACGCCAGCGAAGGACTCGACATCCTGCTGGCGGAAGACAACCCGATCAACCAGAAGCTGGCTATCCGCCTCCTGGAAAAACACGGCCATACCCTGACCGTCGCTAACAACGGCATCGAAGTGTTAAAAATATGGAGGCAGCGTAACTTCGACCTGATCCTGATGGACATGCAAATGCCGGAAATGGACGGGATCAAAGCCACCCAACAAATCCGCAAACAGGAACAAGACAGCGGCGACCACATCCCGATCATCGCAATGACCGCCAACGTCATGCCCGAAGACCGCCAGCGCTGCCTGGCAGCCGGCATGGACGGCTACGTTTCCAAACCGATCAATAGCGATGCGCTATTCGCCGCCATCGCCGGCATCTCCATCATGCCGGCGGCCAACGCGCCCGAGGACAAAACGCAAAACGCGCCATTCGATTACACCGCAGCGCTGGAAACCGCCGAGCGGGAAATCATCGAAATCATCGGCGCGGATTTCCTCGAACAAGCCCCCGGCTACCTGGATGCGCTCAACGCCGCCATCGCCGCCGACGACAAAACGACCGCAGCGCGGCTCGCCCACACCCTGAAAGGACTACTGGGAAATTTCGCCGCAAAACCGGCCATAACCGCAGTCAAAGCGCTGGAGCGCGAAGCGCACGCCACAGGCGAGGAAGATTCTGCCACCCTGTTTAACGCGTTGACCCGCGAAATGGCGTTATTCATTCCTTGCTTGCGTGATTATCTGGGCAAGCAGGAACCTGATTAGCCCATGTTTGTCATACCCAAAAAAACATTTATCCCTATCAATGCGTTACAGATCAAAAAAAATTGGAGTGGCACTACATTCGCGTAATTTTGCTGTCGATAATTCAGTTTTCTGTTGTTTTTGAATCAAACTCGCTACAAATTAATTGTACCATTGCAATTTATTTTGTTTTTTTGGCACTACATCGCTTTATGGCACCACAAAGCGATTTTAAGGCGAATTAAAATATTTATTAGTTATATTACAATGTGTTGCGAATTTCAAAAGCAGCAAAAAACGCTATTTATGACTTTGGCATGACAAACATGGGTTA
>JBAYVP010000226.1:0-8631 GCA_041674485.1 Sulfuricellaceae bacterium
ATAAGAATTTTTCACGCGAAGACGCGAAGCCGCGAAGAAGTGGGGACGAGTAAGAATGGGCGGTCTCATTCCCAACGCGCAAAAAAAAGATACGGGTTCGCTTCTCTTCGCGCCTTCGCGTCTAAAGCGTGAGTCGGCTTGGCTGTTCGCCAAAAGCGAACCTCACATTGATCTGAGTTGAAAACGCTGTAAGCGGATTCCCCCCCACATAGGTATAAGTATTGATGCCGCCACGCAGACCAATGTGAGCAGATCAAGACCCACGGACGTTTAATATAATCAACAGCGATAGCAAAAGAACGAGAATAGCTACCACAATTGCATAGCAAAAGCTGAAACCGATCTTGATGAATAACGTGTCAGCAACAGGAACCTGATAACCGATGTACCCGCCAATCAGCGCTGCGATTGCAATACCAGCTATTAGTATTGAATACGTCTTGTAGCCTGGAATAAATAGTGGGATGACGATCCCATACGCTCCGCCTATCAAGACGGTAAATATAGCAACAACTTTCAGAGCCGAAATAACACTAACCGTCGTCACGCTCATCTCGACAGCAATTTCCAGGCGAGGTCATTTAACTTGACTGTTTCTGTCTTGCAGTTATTTGTTATTACTCCATTAGCGTGGTTATTCTCGGGCTTATTAAGCTGATCAAACGCCTTACGGTAATAAGGATCAACAAAAGAAGGTGCAACCTTTTGCGCATCGCCATTCTGTAGTGCCTGCGCAGCCGCTTTTATGTCCTCTGGCTGATTCAAGTTCCAGCCTTGCAAATTAGCTGCATTACCCCAGCTATAGGTATTTACAACAGAGCCGTCAGGATTGGTAGAAAAAGTGAACGTATGTGTCAGCGGATTAGACCAAGGCCGTGCAGAAGTTCCAAGCGCGGAAAGATCACGGTTTGTCACGTATGTATCCAAGCCATACGGATCAACAAACGAAACTGGATTCCCATTGACGTAGGTGTAGGTATTCGCCCCTCCCGCCAACCCAATCGGATTACTCTGCACATACCTTCCCGTCGCCGGATCGTAATCCCGAAAGTAATTGTAATGCAGCCCCGATTCCTTGTCGTAATACTGTCCCGGAAACCGCAGGTTATAGCTGAACAGGGTTCCCGTCCCACGTGGGTCTTCATTGGGCGCGCCGTTCCCAAAGGCGTCGCTGTCCCAGCGCCACACCGGTTGATTGCTGGTGTTGGTTACGACCCGTGGGCTGCCCAGTTCGTCAGGGTTGACGTAGTAGAGGCTTGCACCCGCTCCATTCGGGCGTAACGTCGCCACCGGCAGATCGCCAACCCAGACGGTCTCCTGAATCAGGTTGCCGTCGCTGTCGTATTCGCCCAGCAGGTGGCCGTCGAGGTCGTACATGAAGATCGTCCCGGTCTTGCTCACCCGCTGCCCGAGTCCGTTGTACTGGTAAGTGGTGGTTAGCGTTCCTTTTTTGACTGTCAGCAGCCGCCCCCGGCTATCGTAGGTGTAGGTGCGCGCACCGTCGTTGAGCAGGTTGCCGGTGGCGTCGTGGGTCACGATCTTGGTGGTGTTGGCGGGGGTGACGTAGAGCGAGGAGAGGATGTTCCCGGTGTAGCCGGGCGTGACCGCGATCGTGTCGGCGGCGTCTTTTTGCCAGTAGACGCGGTTGCCGTTGGCGTCGTAACTGTAAGTGTAGTTACGCCCGGCGCTGCTGGTTTCGCCGATGAGTTGGTCGATGGCATCAAAGCTGAAAGTCTGGCTGCGGTCCGCCAACAGCGCATCGGCGATTGCGGTGATATTGCCTGCGGCATCAAGCCCCAGTTGGCGGGAAAGCACATTGTCGGAGGATACCCAGTTTGTTCTTCCGGCTGCATCGACGGTGCGCATATGATTTGCGCCATTCGCCCACTGCCAACCTTGCGGCGCATTTTTGAAGGGCAGCCAGATGAATTGGCTGATGACGGGTGCGCCGTTGATGTTCAAGGCGCTCGGCTGGCTGGCGCCGTCGGCATAGGCGAAGCTGATTATCTGGCCGGAAGGCGTGGTCAGCGAAGTGAGTTTGCCGGCGGCATCGCGCAGGTAGGTAATGGTTTTGGTGACGGCGCCGACGGTCTGGCTCAGTGTGCCGACGCGGCCCAGGCTGTCGTAGCCGTAGGTGAGGGTCGCACCGCCGCCGCTGATGCCGGAAAGGCTGCCGACGCGGGAGGTGTCGTAGGTGTAGGCGATGGTGGGGCCGTCGCTGTAGGCGATGCCGGTAGTGCGACCGATGGCGTCGTAGGTGTAGGTGGCCACTTTGCCGCGGGCATCGGTGCGGGTTTTTAAGAGGCCGCTGGGGTAATAGGTGTATTGGCTGATCCCGGTGTCCGGGCTTTGTTGTCTGGTGGTCTGGCCCAGGCCGTTGACGGTGTAGTTGGTGACTTGGCCGTCGGGTGTAGTCAGGCTGGTGAGTTTGCCGAGCGGGTTGTAGCCGGCGGTGATGTCGTAGCCGTCTGCTCTGCTGGTGGTGAGCAGGGCGTCCATGCCATCGTAAGCGTAGCTGGTCGTCCGGTTCAGCGGGTCGGTCAGGCTGGCCAGGTTGCCGTTGGGGTCGTAGGTGAAGGTGGTGGCATCCCCCAGGCCATTGGTGATCGCCGCCACATTGCCGCTCAGGCTGTCGTAGTTGATGGTCTGGGTGGATACCGAACCCGCCGGATTCGACTGGCTGACCGTCACGGGGCGTCCAGCGTCGTCAAGGTTGTAGGTGATGCCGGCGCCGTTGGATTCGCTCACCCCGATCAGCAGGTCGGCGCTGTTGTAGGAGAAGCTGACGCTGCTGCCATCGGGCCGGGTCAGGCCGGCCAGCTTGCCGTGCGGGGTGTAGCTGAAAGTGGTTTGTGCGCCATTGAGCGTTTGCGCGGTAAGCCGCCCGACGCCATCATAGGCGTAGTCGAGGGTTTCACCCGCCGGGGTGGTGACGCTCAACGGTCTGCCGTGGGCATCGCCGCTCGTGACCGTCCAGGTGTGGCCCAAGGCATTGGTCACGCTGCTCAGCGCGCCGCCGGCATCGTAGGTGTAGGTGGTCTTGCCGGTGCGGGGAGCGGTGGCGCTGGTGACGTGGCCGAGGGCGTCGTAGGTGTAGCTCCAGGTTAACGACTGGCCGTCGGCGGTCAGGGTTTTGGTGAGGAGGTTGCCGTAACTGTCGTAGGCGTAGGTGGTGACGCCGGTGGCGTCGCTATGACTCAGCAGCCGATTGTAATTCGGGTCGTAAGTATCGACCGTGACCAATCCGTTGGGAAAGGTGGTTGTGATTTGATTGCCGCTGGGGTCGTATTCGTAATAAGTGCTGTTGCCGTTGAAATCAGTCGAATTGAGCAATCTGCCGGTGTCGTCGTAATTCTGTGTGGCTGCCGTACTGGAACAGCCGCTTCCGCAGGGGCCGGAAACCTCTGTCAAGAGGGGGTTACCTTGGTAGCTCTGGAATTGGTAAACGATGGTGCGCCCGGTGGCATCGGCGACGCTCGTCGAACCGTTGGCGTTGTAAACGAGGTTTACCGGCTGCAAGCCTTGCGCCGCTTCGCGATGGATGGCGCGGCGTTGGGCGTCGTATCCGATCCTGGTGATGACGTTGCCGGCGGCATCGTCGATTTCGGTTAAAGCGCCGGGGAGGGCGCTGTTCTGGTATTGGTAGCGTTCCCCCCAACCGGATGGACCGCTTACTGCGGAAAGATTGTTTTGCGCATCGTAAGTATAGGTCAGGATATAGCCGCCGGGGCCGGTGATCTGGCTCAACGTTCCGTTGGCGTTGTAGGTAAAGACCAGAGTTCGGCCTCCCGAAGACGTAACCTGACTCAATCGCCCGTCGCTGTCGTAGGCCAGGGTCGCGCTCCATCCGCTTGCGAGTTTTAGCGAAGTGAGTCGAAATTGGTTGGCTGGATAACCCGAAGGGGAAAAAGTCCGTAACGCGCCATCGCCGGCGCGAACGGTGAAAGCATCGCACCATGCCGTGTCCCGCCGGATGGACAATAAGCCTATGGTCTCGGTGCCGTGGGTTATGCTTACTGAATAAGGGGAAACGCATGTGACTTCGGCTTTGGTGTCGCCGGACATTTTCCAGGAGCCGGAGGCCGTATTCATCGCACGCGGTTTTCCGTCGGACAGATACATGACCGCATGGCCGGGAAAGCTATAGCTGCGGGATCGGGAGTAGGAGGGGGAAGACCTGGTTACTGGATCGTAATTGCCGTAATATGGCCCCCAGGTTTCCGTAATCGCGGTTTCCGGCTGCGTGACGACCAGCCGTTCCGTCAGGTAGGACATGGACCAGCCCTGACCCAGCGGGCCGGATGCCGTATTCCCGCTATTGTAGTTGCGCGCAAGACTAAGGGCGGTCTCGGCAATATTGGAGTAATCCTTGGCGGCATGGGTGAAGTTGCCGTTTCCCTGGTTGATGGCGGCAAGAGCGGGAAGGCTGTACAGCCAAAGGAATAACACGAACAATTTTTTTTGGAATTTCACGGCGGCACCCCAAGTCAGTATTCAATCCATGCAGGCGATATACGTTTGACGCCCATTCAGATTGGGCAATACGATGTCGGATCGTCACTGGGCGGGTCGGCGGTTGGGTCGTCCGGCGGTGGCTCCGAAAAGTCGGGTTCAACGCAGCCATCTGTGAAAGCTATAGGACTGCTGATCCCCGTAAGTACGCCGTTGATGGTATAACTCAGATTGACCGAACACAGCGTGTCGGGAGTTGGAAAGCATACAGGAAGTATTTCAAAAATACGTGAACAGTCAACATATGGTTGATATGGCTCTTGCTGCTGCTCCAAGCACGTTTTATACGATCTCTGCATATCTTCCATGGCAGGGACTACCCACCCGTCCTGACATTGCTCCATTCCCGTTTGCGCCATTGAAAGAACGGGGGCGCCGCATAAACAACATCCAAAAATAAACATCAAGGTTGATTTTTGGATTTTCCGCAACATTCCATTTTGTTGTTCCATGCCGGTCTCCACCAAGGATAGGAAATTCAAACGCACGGTTCGAAGTATCCTTGACCCTGTTCCCCTAGTCAATACCAATTTATAGAGTCCCAAGCTAATTCCAATATGACCGATACCGGGACGAATACGGAACCGGAAAAAGCGGCTATTGCGGCTGGTTTCTGCAGTTCCGTTTCAGCATTGTCAGGATCATTGATAAAGAAGCGGGCGAGCACATTGGTATCGACCGCTTTCATTTGCCGGCTTTACGCATCAGCATTGCCGGGTCGAAATCTTCCAGCCGGCGCGGTTTTCCCTTTGAAGGGGCGGTTACTATTCCAGCGCTTGCTGCAATAGTGGTTGTTTTGGCGGGATGGGAAACCACAAGCCGCACTCCATCCGGTTGCTCGATTACTTCAACTTGAGACCCTGTCAGAAAACCAAGGCGTCGCCGAATGTCGGCGGGCAATACTATCTGCCCTTCTGAAGAAACTGTCATGGTTGCCATGCTAAGAAACTGTCCATTAATTATTTCCCTTCTGGCGCCAGCAGAAAGCATTGGCGCTCCCTCCCCTTCAAGGGGAGGGTTGGGGTGGGGATGGGTTAAAGACCGCAGATTAGTTGCAACATATCGATTTTATGAGTGCCAACTCAACCCCATCCCCCTCCCAACCTCCCCCTTGAAGGGGGAGGAGCTGCGAGTAGGCACGCCATGCGGGCTAAGCAGATCGGGAGGTAATTAATGGACAGTTTCTAGCCTCCTGAACTTGTTACTCTAGGGGCATTCCAACACAACGGCTTACCCGGCAAGCCCGGCGGCTGGCCTGCTCATGCCGACTAACATTCCCTCATTTTGCTCCCCTCGGGAAACAGCTTCCCCGGATTAAGAATATTGTTGGGATCGAACACCCGTTTGATGTTGCGCATCAATTCCAGCGTGGCGGGGTCGATTTCGCGGGCGACAAAGGGGCGTTTTTCGCGGCCTACGCCGTGTTCGCCGGAGAGGGTGCCATTGAGGCGCAGCACTAGGTCGAAAACTTCGCTCAGGCACGCTTCGGCGCGCTGCATTTCGTCGGCGTCGTCGGGGTGGGCGAGTAGGTTGACGTGGATGTTGCCGTTGCCGGCGTGGCCGAAATTGGCGTTGGCGATGCGGTGTTTGGCGCTCAGTTCGCGCAGGCCGTTGAGCAATTCCGGCAGGCGGGACACCGGCACGACGATGTCTTCGTTGATTTTGCGCGGGGCGATGTCGCGTAGCAGCGGCGACAGCGCTTTGCGCGCCGCCCATAGCGATTGGGTGTCGGCCACTGCTGCTGCCTGGATGAGCCCGGTAGGGTGGGCAAGCTTTTTGTGCCCACGCTGTATTCATGGGTGGTTTCCGCGTGAGCACAAAAAGCGTGCCCACCCTTCTATGACGCTTTTCCATAGTTGATCCGCCCCACTGCTCGACGTGTCTCTGCAAATGCCCTTGCTCGGCGGCAACCGGGAAATTTCGCCCTGGCTTTCGCCTACGTCAGCCTGCTCAACCGCTGACCGCATGGGCGCAAAAAAACGTGCCTATCTTACAAATTGAGGCGCGGCTTTTCCCGCGCGCGAAATTCGAACTGAAATTACCGGGGATTTCGTGTAAATTCCGCCTGTCGGGTTTATTCCCTTATCGATTTTTTCCATGATGACTATTGCTCTTACAGTCGGCGAACCCGCCGGCATAGGTCCCGATTTGTGCGTATTGCTGGCGCAGCAACCCTTGCCGACGCGCATCGTCGCTATTGCCGACCGGGGTTTGCTGCAAGCGCGCGCCGCGCAACTCGGGCTGCCGCTGGAGTTGGCCGACTGGAACCCGGATTCCGCCGCTCCTGGCGTGCTCGAAGTGATGCACCATCCGCTCAAAGTTGCCGCCGTTCCCGGACGGCTGGATTCCGCCAACAGCCGCTATGTGCTGGATACGCTGACCAGCGCCGTGCGCGGTTGTCTCGACGGCGGCTTTGCGGCAATTGTCACCGCGCCGGTGCATAAGGGCATTATTAACGACGCCGGCATCCCTTTCACCGGCCACACCGAATTTTTCGCCGAACTCACCGGAACAAAGCGGGTGGTGATGATGTTGGTGGGCGGCGGGATGCGGGTGGCGCTGGCGACCACCCACTTGCCGCTCAAGGATGTTCCCGCAGCGATCACGCGCGATAGCCTGACCGCCATCATCCGCATCCTGCACCGCGACCTGACGACACGCTTCCATCTGGCGCAGCCGCGCATCCTGGTGGCGGGATTGAATCCCCACGCCGGCGAAGGCGGGCATCTGGGACGCGAGGAAATTGATGTAATTATTCCGGCGCTGGATGAGTTGCGCGGCATCGGCATGAACCTGGAAGGACCGCTACCCGCCGACACTTTGTTCAACCGGGAATATCTGGAGCGCGCCGACTGCGTGCTGGCGATGTATCACGACCAGGGCTTGCCGGTGCTGAAACACGCCAGCTTCGGCAGCGGCGTCAATGTTACGCTGGGCATGCCCATCATCCGCACTTCGGTCGATCACGGCACCGCGCTGGGACTGGCGGGCACCGGCAAGATAGCGGTGGGTAGCCTGCGCGCGGCCATCGATTTGGCGCTTGAACTGGCCGGCCATGCTCAGAAGACAGAAAAAACCTCCTCAAAATCTGTCTTCTGTCCTCTGTCTTCTGTCCTCTGACTAATGAAACACATTCCGCGAAAACGCTTCGGCCAGAATTTCCTCACCGACCGCTATTACATCGACCAGTGCGTCGCCGCGATCCGTCCCCTGGCGGACGATAATCTGGTCGAGATCGGCCCCGGCCTGGGTGCGCTGACCGTGCCGCTATTGCGCGCGCTCAAGCATTTGCATGTGGTGGAAATCGACCGCGATATCGTTGCCCGGCTGGAGCAGGAATATTCGCCGGAAAAGCTCGCAATACACGCCTGCGATGCGCTCAAATTCGATTTCGGTGTGTTGGGCAAGCCGCTACGGGTGGTGGGGAATTTGCCTTATAATATTTCCACGCCATTGCTGTTCCATCTCGCGGGTTTCGCGGAAAACATTGCGGATTGCCATTTCATGCTGCAAAAGGAGGTGGTGGAGCGCATGGTGGCCGCACCCGGCACGGCGGAATACGGGCGGCTTTCGGTGATGTTGCAATACCGTTTCGCGATGGAATACCTGTTCACTGTGCCGGGCGGCGCTTTCAACCCGCCGCCCAAGGTGGAATCGGCGTTCGTGCGGATGATTCCGTTCGCGCCTTTGCCTTGTCCTGCTGTTGATGAAGCGCTGTTCGGCAGATTGGTCGCCGCCGCTTTTTCGCAACGCCGCAAGACGTTGCGCAACACCTTGCGGGATTATGTGACGCTGGAGGATTTCGCCGCGCTGGGCATCGATCCCGGCTTGCGGGGGGAAACGCTGGGCGTGGCGGAATTCGTTGCGCTGGCCGACCGCTGTGCTGCCGGAGCCAATGCCTCTTGTCCAGTGTTATAATCCTAGAAACCTCCGTTGACCGCTTGCCAGGATGTGTAATAGGGTGGTTCTAAACAACTTTGTCATCTATTTTGCGCCCACCCGTTTGGTGAGAGCGCTACGGGCTGGATTGCACGGTTTTCCGGGCGCATGGCGGCGTTGCAACTCCTTGCAATGGAACGACCATTGCGCGTCGTTGCGCCTTGCCCTGCACCCGGAAAA
>JBAYVP010000227.1:0-8629 GCA_041674485.1 Sulfuricellaceae bacterium
GTTTTCCGGGCGCATGGCGGCGTTGCAACTCCTTGCAATGGAACGACCATTGCGCGTCGTTGCGCCTTGCCCTGCACCCGGAAAACCGCACACTCCAGCCCGTTCAACTGAGCTTTCTAGGATCATGCTGGCTCAACCGCGCAATTTGGAGAAGCGCGCATAGAATATCGCGCTGAAGAAGAACGCCAGCGTCAGGCCGGTTTCGACTAGCGCCAATTTCGCCGTTAGCCCGTGGTCCGTCATCGCCCGTCCCACGCCTTCCGCGAAATATAGCAGGATCAGCATCGACGACCACTGGTGGGTGTAGACCCGGCCATGCAAAATACCGAACAGCGGCAGCATTAAGGGCAGCACCTTGAATATCAGTATCGAGCCGCCCGGATGCAGCGGCGCCAGCCAGCCTTCCCACGCCACGCACAGGACGATCAAGGCTACCAGGGAGACAATGCTGGTGTAATTCAGCAGTTCGAGTTTTTTCAAGCTGGGCTTTTTCAAGATGGGGTTCGCCGGGGTGGAATGCGCCCTATAATAGCATCCATGCCGCTATTTTTATCCGACCTGTTGCCTTTCTTCCGCTTGATCCGGCTACGTTTCAACGAGGACCGCTGCCTGCAAGTTGCAGCCAGCCTGACTTATACCACTTTGTTGTCGCTGGTGCCGGTCATAACCATCACGCTAACGATGCTTTCATCTTTCCCGGCTTTCGGCGAGATGATGACGCAGATCAAGATTTTTCTGCTCGCCAATATGGTGCCGACATCGGCGGGAAAAATTATTTCGGTATACGCGCTCCAATTTTCCGATAATGCCGCGCGCCTCACTGTTGTAGGCATCGCGCTGCTTGCGCTGACCGCGTTCGTGCTGATGATGACCATCAACAATGCGTTCAACGTGATCTGGCGCGTGCGCAAGCGGCGCTCGGTAATGCGCCGCCTGACGGTCTATTGGGTGGTGCTGACGCTGGGACCGCTGCTGCTGGGCGCGAGTCTTTCCACCACTTACTATTTGCTCGGTCTTTCCCTGGGGTGGGTGAAGGATGCGCCCTTTATCGGTATTCTGGTGCTCAAATTGACGCCGATGGCGATTACCATTATTGCTTTTGCGCTGCTGTACTGGGCGGTTCCCAACCGTCCGGTGCGTTTTTCCCACGCGTTGCTTGCGGGCATGCTGGCCGGCATCGCTTTTGAGTTGATGAAAAAGCTGTTCGCGCTATATCTCGCCGCGTTTCCCACCTACACTCTGGTTTACGGCGCTTTTGCCGCTGTGCCGGTTTTTCTGGCGTGGGTGTATTTATCGTGGCTGGTGGTGCTGATCGGCGCGGTGTTCGCCGCCGCCTTGCCTTATTGGCATAACCCGATACGGCAGCACGAACGTTCGGCGGCGAACGATTTCATGCAAGCCCTGGCGGTGTTGCAGGCGCTGTACTGCGCGCATCAAAGCGGGGAATCGCTCAAACCGGCGCAATTGCAGTTGACGCTGCACGTCGAACTGGAAGAGGCCGAATATACGCTGGAGCGTCTGGAAATGGCGCGCTGGATCAGCCGCACCGCCGATAACGGCTGGGTGTTGAGCCGCAACCCGGAAACGATTTCGCTGGCCGGCATTTTCCGCGAATTCGTGTTCCGCCCCGATATGGCGCAACGCCTGCCGGAAAGCCTGGAAGCGGCTTTGTCGCCCTGGCTGGTCGACCTCCAGACGGCACTGCAAGGGGAAAGGAATATTTCGCTGAAAGCACTGTGCGAGATTAGGTGAGGAGTGAGGGGTGAGGGGTGAGGAGTGAGGAGTGAGGGGTGAGGAGTGAGGGGTGAGGTAAGGGGAAGGTTTTCATTCCCCATCCCCCATCACCCACCCCTTACCCCAGGCTAAACTGAAAGCGTTCGAACACCACCGTCGATTCGACCAGCTTTTCGGCCTTGAACGCGGTAACCGCGCCGCCGCCTTGTTCCATCAGGAATTCGTGTTGCGCCTGGTAGCCGCCGCGCGGCACTACCACGCAAGGCGGCTGCTTGAGCAGCGGTATCTCGGGCAACAGCAGCGCCGTCGTGAAAGGCTGGTTCGCGCTGCCGACTGCCGGCTTGATGGCGACAGCCGTAGCCGAGGGGGCGATGAGTTGGATGCCCAGGTCAAGCCGGTTGGTTTCGTCGCTTTTCACCCAGCGCACGACCGCGATGTGCCATTGCAGGCTGCCCGCAGCCCGCAGCCCGACGATTTCTCCGGCGCGCAACTGGGGGGGGATGTTGGACACCTGGGTCAGCGCCATGCCGCCGGCGCTCTCGTTGACGATGTTCCACTGGCTGGAGGAAAACTGCGCGTTTTTGCCGTGCGTTGCGGGCGAAAAATCCAATTCGCCCTCGCCCAGCGCAACCTCATTCGAATGCCCCGTAGCGGCGCCGTAAACCTGCTCCCCATACAGGAAATAGTGGATGGCGCGTATGCCGACGCATATGTCCACACTGGCATGGTAGTGCTTGCGATTGAAATGACGTTTTGCCGAAACGCCCCAATGCTTCAGCAAGCGCCGCATCAGGTTGCGATAAGGTTGTTCGCGGGCGGCGTCGGGCAGCAGCAGGTCGATGGGGAATATGCCGGCTTCCAGCCCGCCCAATTGCTGCGACAATTGCGCCGCCAGGCCCAGCGTGTTGAACAGCACGGCGGTTTCGCCATCCACCCGGTTCAAGGTCTTGGGCAACACCTTGGGGGGCGCGTCGCTATCCAGCCGCACCAGGAACAAGCCGCCGGCATCGCCGATTTGCGCCTCCGTCTGGAGTTGCGTGAGCTGGGCGAAGCGCCCGATGTAATCCAGGATGCGTATGACTTCGCCTTGCATCAAATGGTAAGGATCGGCCACCGCCAGCAGTAGCGCCTGTTTATAGGAAAAACCGGCGCTGACGGTTAAAGCGCCTTCCTCCACGGATTTATCGAGCAGCCCGTGTTGCGCCGCGAAGCGATAAAGCTGGTGAATTTCCGACCACACCCCCGCCGGCGCCGGCGCGTAGGTCTCATAGCAGATCGCGAGAACCTGACCCAGGCTGGAAATGGCGCGCTGCACGGTGAGCGCCGAAGGATGCTTGATGCTTTCCAGCAAGACGATTTTGTAGCCGTATCCCAATTCGACATAAAGCTGCCGGTTTAGTTCGGCGACGCGCCGGTTTTTCTCCGGCAACGGCAAGGGGACGATGACGAATTGCGTTTTCATCGCCGGCAGCAGGTTGTCGATGGCGGCGCGATAGGCTTCCAGCAGTTCCATGCGCGAGGCGGCGTCCATCGGGTAGCGGTTGAGCGCCGCCAAAGCTTTGTACATTTCGCTTGCCGTTTCGGCGACATAGCCGCTGGAAAGCTGCCCCAGCCAGGAACTGACTTGATCGACCCGTGTCTCTACGGGTATATTCGCTTGCTGCGCTGGAGCGGGGACGGAAAGGTTGAGCGACATGAGTTGGCTAATCCATTGTTTGTCGATAAAGTAAAACTCGCAATGCGAGACTTCGTCCCCCTCTCCCGCGAGCGGGCAGGGGTGAGGGTGCATTCAATTCTAGAAAGAATTATTCGATTTGTAAAATATCTCTTTGAAAAAATTGGGGGCTGGACTGGGGTTAGGGGTTAGGGGCTAGAGGCTAGGGGCTGGTAAAAAATCCCGGCGCGTAGCGCCGCCACCCGCTAGTCCCTCAAATGTCGTCGCTAACACATCAATTGAAGGAGAAACACACGATGCTGAAATTGTTAAATCGCCTGTTCGAAGGCGCGTTGTGGCGCAGCCGCTATGTCATCCGCGCTAGGCATAACCCCGTGCGTCTGCTGCTCCCAGGGTTGTTGCTGCTGGTTTCTATGAGCGGCCATGCCGAACATTTCAGCTTCCCGGACACTCAGGGCAAAACCCACACCCTCGCAGACTTGCGCGGCAAATGGGTGCTAGTCAATTTCTGGGCGACCTGGTGCCCGCCCTGCCTGGATGAAATCCCCGACCTTGTCGCGCTGCACGACAAACACAAGGACAAAGACCTGGTGGTGATAGGCGTGGCGATGGACTACAAAAATCCGCAAGAGGTCATCCGTTTCGCCGACGATTATTTCATCTCCTACCCCATCGTCCTGGGCAACAACAAGCTCGCCGCGCAAGTCGGCGCAATCGACGGCCTGCCGTCCACCTATCTGTACAACCCGCAAGGCAAGCTGGTGGCGCGGCACGTCGGCGCATTGACCGGAAAAGCGGTGGAAAGTTATATTGCGGGAGGGGTGAGGCGTTAGGCGGGAGGGGTGAGGGGTGAGGGGTGGGTAAGGTGAGAGGGTGGTTCTCATCTCACCCCTTACCCCCCTCACCCGTTATCCATTATCCCTCACTCACCCCTCACCCCTTACGCCTCACCCCTCACCCCTCACGCCTACCCCCTCACCATTATAATATAAAGGAAACACGATGTTGCAACGCCTGCTGCCTCTCATTCTGCTGTTGTTGACCAGCGGTGCGCTGGCCGGGAACCGCAGCCCGGACACTTATTTTTTCAACCAAAGCTTCGGCGATCTCAAGAGCGAGCTGGCCAGCGCCAAAAAAGCCGGCAAGAAAGGGATATTGATCATGTTCGAGATGGACAACTGCCCCTATTGCCAGGCGATGCGCGATAACGTTCTGAGTCGGCGCGATGTGCAGGATTATTACCGCAAGCATTTTGTCAGCTTCGCCTTCGACATCAAGGGCGACACCCCGCTAGTGGATTTCAACGGCAAATCCGTCCTGGAAAAGCAGTTCTCCGCAGCCTACCAAATAAAAACCTCTCCGACATTCCAGTTCTTCGACATCGACGGCAAACCGACCGCACGCTTTACCGGCGTCACCAAAGGCGGCGCCAGGGAATTCCTCGCGCTCGGACATTACGTGGTGGAAGGAAGCTACAAAAACGGCACATTCGCCGACTACTGGAAGAAACAGCAGACGGCGCCATGAAATAGGCTGCTGCCGACTCCCCCGCCTGCGGCATAAACCGCCGAATTTCAAATTGAAATGCAAAGATCGGGGCATGACATCAGGCGGTCGAAATACGGCGCTTTTATCGAATTTCAGCTTCCCGGTCAGGGTAAATTTGTTCTCGGAAATTCATGATGAAAACCAGCATTCATGAATCTCGGAAAAGTCGTAGGGTGGATAAGCGTAGCGCATCCACCTTTACTACGCCGATTCGGTGGATGCGCTACGCTTATCCACCCTACGCTTGCCCGAGAACAAATTTATCCTGGCTTCCCGGTTTTTTGGGCTTGCCAAGAAACGTCCCGACCGACATTATTTTTTGCTGATTAGCAAGATTCTTCATTAGTCGACACCTTAAGTCCGACAAACTCCTAGGCGAAAGCTCGCAAAATCCTGCGCTTTTCATCGCGCGAATTTACTTGTGCCCTTTGGGTATGAAATATCCGGGCTAGTTGTTACTTCCGCGTCCTCTGCGTCTTCGCGTAGAATCCTGTCGTTTTTTGTACTCTGGCCTCTATAACTTTGCGCGACCACAATTTGTGCATTATCGGGGGAAATGGTCCGGTTGGATTGCCCCCAGCGGGCGCGACTTTCGCGTTGCAAATTGCTTGCGTGGAACAGCCTCATCAACGTCATAGCTCTCGGGGAAGATATGAAGCATTTTGTTATTGCACTACTTTTATGTGTTGCTGTGATTGGATGCGGCAAAACTCCGACAAAGGTACAATCCTCTAATGCGCAAACGCCTTCTCTTTCAGAGGCATCCGTGGCAGCGCCGCTTTCACCCTTCAAGAAATCGGCCATGTATGAATCAGGAAACCGGATTTACGGTTGGCAAGGAAAGAGCCAGGCCGGATCGCATGATTTTTATCTGGATAACGTACAGCCGATATTTGCCAAGCGTTGTGTTACGTGTCATGGATGTTATGAAGCGGCATGCCAGTTAAATATGCAGTCATATAAGGGAGTTCACCGAGGGTACAACCCGATTCCCATTTACAGTGCCAAAAGAATAGCCCCTACAAAACCAACGGAGATGAATGACGTATATGATTTGAAAAAATGGAGAGCGTTGGGTTTCTTGCCGGTAATAGCAACAGATTTGGAGCAAGGCGCGGACAATCAACCTATTTCCTGGGATAAGTCGTTGTTTTTTAAATTCCTGAAAAAGGGGGCAGAGAATAATGTCCCCGAGAGTCCCGCCCGCAACTGGCCTGGTTTCGATGTCGATGGACTCAAGCCGCTGATCAGCGACTTGATCGACAAGCAACAACCCCAGTGTGTCGCGACGGACCGGCAATATGAGGAAAACTTTAACGGTCGCAAAAATAACCCGTGGAACGTGCTGAGAGTCGATGATTTTTTCCAACAATACCCTAACGCCGGTATGCCTCTGGCGTTTCCCAGAATAGAAGATCAGGAACTGGCGGTGCTTTTTCAGTGGCTGAAAGATGGCGCAAAGGGACCATCGTCGTCTGCCGGACGGATTCTCGGCGCCCAGTTCAATCCCGATGCCGTGGCGAAATGGGAGGATTTTTTCAATCAGGACTCGACCAAGGCACAGCATACCGCTCGATATATTTTCGAGCATGTTTATACCGCGCTGATCCATATCGAAGAAAGCCCCGGTGAATATTACCGGCTGGTGCGCTCGACTACCAGAACCGGTGAAATTCATGAAATCCTGACTCAGTTTGCCTACCAGCCGCCGGGCGTCAATGCATTTTATTACCGCTTGCAGAAAGTGGAGAGTACGCTGGTGCAAAAGAAAATGACACTCTGGCGGATCAACAACGCCAGGCTGGAGCGGCTGAAAGCGCAGTTTCTCAAAACCTCGTGGGGCGTCGCCAAGATTCCCCCGCCAAAGTATGACGGCAGCAATCCCTTTGAGTATTTTGCCCTCATCCCCACTGAAATCCGGTCGAGGTTCATGATGGAAAATGCGGAGGCCATTATCGGCGCGATGGTTCAAGGCTCCGTTTGCATCGGCTCGGGGGCTACGTATGCAATACGCGACCACTTCTGGGTTTGGTTTTTAAAGCCGGAGTCCGATATTTCCGTCATCAAACCGAAACTCGGCCAACCGGATTGGAAAATGTTCGATATCGGTCGCTGGAAGCCTGAAGAAGATGCAAAAAAAACCGCTGCTCTAAAAGCTGCTGATTTCTTCAAGGCGATTTCCCGGCGCATTAAAAGATTCGACCGGGATATACATGAGGCGGAATCAATTGCAGGATATTTTGTTCAGACGAAAGACGGTTATCAAAATTACCGCGATGCATTTGAGCGTGAACTGCGGGTGTGGTTGGCGGAGAACAACAAGAAAGGACTTGCCGTGGACGATCTCTGGGATGGCTCGGGCGATTCTGCGCAACCTGACGGCGTCAATCCTTCCGCATGGCTGAACCTGTTGCGGCACGGACGTTCCGCCACGGTGCAATTCGGACCTGAAGGCGGGGTTCCTGAAAACATATGGGTCTTGAATTACGCCAATTACGAAATGCTTTACTACGATCTCGTGGCGAATTTCCAAGCCACCGGCTCAATCGCCTTGAAACTGGGGACTTGGCGCATCATGAGCTATGTCCGGATGGAGGCGGAAGACCTCGCTATTTCTTTTCTGCCGCTACAATTCCGGGAGCAAATCCGTGATCGTTTTACGCGCGGATTGGGGCGAATCAAGGAAGAAATGTTCTTTCCTTTGCTCAGCGTCCTACCCATGTCCGACGGGTCGCAAGCTCCAACGCTCCCACCAAGGCAAACCGGGGAACCCGGCATACCCGATACATCGGCGGATGATGCAATTCATTATCTTGTCGGCAAAATAAAAACCCGGCTGAACACTGTTTCTCAAAAAACATATAACGACAAGGGCATTCCGGCAAATCGGGTTAAATGGGAGCAACCTTTGCTCAGTTTGACGGGGATAAGCAAGGCAAAAAACAATGCGGCGTTCCCGAAATTTATCCCCAGTATTGTTTACATGAAAATCGTCTCGAACGACGGAAGCGGCGATTGGGCGTATACCCTGATCGCGAACAAGAATTACGAATCACACGACTCGCTTTTGTTGGAAGCCATCGCACGAGACCCCGCGCTCGATGACATCTCCCTTTACCGGGGATTTGTGGGCGCTTATCCGAACGTATTTTTGGAAATTCCCGCAGATAAAACGGATGCCTTTGTTTCCAGCCTGAAAAAGATAACCTCCGAGAAGGATTGGAGCAACATCCTGGCGCAATATGGAATCGCCCGGAACAGCGCCCGTTTTTGGCCATTTTTCGATTGGGTTCACGAGAAAAAGTCGGTTCGAAGCCCAGATAACGACCCCGTTATGCAAGGCGTGGTAGATATCAGTCAATACGATTTTTTCTAAAGCAGCCGGAAAAGGAAATGACGGTGGAGCTGGCCTAAAGCCACAACCGAATACCTGAATTGGTAAGATTCTTCAACCTAGAAACCTCCGTTGAACGGGCTGGAGTGTGCGGTTTTCCGGGTGCAGGGCAAGGCGCAACGACGCGCAATGGTTGTTCCATTGCCTTCTCTTGTAGTTGCAACGCAGCCATGCGCCCGGAAAACCGTGCAATCCAGCCCGTAGCGCTCTCACCAAACGGGTGAACGCAAAATACATGACAAAGCTGTTTAGAACCGCCATGTTATATACCTTGGCAA
>JBAYVP010000228.1:0-8597 GCA_041674485.1 Sulfuricellaceae bacterium
CAAAACGCATCTTCCGTATCTCCTGTAACAACTCTGTCGGCTTCATTCCGCACCTCCTCAGGCACATCGTAAAACCGGACAGTTTATTTGCTACAAGTCCGGACAGTTTATTTGTTCTCTACATTCTCTACAACGACAGTTGCCATTTTATGGGCTCACAGGTATAGTGCGTCCGTGTTGGGTGCGCTGGATTTTATCCGGTATGATGGAAATGCCGAAATACGGGGTTTCGCCTTGGTTTCGGCGCGAATGCAGGCAATTTGCTCCGTCGGCATTCACCGGGTTTTATTTTGTTGGTTACCAGGAGTGGTAGTTCAGTTGGTTAGAATACCGGCCTGTCACGCCGGGGGTCGCGGGTTCGAGTCCCGTCCACTCCGCCAGATATACTTTGCGCGGCTACAAATTGCGGATTTAGCCAGCGTCTCGCGGGATGCGATTGCTGCGCAAATTGCGCCGTGTGGTCGTTCCACACAAGCAATTTGCAACGCAGCAGCGCGCCCGCGAGACGTTGGATAAATGCGCAATTTGTGGCCGCACAAAGTATTTAGGGGCGAACTTGGGTTCGCCCTTTTTTATTGTGTACATTTGGGGGTTAGCCCGGATGTCGTTGTGCCTGCATAAGGCGCATAAGGTTGCAGTGTGTGCTCCGCCTTTCGGGGTGTGGCGCCGGCAACCCAATTACGGATGAACTGCGATTATGTTAGACGTTATTCGAGAGCGTGCCCAGGGTTGGTTCGCCAAAGTCATTCTGGCGCTGATTACCGTTCCCTTTGCATTGTGGGGGGTGGATTCCTATTTGCGCAACGGCGGCGAAGGGGCGATTGTCGCGAAGGTGAACGGGCAAAACATTTCCAAGCAGGAATTCAACCAGGCGTTGAAAGAGCAGAACGAGCGCATGCGCCGCGCCATGGGGGCGTCGTTCGATCCGTCCATACTGGAAAAACCGGAAACTCGAATGGCTATCCTGGATAATCTGATTGAGCGGCGCTTGATGGACAGCAGCGCGGTCAAGGCAGGGGTGGTGGCGCCCGACGAGTTGCTGGTCAAGTTGATTGCGGAAGTCCCGGAGTTCCAGGAAGGCGGCAAGTTTTCCCAGACGCGCTATGAAGCGTTGCTGCGCAACCAGAGTATGACGCCGGCGATGTTCGAGTCGCGTCTGCGCCAAAGTTTGATGACCGAGCGCTTGAGCAATAGCTTGATCGATTCGACGCTGATTTCCCATGTCGCGACGCAGCGTTATATCCATATTAACGAAATGCAGCGCGAGATTACCCAGGCGCTGGTGTCTCCCGAGCAGTTCATGCCGCAAATCAAGGTCAGTCCCGATGACATCAAGGCTTACTATGACAAGCACAAGGAGGAATTCCGCGTGCCGGAACAGGCCCGGCTCGAATACGTGGTGTTGTCGGCGGATGAGCTGATGCAGCAAGTAACCGTGACGGATGAGGAAGTCAAGAAATATTACGACGAGCATCCCGCACAGTTCCAGGAACAGGAGCAACGCCAGGCGAGCCATATCCTGATCAATGCATCGGCCAAGGCAAGCGCTGCGGAAATAGCTGCGACGCGCGAGAAAGCGGAAAAAATCGCTAAGGAGGCGAAGCAGGCGCCCGGCAATTTTGCCGAATTGGCTAAAAAGCTCTCGCAGGATACGGGTTCGGCGACCAATGGCGGCGATCTGGGCTTTTTTGCCCGAGGTGCTATGGTCAAGCCGTTCGAAGATGCGGTGTTCAAGATGGCAGTCGGCGAGATCAGCGAGCCGGTGCAATCCGATTTCGGTTTCCATGTAATCAAGCTGTCCGCCGTGAAACCCGGCAAATTGCGCACTCTGGCTGAGGCCGGCGAGGAAATCGCGCTGGCATTGAAAAAGCAGAAGGCCGGCAAGCGCTTCGCGGAGGTGGCGGAAGGGTTCAGCAACGCGGTGTATGAGCAGTCGGACAGCCTCAAGCCGGCGGCAGAGGCGCTCAAGCTGAAAATCCAGACCAGTTCCTGGATAGACAAGAAGGGCAGCGGCGATGTTGCGCTGCTCAACAACGGCAAGTTGTTGCAAGCGGTGTTTTCCGATGAAAGCCTGAAACTCAAGCGCAACACCGAAGCACTCGAAGTGAGTCCCAATACGCTGGTTTCGGCGCGGGTGGTGGAATTCAAGCCGTCCAGCTATAAATTGCTTGAGGGGCTGAGCGTGGAGCTGGGCGCCCGTTTGCAGCGCGAACTGGCCAATACACAGGCGGTCAAGCGGGGTAAGGAGGCGCTGGAGCAATTGCGGCTGGGCAAGGATGCCGCGGATTTGAAATGGAGCGCACCGATTTCGATTTCGCGTCAGGCCGCAGCGGCCTCCCTGGGACAAGTTGCAGTGGGGGAAATATTCAAGGCCGATGCGCGCAAGCTGCCGGTCTACACCGGTGTTGCCGACCCCAAGGGGGGATATATGGTGATCAAGGTGAATCGCGTAGTGGAACCCGGCAATCTGGATGACGCCAAGAAAAAATCCTACACCGAGCGCCTGCGCCAATTGACGATGCAGGAATATCATACGGCCTACGTTGCCAGTCTGAAGCAGAAAGCCGAAATCGTAATCAAGAAAGAACAGTTGGAAAAGAATGACAGGTGAGAATTTGAGAGGCTAGGGACTAGGGACTAGAGGCTAGTAAAAACCCGGCGCGTAGCGCCCTATCTACTAGCCTCTAGCCTCTAGTCTAGCCTCTGGTTTTACATAGCTTTTTCTGCTACAATAAGCAGGATTTTTCTGATGGGCTTTTGCAGCCCATTTTTTATTTGTGGTGCCGTATGGATTTGTATGGGGTGCTTGAACCGACGATAGTCGGGCTGGGTTACGAATTGGTCGATCTGGAAATGTCCAATCGTGGCCGGCTGTTGCGGATTTTCATCGACAAACCGGGCGGGGTGACGGTGGACGACTGCGTGCTGGTGAGCAACCAGGTGAGCCGCTTGTTGGCGGTCGAGCTGGATTTCGATTACGACCATCTGGAAGTTTCGTCGCCCGGCCTGGATAGGCCGTTGAAAAAAGAAGCGGATTTTCAGCGCTTCAGCGGCGAAAAGGTGCAACTCAAATTGCGGACGCCCCTGAACGGTCGAAAGAATTTTGTTGGTGTGCTGCGGGGCGCCGAGCGCGGAGTGCTGAGCCTGGAAGTGGACGGCGCGCTGCTGGCGCTGGAGTTGGCCAACCTGGATAAGGCGCGTTTGGCGCCAAGTTTCTAGTCGGAGGTAGTATGAGTCGTGAAATTTTGCTGGTAGTGGATGTGATGGCGCGGGAAAAAAATGTCCCGAAAGAGGTCATTTTTGGCGCGCTCGAACTGGCTTTGGCTTCCGCTACCAAAAAACGGTTCAACGAGGAAGTCGATGTGCGCGTGAGCGTGGATCGCGATAGCGGTGAATATGAAACGTTCCGCCGCTGGCAAGTGGTGGCGGACGATGCCGTCGAGTTTCCCGGCTACCAGTTAACAATGGATCAAGCACACGAACGCGATGCCGCGCTTAAGCTTGACGACTATATCGAAGAACCGTTGGAACCGGTCGAATTCGGCAGGATCGGCGCACAGGCGGCGAAGCAGGTGATTTTGCAGAAAATCCGCGAAGCGGAGCGCGAGCAGATACTCACCGATTTTCTCGACCGCAGCGAGCATCTGGTGACCGGGGTGGTGAAGCGCATGGATCGCGGCAGCGCGATTATCGAATCGGGACGGATCGAAGCCCTGCTGCCGCGCGACCAGATGATCCCTAAGGAAAATTTGCGCGTGGGCGACCGCGTGCGCGCCTTCCTGGCGAAGGTGGACCGTAGCGTGCGCGGCCCGCAGTTGATCTTGTCGCGCGTTTCCCCCGAATTCCTGGTCAAACTGTTCGAGCTGGAAGTGCCGGAAATTGAGGAAGGGATGCTGGAAATCAAGGCTGCGGCGCGCGACCCCGGCATGCGTTCGAAAATCGCGGTGAAATCCAACGACCAGCGCATCGACCCTATCGGCACTTGCGTCGGTATGCGCGGCTCCAGGGTGCAAGCCGTCACCGGGGAATTGGCCGGCGAGAAAGTGGATATCGTGCTGTGGTCGTCGGACCCCGCCCAGTTCGTAATCAACGCCTTGGCGCCCGCCGAAATCAGCAGTATCGTAGTGGATGAAGAATCGCACTGCATGGATGTGGTGGTGAACGAGGACATGCTGGCCCAGGCGATTGGCCGTAGCGGTCAGAATGTCCGGCTGGCGAGTGAATTGACCGGCTGGAAGCTGAACATCCTGACCGAGGAAGACGCACAGCGCAAGAGCGAAGAAGAATCCAGCGAGATTTGCAGCCTGTTCATGCAAAAGCTGGACGTGGATCAGGAAGTGGCGGAAATCCTGGTGCAGGAAGGATTCAGCACGCTGGAGGAAGTGGCCTACGTGCCGTTGGCGGAAATGCTCGAAATCGAGTCTTTCGACGAAGACACCGTGAACGAACTGCGCAGCCGGGCGCGCAATGCCTTGCTCACGGAAGCGATAGCCAGCGAAGAGAAGATAGAAAATGTGTCCGACGAGTTGCTCCACATGGAAGGCATGGATAATGCCACCGCCCGCGTACTGGCATCCAAAGGTGTGGTGGAAATGGACGATTTGGCGGATCTGGCGGTGGACGACCTGGTGGAAATGACCGGGATGGATGATGAGCGCGCCAAGCAGTTGATTATGACTGCGCGCGCGCCGTGGTTTGCCTAATCAGATGGATAGGAGGCCGAAATGGGTCAGTTAAGCGTAGCGCAATTCGCCAGCGAATTGAATTTACAGCCGTCATTGCTGATCGAGCAATTGGGCGCAGCCGGGGTTCGCAAGCAATCGGCCAATGATGTTTTGACCGAACAGGACAAGACTCTGCTGTTGGAATATCTGCGCCGCTCGCACGGCGAGCAGGAGCCGAAGGGAAAGATCACCCTGACGCGCAAGCAGACGACTGAAATCAAGAAATCGGACAGCACCGGCAGACCCCGCACGATACAGGTCGAAGTGCGCAAGAAACGGACATTCGTAAAGCGCGACGCAGCCGAGCCGGTCGCGCCGCCGGAAACCAAGGAAGCGGAAGCCGCCAAGCCGGAGCCGGTCGCCCCTCCCGTGACGTCTGAAGCGCCCAGCGTGGAGCCGGTCGCGCCGCAACCAGCGCCCACGGCGCCGAAAGCACCGACGCCGCCGGTCGTCCCCGAGGTCGTAGCGCCGCCGCCCAAAGCGGCGCCTGCCGCTCCCCCGCCTGCGCCGCCGGTCAGGGTGGCGCCCAGCGTGCTGAGCGAGGAGCAGATCGCCAAACGCAATGAAGAAGCGCGCCGCCAGTCCGCATTAATGGCGCGCCAAGCCGCCGAAGTGAAAGCCAAGCTGGAGTTGGAGAAAGAACGCAACGAGCAGCGCGGCGCAAAGGCCGGCGCGAGCGCGAAACCGCCACAACCGCCCGCCGCACCGGTCACCGCCCCGCAACCCAAGGGCAAAGCCAAGACGGAAGCCGCCGCGCAGCCGCCTGCGGCGCCCGCCGCCGCGGGCGCCGGCACTTTGCACAAACCGGCAGCCAAGCCGGGCGAGAGCGCCAAGGCCGACAAGAAACCCGCCAAGAAAAAAGAGGCCTGGGCCGACGAGGCGCAGAAGAAACGCAACGCGCCCAAGACGCGCGGCGCGACCAGCCCCGGCCCCGCCAGCTCGTGGCGCGGACGCAAGGACAAGCCGCATCATCACAAGGCGACCGACGAGCAGCAGCACGGTTTCGCGTTGCCGACCGAGCCGGTCGTGCGCGAGGTGCTGGTGCCGGAAACCATCTCCGTCGCCGATCTGGCGCACAAGATGTCGGTCAAGGCGGCTGCCGTGATCAAAGTGATGATGAAAATGGGCAGCATGGTGACGATCAACCAGGTGGTCGATCAGGAAACCGCGATGATCGTGGTCGAGGAAATGGGGCACATCGCCCGCCCGGCCAAGCTGGACGAACCGGACGCCTTCCTCGACATAGCCGGCGAACACAAGGAAGTCGAACTGCTGCCGCGCGCGCCGGTGGTTACGGTGATGGGGCACGTCGACCACGGCAAGACCTCGCTGCTTGACTACATCCGCCGCACCCGCGTGGCGCATGGCGAAGCGGGCGGCATTACCCAGCACATCGGCGCGTACCATGTGGAAACGCCGCGCGGCATGGTGACTTTCCTCGACACGCCAGGTCACGAGGCGTTCACGGCAATGCGCGCGCGCGGCGCCAAGGCCACCGACGTGGTGATCTTGGTGGTGGCCGCCGACGACGGCGTGATGCCGCAAACCATAGAGGCAATTCATCACGCCAAGGCGGCCAACGTGCCGCTCGTGGTGGCGGTGACCAAGGTCGATAAGCCGGACGCCAACCCGGAGCGCATACGCCAGGAACTGGTGGCGCAAGGTGTGGTGCCCGACGATTGGGGCGGCGACACCATGTTCGTCGAAGTTTCCGCGAAAAGCGGGCTGGGCATAGACTCGCTGCTGGAAAGCGTGCTGTTGCAGTCCGAAGTGCTGGAACTGAAAGCGGCGCGCACCACGCCGGCCAAGGGGCTGGTGATTGAAGCGCGCCTCGACAAGGGGCGTGGGCCGGTGGCGACCATTCTGGTGCAATCCGGCACCCTGCGTCAGGGCGACATGTTGCTGGCCGGCGCGGCATATGGCCGGATACGCGCTATGCTGGACGAGAACGGCGTTGCGGTGAAAGAAGCGGGACCCTCCATTCCGGTGGAAATTCAGGGCTTGTCCGATGTGCCGATGGCCGGCGAAGACGTGATAGGCCTGGCCGACGAGCGCAAGGCGCGCGAGATCGCATTGTTCCGCCAGGGCAAGTTCCGCGACGTGAAACTGGCCAAGCAACAGGCCGCCAAACTGGAAAACATGTTCGAGCAAATGGCGGAAGGCGAAGTCCAAGCACTGCCGCTGATCATCAAGACCGACGTGCAGGGTTCCTACGAGGCGCTGGCGCAATCCTTGCAGAAGCTTTCCACCGCCGAGGTGAAAGTCAACATCATCCACAGCGGCGTGGGCGCCATCACCGAGTCGGACGTCAACCTGGCGCTGGCTTCCAAGGCGGTGGTGATCGGCTTCAACACGCGCGCCGACCCCACCGCGCGCAAACTGATCGATGCGACCGGGGTGCAGGTGCGGTATTACACCATCATCTACGAAGCCGTGGACGACGTGAAGGCAGCACTCTCCGGGATGCTCGCGCCTTCGCTGAAGGAAAACATCATCGGGCTGGTGGAAATCCGCCAAGTGTACCGCATTTCCAAGGTGGGCGCGGTGGCAGGCTGTTACGTGCTGGACGGCACGGTGAAGCGCGGTTCGCAAGTGCGTTTACTGCGCAACCACGTGGTGATACACACCGGCGAACTGGACTCGCTTAAACGCTTCAAGGACGATGTCAAGGAAGTCAAATCCGGCTTCGAATGCGGCCTGTCGCTGAAAAATTTCAACGACATCGAGGTGAACGATCAACTCGAAATATTCGAAATGGTCGAAGTGGCACGTTCGCTATAAGAGACGAAGTGCTGAGTGCTGAGTTCCGAGTGCTGAGTGAAAAGCGCGGGGCTTGGGACTCAGCACTCAGCACTCAGGACTTTACCGTATGCCCAAAGATTTTTCCCGTCCTCGTCGTGTCGCCGAGCAAATCCAGCGTGAACTGGCCGACTTGGTCAGGCTTGAGCTAAAGGACCCGCGCGTCGGCATGGTGACGCTCACCGGTGTGGATGTCACCCCCGACTATGCTCATGCCAAGGTGTATGTCACCCTGCTGGGCGATGCCGAACAGGTGGACAAGGCGCTGGTCGGCCTGCAAAGCGCAGCCGGTTTCCTGCGCTCCCAGTTGGCGCGTCGCATGAAACTGCGCATCACCCCCCAATTGCATTTCCTCTACGACAACACGGTCGCAAACGGTGCGCATTTGTCGCAACTGATAGACGCGGCGCTGGCCGATAAAGCTTCGGAATAATCCCGGATTGTCCATTGGCGCTCCCATGGCCCCTGTTGGCTTCCGGCAATAGTCCGGCTTAGGATGATCGTTCCCACGCTCCAGCGTGGGAACGCACGCATGGGACGCTCCAGCGTCCCAATATGGCGGCTAGAACTAGAACGGTAAACGCATAGATGCAGGCGAATCATCAAAGCAGCTTTGTGGTTTTGCCGGTTGGATGGGTAACGCTACGCGACGCTGGAGCGTCCGGGGCGGCATTCCCACGCTGGAGCGTGGGAACGATCAAAACACGGTCGCGAACGGCGCGCATTTGTCGCAACTGATAGACGCGGCGCTGGCCGATAAAGCTTCGGAATAATCCCGGATTGTCCATTGGCGCTCCCACGGCACGCTATGCTAATTGTGACCGCGCAAAGTATAGGTAGGGTGGATAAGCGAAGCGCATCCACCTGAACATTCCGGAACACCGTTCGGTGGATGCGCTTCGCTTATCCACCCTACCCCTAAGCCGGACGATTGCCGGAACCAAAAAAATATTGATCGTTCCCACGCTCCAGCGTGGGAACGCACGCATGGGACGCTCCAGCGTCCCAATATGGCGGCTAGAACTAGAACGGTAAGCGCATAGATGCAGGCGAATCATCAAAGCAGCTTTGTGG
>JBAYVP010000229.1:0-8589 GCA_041674485.1 Sulfuricellaceae bacterium
CCAACACTATATAAACCTCAGGAGCGAACTTGAAAAAACCTTTGAAACTATCGGCCTCGCTGCCTGAAATCGCAACTTCACAAGCGACAATTTGTTGTCGTTTGTTATGGCATTAGAGCCTAATGTCCGACAGATCAAGGTCGGCGGCAATCAGAATACGGCCTTCATTCTTGCACACATCAACGATACGTTCGTCGGAGGCGCCCCCCCCCCAACGATTGCTGATAAACCGTCATGGCATCATGACCAGCGGCTGCGAGCAAGTCGACCGCTTCAATCGGCAGATTTTGGTCGATCTTGAATTTCATGCCGCCAGCAGCACCACTTCTTCATGAGCCAACGCCGCAGCATAAGCCATGCAGGCATGGACATCGTCCACAGTAAGCGGCGGGTAGCTGGCGATGATGGCATTGAGCGGCATACCTTCTGCCAGATTGTCGAGCACGCTGCTGACCGTTATGCGGGTGCCGGCAATACAGGCGCGCCCCTTGCAGATAGCGGGATCAACGCGAATGTGTTGTTGCCAATTCATTTGATTGACTCCTTCACTAGAATAGCAAACATGAATAGGGGACAGACCTAGGCTGTCGAAATACAGCGTCTTTATCGAAATTCAGCTTCCCGGTTTTTGGATATGCCCAGAAACGTCACGACCTACCTTATTTTTAATCCGTTCATCCTTCGACAGGCTCAGGACGAACGGATTAAAAATAAGGCAGGTTGTCATGGTGCAACCTCAGCATACGTGCGAGGCACAGGGTCAAATTTTCCCGTTCGTGGTGAGCCTGTCGAACCATGAACGGGAAAATTTGACCCGGTCCGCAAGTTGAGAGAAATCCAAAAACCAGTGCTGATTTTTTGTCAAAAAATGATAAATTTCGACAGCCTAGGACAGACCACGGTTTCCAGATAAAAAACCGCGCAAAGCAGCGGGCTGTCCACAGCCCCCAATAGGGAACCACCATTGTTGTTTGCCATGCCACCACTCCCCACAGAGTATCCTCAAGCGATTGAATAATAGCGGCGGGTAGAATGGCTGAAAATCAACGCCGGCGCCTTTGGTCTTGCGGTTCCCCCCTGCTCAAGCAACAGATTGCGAAAAGGATGCTGGCTCTTCCAGCGGTAGGCATGAAAATCGCGCTCATCCGTGCTGACTATGCGCCCCTCGCCGCTTTCTTCTGCTAGTAGCACAAGCGATGCATCCGCCAAGTCCATCGGCAAATCGCCGTACTGGCGCATCAAGGCAGTGAGCCGGGGAAGATGATCCGCGCCCATGGCAAAAACGCCCACTCCCTGCGCCCCCAGCGTTTCCATCCAAGCCAGTGTTTTCACTACCCCCGATTCGACTGAACATCAGATGCACACATTCCACCAGCACCGGATACGTTGTCATCAGCGGCTCGCGATTTTTCCGGAAAAATTCACGGCAACGCGCGTGGTAAGCATCGCCGCGATCTGCCAATGCCAGCCATGCCCCCGTATCCACCAGAATCATGGGCAGGCACCGCACTTGGCGGAGAAATCAAGTCGGTTTTTGTACAGGGTGGCAAGCTGCTCATCGGTCTCGACGCAACCGACGAATCCTGCCGCCTGCAGCGCCTGAAAGAAGGCGGAATCGCCCGTGTCCGGCGCTGCAACAACGGCATCAGGCGCGGCTGGCAGGCCATGCCGTTGCTTTACAAACTGAACGAAATCCAACACCTCCGCCCGCAGATTGGGTGGCAGTGCCGCTATTTCAGATTCAATTTTGCTTAGTGTGGTCATCACGCACCCCATTCATGTTGTTAGGCAAGTGTCTGCGTCGCTGACCTTCAAGTGTGAAGTGTGAAAAGAGCACGGGGTCATTGTACGACGCGCCAAAGCGATACAATACAATTGGCGTGAGTCTATCCCGGAGTGAGGCCACGATCAAGACTGACGATCTGACTTTGCACAATGGAAAACCTAGGAGTTTGTCGGGCTTAAAAGCGCTGTAAAAACAATGCATCCTGTTCAACGAGCAATTCATTAACACAGAAATTATTCATATGTCATAAAATGTCGTATTTTTAGCTGAATAATTGATGAATTTTTGCACGACTCAATACCAACATTTTGCATGGAAGCATAGAATCAATATGTTACAAATTATGTTGGTCGGCACCTTAAGTCCGACAAACTCCTAGATACAAATTAGCGGTAGCAGTATTAAAGACCCGCTCCTGTTATGCTTACGGGTGACAAGCCCCGGTTTTCCTATTGTTGCCGACCCGCCACCCAGTTTTCCAACAACAGCCCCGGTACTCTTTCAAATTCGCGCAGGTTATTGGTGATCAGAATTAAACCGTTGCTGCGTGCATGAGCGGCAATATGCAGATCGTTGATTCCTATCGGTTGTCCCGTTTTTTCAAGCGCGGCGCGGATGTGTCCATATTGCCACACGGCCTTTTCGTCGTAAGGTAGCACCGTTAAACGACTTACAAAGTCTTCGACGACAGCGGTGTTACGAGGTATATCGCTACTTTTTTCTGCACCATGCACCAGTTCGGCCAGCGTGATGGATGAAACCGCCATTCGTCCGTGATGCCGGTTGAATACTTCCAGCACCTGTAGCGGTCGCTGTTTGATGACATAAATGACGATGTTGGTATCGAGAAAAAATTTCAGCATTACCGCACCTACAGGCCCTCACGCGCAGGCTGAGATTGACTTGCACGCTCGGCCATAAAACCCTCGGTGACGGTGGTTGAGCTAAGAAAAAAACTATCCCAAGTGGATTCCGCAGGCGCAATAATCCGCTCTTGACCGCACAAGCGCACCTCGACTTTTTTGATTGAGTCGGGAAAACGCATTTCAGCGGGCAGGCGTACCGCTTGGGTGCGGTTGTTATTGAAGACGGTGCTGGTTGTCATATTTCTTCCAAGAAATGCTATAGACATTGGCTATATACGCGCAATATTTCGTGGTCAAGCAAGTGCGCCGGGGTATGCTCAAAGAAAAACCGGATTGGCAAGATTCTTCAGCCTAAGCCCGTTCACGCTTCGACAAGCCCTGCCCGCGTAGGATGCGGCTCCCGGCACAAAACGCATCCATCGCGAACAACTACGGTGGCTCTCGAACGATGCGCCTCGTTCCTCGGCACATCCTACGCGGTGCGATGTATACTTTGCGCGGCCACAATTTGCGCATTTATCCATCGTCTCGCGGGCGCGGCTTCCGCGTTGCCTTCGATCCGCAAGATCGCCGACTTGGTGCGTGATTCCGTGATTCCTATGTGAGCGGATTGTCAAATGGCTTGACCATGTGTAACAGTTTGGTTACAGTTTGCCTATGTACTCGATCAAACGCACCGACAAATTCAATTCTTGGCTATTTGGCATCAAGGATGGCTTGACGCATCGCCGTTTGTTGACTCGCTTGCGTAAGGCGACTCAGGGTAATCTTGGCGATATCAAGCCGGTCGGTGAGGGTGTGTTCGAGATGCGCGAACACTTCGGGTCAGGCTGGCGTATGTACTACGTTCAGCGCGGGACTGTGTTGATTGTGATGCTGGGCGGCGGTGATAAATCCACGCAATCCGCCGATATTGCCAAAGCCGTGAAACTTGCGGCAACCCTTGAGGAATGAGCCATGACCAAGAAAATCCGTATTGCTGATCTGCCCGATTTTGATTTTTCCGAGCATCTCGATAGTGAACAGGCGATGGCCGAATATTTGACGGTCGTTCTTGAAGAAAACGACCCCTCTTTGTTGGCCGCAGCGCTGGGAGATATTGCTCGCGCTCGCGGCATGAACGAGATCGCCAAGGCATCCGGCATCACCCGTGAGGCACTGTATAGGGCGTTGCGGATCGGCGCACAACCGCGCTTCGACACCATCAGCCGCGTCTGTTCTGCGCTGGGGGTGAAGTTGGTGGCACAGGCTGTTCATGCGTGAGTCTCCCAAGCAGCAAAGAACGCATTCTCGTCCCAAAAGGACACCCACTTAGGCTTGCGGGCTGAGCTGATGTAATCAAAATGGGTGTCCTTTTGTTTCCATGCCGAGCGCCCAAGCGCACCCGTGGCGAGGTAGCCCGGATGAAGCTTGCGGAATCCGGGAGCGCCCGGTAGGGCGCACGGCGGCGGTATTCCCGACCATCTATTTCGCCTTTCGGCGACCCGGATTCCGCAAGCTCCATCCGGGCTACGCTGGCTACACCATGCGCACCATTTAGACAACCGCTGATACGGTTTCAGCACCTTTCCCGCGAAGGTGCAGGTGTATTGGTTGTCGCGCCGATGAGAAGGCATGTCCACTGTGGTATTCCCCAAAACCTTTTCTCCCAGGGGGAGTGTGTCGACTGCCGGTAAAACTTGAGACTAGCCTGGTGTTGCGGCTCCTCCAGGCAATTTCAATCGAGCTTATCCAGCCAAGCCGATAATATCCAGCAAGGAAAAATGGCTGCGCCCCCATGTCAAAATTCACTTGAAATACATAACCAAGTTATATATATTGAACACGGGCAATACGACAACCGGAAAGATCAAGCGTGCGGATTTTCAAAAACAAGCGGTTTGCAAAATTTGCCAAAGATGAAGGCATAAGCAATGAAAAGCTAATTGCTGCGGTAAAAGATGCCGAGGCTGGATTGATGTCGATTACGGTGGCGGAGTTATCAAGCAAAGAATTGCACGCCTTAACGAAGGTAAATCAAGCGGCTACAGAACAGTAATTTTGTATTGTCACGGTGACAAGGCTTTTTTCGTTTACGGGTTTTCCAAAAAAGACCGCGACAACATCAACAAGATTGAAGAACGAGAATTTAAGGAATTGGCAAAAATCACTTTTGCCCTTTCCGACGACCAGCTTGCAAAGCTGATTAATGACGGCGTTTTCAAGGAGATAAAATGACCAAAGCCAAAACATACAAGAGTGATGCGCTTGCTGCAATTCACGAAACAGTTTCCGACATGTTTGAATCCGGTGTCATCAGCAAACAAACGATGCGCCGTTTCGACGAGTCCTGCTTGACTCCGGTTCACGCCTTTAGTGCCGAGGAAATTAAAAGCTTGCGCGAACGCGAGGAAGTGAGCCAAACCGTTTTTGCTCATTATCTAAACGTAACGACAACATCGGTTAGTCAGTGGGAGCTTGGGCGAAAGAAGCCCGCCGGCACAACTCTAAAACTTCTTTCTCTTATAGAGCGTGGCGGGCTTGCTGCCATTGCATAAATTTGATTTTTTGGGGTTGTAAGCCCCCTTTTTTTGCATCAAGTTGACTAATTTATAAGGGTTGCGTCCCCTTTATTCGTTGCAGGCTCATTTCTCATTGGACAAGGCTAAACCTTGATTTCAAATTCAACCCGACATATACTTCGGTCAACAACACCCGCCACGCCTCTGATTTAAGCGCACCCCGGCGGGTTTTTTATTGCCTATGAAATTCACCAAGCCTGCTATCGACCTTGATGCCCAGATCGCGCTGTTGCGCAGCCGAGGGTTGACAGTACCCGACGAAGCGCGCGCCAGGCACTACCTGCGTTTTGTTGGTTACTACCGTTTGGCGGGCTACTCGCTGCCGTTCCAGATCAATTACAACGCCGATGGATCGCACCGCTTTCTGGATGGCGTGAGTTTCGATGATGTTCTCGACCTCTATGTGTTTGACAGGAAATTGCGTCTCGCCGTAATGGACGCATTGGAGCGAATTGAGGTCGCTTTTCGTGCCGAATTGTCCCAGTCCATGAGCGAGCGCCATGGACCGCACTGGTACATGAATGCGTCGTTATTCGCACCGAAATACAACCATGCCGAGTTTATTGGTTTGCTGAAGAAGGACATCGGCCACGATCCGGCAAAGGCTGCGATGCGCCAGACCTTTATCCAGCATTACTACGAAAAATATGGTGATCCAGCACTGCCGCCTTCGTGGATGGCGTTTGAGGTGCTGTCTTTAGGCGCCGTGTCGCAAGTGTTCAAAAGTCTACTGCGGGAGCATCAGAAACCTGTTGCCAAGGCCTTTGGACTCGATGGAAGCGTACTTGCCTCGTGGCTCCACGCCATTGTCTATCTCCGAAACCTGGCCGCCCATCATCAGCGTCTGTGGAACCGCAGTTACACCATCAAGCCGATCATCGCCAAGCAATACGCTGCCGAACTGACTGACCCAAGCCGTTTTTACGCTCAGGCAGTAACGATTGAAGTGCTGCTGAAAGTGGTGTCGCCTGATACCCATTGGGGCGACCGGCTGGCTGCTTTACTGGCGGACCATCCGAAACTGCGCGCCGACCGTCTTGGATTTCCACCGGACTGGCAACAACGCGCTATCTGGTGTCGTACCTGACCCTCTGACCAGCAAGCGTGGGGTCAGGCCTTACGTTTTACACAGGCGCAATCGAAATGGATTTCAAATGTAAAACGTAAGGCCTGACCCCCATACTTGCATGTTTGCATCAAGTTGACTAATTTATAAGGGTTGCGTCCCCTTTATTTATGCCCCCTGTTGTTCTGTTGTTGTGTCCCCTGTTGTTGCTGTTGTCCCTTCAGGCTCATACCTCATTGGACAAGGCTTCGGGTTGACGGGAGTGCCCCAATCGCGGATACTTTGAAAAGCATGGTTAAATTTCCTATCCTTAACATTCACAAAGGAAACGCATAATGCAGTTATCTGAAAAAGGCACATGGATACATCCTACTATAGATGGTGATGTAGGCAAGATCGCTATAGCACTTTCGATGGGACTCGGAAATTTTGCTGTAGATGCCACATCCCGCGCATATCTAGCCTCTAATGGGGGGTTGAATTTCGACATCATTAAGGATGGACCTCAACTGGGTGGCATGAATGACCTGAAGCTAGGCGATGTACTGCTCAAGCAAGGGGGGATAGATATCGAGAATAACGTCAAGAACGTCGAAAAGCACGGTCCTGGCGAAAGTGTATCCCTCCTGATCGATACCGCGCAAATTGTCACTAACCGCTCGAATCACAAATATGTTGGAGCAGGGTTGCTGGGCCACGCAGCCATCTATGTTGGCGAAGGTAAGATTGCCGAAGCCATTGGCGAGGGGTGTAAAGTCCGGTCGCTCGGCACAGGCTACAACGCAGATTTCAACTTCTACGCTATCCGTCCTCACGATGGTCAGTTTGCATCTAAAATCGCACAGCTTGCCCAACACTATGCGTCAAGCGGAAAAATACTATACTCCTACGCGGGACTTATTCCTGCTGTCATAGGGGGAACTGCGGCGAGCAGGCACCCTACGAAGAGTTTTTTTGAATCCACACCGGAAAAGACGGAAAATAAGCGGTCAGAATTGGATTCCGGTAGGAAAGCAAGAATGTTCTGTTCTGAATTTGTGGCCTTCATCTTGAATTGTGCTGCGGACGATTTATCAAAGCAGAGAGTTCTGGCCGAAGCCCAAAATCGCATTACTCCAGAGGAAATCTACGTCACTCTGCGAGAGAATCCCAACTTCTCTTATGCCGGTGAACTACGTAAGCATGTACGCTAATCGGTGCTTAGCTCATAGCACGCGCACCCATCAATAAGAACAAAATTAGGGGACAGACCACGGTTATGCTGGCTACGGGCTAGATTGCACGGTTTTCCGGGCGCATGGCGGCGTTGCAACTTCTCAAGAAGGGGAAGGCAATGGAATGACCATGCAGCAAAGTTGCGCCTCTTGTGTCTAGGCCGTAAGGCCGTCGGGTATGCCCTGCACCCGGAAAACCGCACACGCCAGCCCGTTCAACTGAGCTTTCTAGGCTTATTGGGCAAGCACTGCCACCTCAACCAAATGCTCCTGCCGGTCGTCAACCAGGGGAATCGTCTTGTCGTGCTGCTCGACGCCATCGACCTTTACACTCGCCACGCGGTGGTTCCCGGCGTCGCCGGCATGGGTTTGCGAGACGGCGATGTGGTATACCGTCTCCCGATAGCGATAATGCATCTTGAATGCCGGCCAATCGGCAGGCAGGCAGGCAGGGAGCGAGATGTAGTTTGTCCACGTCCAGCTTGAGTCCCAGCAGCGATTCCAAAATCAGCCGGTACATCCAGCCGGCGGAGCCGGTGTACCAGCTCCATCCGCCGCGTCCGATGTGCGGGGCAGCCGCATAAACGTCGGCGGCGGCGACATAGGGTTCCACTTTGTAAATGGAAACGCCCTCTGCGGATAGCGCATGGTTCACCGGATTAATCATGGTCAGCAACGCCCAGGCGCGCTCGCTATCGCCCAAGGCGGCAAACGCCATCGCCGCCCAGACCGCCCCATGGGTGTACTGTCCGCCGTTTTCCCGCACGCCCGGCACGTAACCGCGAATGTAGCCGGGGTCCAGTTTGGACTGGTTGTCGAAGGGCGGGTTGAAAAGTTGCACGAGCGCGTGGGTGCGGCGCACCAGCCGTTCGTCGAGCGCTTTCATGGCGATGCGCGCACGTTTTGCGTCACCGGCCCCCGAGAGCACCGCCCAACTTTGCGAGACCGAATCGATGCGGCATTCCGTGTTGTCAATTGACCCGAGCGGCGTGCCGTCGTCGAAGTAGGCGCGGCGATACCACGCGCCATCCCAGCCGTGCTGCTCGATGTTGCGGCGCAGTTGAATGCCCTCCATCAGGCAAAGTTCGGCGAAGGC
>JBAYVP010000230.1:0-8586 GCA_041674485.1 Sulfuricellaceae bacterium
GGCGCTCGTCCAACGCATCTCGCATTACCGCCCAACGTTGACCAATTAACGAATCTCTTATCATGCATCGAAGGATATTCGATTACATGAAATTGAACAAGTTATTTATTAACGAACTCTTATGTACCTTTCGGTAAGTTCTTCCGGGGACCGTCCAGGATAGACCTGATGCATCGCAGCTCCGTCAATTTCCTTGCCTCGGAGATGTACAACGAGATATGCCGCAAGGCCGATTTTCGCTACCTGATCCGGTGCGCCCTCAAGAACGGGCCAATAAAACAAGGCTGCATAGTATTTTTTCGTAGTCATCAAGACAATGATTTCACTGCCGCCGATATCCGGCGGATAGCAGAAATACTCCCTTATCTCACGCATACCCTGAACGCGCCGGTAGCCAGCCAGGAAGCGGCAAATGACACGGAGAGCAGCGAAGGCCTGTTAATCTGCGGAGGTAATGGCACTATCGAGTACATCTACCCCCAAGCGCTGATACTGCTGCACAACGCGATAGGGATGCCCTTGAATGGAACCACGCTATCCGACACGTGCTATCGTTGGGCGGCTCCGTTGTTGAAAGCACTGGTGAGTGAAGCGCGTAAACTGGCCGGCGGTAAGGCCGGTGCGGTGCCGGTAATCGAGCGGAGCAATCGCTACGGGCGCTTCGTAATGCGCGTTTGGCGGATGTATGCGGCAGCAGGCAATTCGCCCGATTTGTACACTGTTTCCATTCGCCGTTATATTCCTCTGACGCTGCAGTTGCTGCAAAACCCGGAGGTGCAGGCGTTGCCGGCGAGGGAAAAGCAGGTTTGTCTCCTGCTCTCGCAGGGCATGGAAGTCAAGGAAGTCGCGCAACGGATCGGCATCACGCCGAATACCGCGATCGCCTATACCCGCGCGCTCTACCAGCGGCTGGGTATCAACAGCCGCCAAGAACTGTCCCCCAGACTCCTGAAGCCGGCCAGCTGACTGGCGCGGCAATCCACAACAAATAATCGCGAAAACACCCCCGCGCAGGGGATGGATTGATGTGCGCCAGTATGAAAGTATCGGCATCGTACTTTATGGCGTTCGAGAGGGCGCGCCAAAAGCGGCGCGCCCTCAATTTTATGTTCGCCATATCAGTATTTCGCCTCGGTCGGCACGATCCGGTAATCCGCCACAAACGAAAACTATGCATTGAACGCCAGGTTATCTGTTGCGGTTGTTTTTTGAATCTGCCGTGCGCATTTTCCGGCGACCAACATAATTCCACTGAATTTTGGTGGTGCAAAGGTTATTGTGAGAAATAAACAATCTGGGTTAAAGCATGTTTGTACCCCGCTGCTGCTGCCTTTGGCCAGAGTAGCATGGTGCGCGCTTTTCTTAACAGCCGCACCCGCTCTTGCCGAAGTTGCTCCCGATGCGGGTCGCGTATTGCAAGAAACTCAGCAACTGAACCAGCCCAAACTTCCCGCTCCAGACATACTCCCGCCGATTCAGGCTCCGGCGCCCAGTCGGCCACCTTCGGCGGCGGCATCCTCAGATGACGCCAGAGTCAACGTCACCCACTTTACCTTCTCCGGCAATAGCGCGTTAAGCCAAGAGACCCTGCAGGCTGTTGTCGCCCAATGGGCACAACGCTCGCTTAATTTCGGCGAACTCATGCAGGCGGTAGAAGTCGTCGAAGCGCGCTACAAGGAAGCAGGCTACTTTCTGGCTCAGGCATACCTGCCGCCACAAAAAATCAAAGACGGCGACATCGAGATATTGATCACCGAAGGCAAGCTGGGTGAAGCCCGTCTCGAAGGAGAAAGCCGGGTCAATCCCGATGTAGTATTCAAATACCTCGACCGCATACCCAAAGGCCAAGCGGTTACGATGGCAAGTGTCGAGCGCCAGATCCTGCTCATCAACGAACTGGCCGGTGGACGTGCCGTGCTCGATCTCCAGGCCGGAGAGATGCCCGGCAACACCGACATTGTCCTGGCACAGACGATGGAGGCTCCGGTGACCGGGCGGCTGGATGCCAGCAACCACGGCAGTCCTTCCACCGGAGAAAAACGCATCGGCCTCAGCATGAACGCCAACAGCCCGATGAGTCTCGGCGACCGGCTGAGTGCTAACGTGATGGCCACAGAGACCGGCAACCTCACCAGCTATAACCTGCGTTATGAATTGCCGGTGGGTGGAGATGGCTGGCATCTGTCTGCCGCCGCCTCGCTGGCCGAATATTCTCTGGGCGGAAGCTTCGCCAGCCTGAACGCCAGCGGACAGGCCAAATCGTTGCGCCTGAGTGCAGCCTACCCCTTCCTGCGCAGCCGGGCATCGAATCTCAATTTCCAGATCAGTGCGGATCATATCCAACTCAATGATCGCATCGCTAACGCTGATTTGGACTTGGGCAAGCGCAGCCGTGGTTTGATCGCCACACTGAGCGGCGACTGGCTGGATGAAGTTTGGGGTGGCGGCTCCAGCCGCATTGACTTGGCTTGGCGTCACGGCGTGTTGTCACTTGGGCCAACCAGCGCGGCGTTTGACGCCCCGCCTGACGGGCCGGGAACCGCAGGTGGCTTCAACAAGGCCAACCTGACGCTGATGCGCCAGCAGGCCATCCATCCGAAAGTTTCCCTGCAAATGCAACTCAATTACCAACTCGCCGACAAAAATCTCGATTCTTCCGAAAAACTCAGTCTGGGCGGCCCGCTCACCCTGCCCGGCTATGCCAACGGTGAAGCCAGCGGCGATTCGGGAGGCCAAGCCAAACTCAACTTGCGCTGGCAAATATACAACAATCTGGCCGTGGGCGTGTTCGCCGACTACGCCAGGTTGCGCCTGGCCCATACACCGTTGTCCGCCGCCTCCAACCATAAGCGGCTCAGTGATTCTGGCGTCAATGTTGACTGGAATGTCTTCGGTGGCTTGACTGCTTCGGCGATTCTGGCCTGGGCGGGCAACGAGGCACCTGCCCCGACGGACAACGACAGACCGAGGCTATGGTTCAGCATGGCTTATACGTTCTGAGAACGTGTTTTAAAAGTTACTGCGCGTCCGAATTGCGGCGTTGCGCGGTGCTCGGAATCCTCATGTACTCAAGTGCATTCCGGTTCCTGCGCTCCGTGCGCCCCTTCGACCTTGCTCAGGACAGGCTTGCACTTCGGCCTGCTCGCTACACTTTTAAAACACGTTCTGAGCGAAATTGAATGAAATCATTGCAGAGGTGAACCCATGAACCACATCTATCGTCTTGTCTGGAGCGAAATTGCCCACTCTTTCGTGGCGGTCTCCGAAATTGCCAAGGGGCGCGGCAAGCGCAGCAGCGCCACTACCGTTCGTGGTGAGCCTGTCGAACCACAATTTGGCACCAATAACTGGCCTTCGACTGGCTCAGGCCGAACGGCTTTCATGGAATCGCTTTATCGGCGCAAGCTCATTGCAGCTTCGCTTGCATTTGCCCTCACCAGCGCACCCGCCCACGCCCTTGACTTGGGTGCGCTGCCCACCGGCGGGAACGTCACGGCAGGCAGCGCAGCCATCAGCCAGGCCGCCAACGTCCTCACCGTCCAACAATCCAGCCAGCGTGCGGCAATCGACTGGCAGAGCTTCAACATCGGCGCTTCCGCTACGGTCAATTTCAACCAACCCAATGCGAATGCGGTGGCTTTGAACCGCATCACCGGCAACAGCGCCTCCGAAATCTACGGCAAGCTCAACGCCAACGGTCAGGTGTTCTTCACCAACCCCAACGGCATGCTGTTCGCACGCGGGGCACAGGTCAATGTGGGCGGCATCCTCGCCACGACGATGAGCCTCGGCAACGATGATTTTATGGCGGGCAACTACCGGCTCACCAACCCCGGCTCAGGTAGTATCCGCAACGAGGGAATCATCAATGCGCTGGGTAGCGTCGCCCTCGTCGGCAACACCGTGCAGAATGTCGGGCAGATCATCGCCACTACCGTCACCCTCGTCGCAGGCAACACCGTCGCCGTCGACCTCACCGGCGACGGCCTGATCCGCGCAAGAGTCGAAGATGCGGCACTGCACGCCAGCATCGAGAATTCTGGCAACGTCGAAGGTACACAAGTTACCCTCACCGCCGGTCAAGCCAGAGACACACTGGATCGCGTAGTCAACAACAGCGGCGTGATTCGCGCTATCGGATTGACTATGCAGGGTGGCGAAATTGTGCTTGAAGGCGGTTTGCTGGGTAATACCGGCACACTGGATGCTTCCGCTTCTCTCCCCTCGCCCGCAGGCGGGATAACCAGCGACTTGGCGGCTTTGCCGCCTAGTCGAATGGCTAGTAGTTCCATCAGAGGGGCTGGGGGTGAGGGTGCTTTTGCCAGCGGCGGCAGCATCAACCTGTCAGGCGCAGCCGTCTCTCTGGGTGGCACGATTGCCGCCGATGGCAGCACGCAAGGCGGCAACATCGCCATCGACGCGGGCGGTGTATCACTCGCGGGTCTTGTGAGCGCCACGGGTGGCAGCGGACAAGGCGGCAATATAGATATTCAGTCCCAGACTACAGCACTGCACAACGTCCATTCAACGCTGGATGTCAGCGGCGCAACGGGCGGCAGCATCCGCGAAATTGCCGGACATCAGATCACCTCCTCAGCCACCTATCTTGCCACAGGCACTGCCGGGAATGGCGGTCATATAGACATTAGCGCGTCAGCCACCAAACTGCTTTCCGCGCAGATCGATGCCAGCGGCACCGCAGGCGGCGGGCAAATCCGCGTGGGCGGCGAATATCAGGGCGGCAAGTCCCCCTCTCCCCTCGCGGGAGAGGGGCAGGGGGAGAGGGGGCTACCCAACGCCGAAACACTGGCGATTTCCGCCGGTAGCGTCATCACGGCAGACGCCACGCAACAGGGCAACGGCGGCACGGTGATTTTATGGTCAGACCTGACCTCGGCGCTGTATGCCGATGTATCCGCCAAGGGCAAAAACGGCGCGGGCGGTTTTATCGAACTGTCTTCCGCTGAAAAATTATTGTGGGGTGGCAGCGCCAACGCAGGCGTGGGCGGCCAGGTGCTGATGGACCCCAAGAACATCGTGATACAGGATGCCACCGCAGGCAGCGTGCAATACAACCTGACGCTGGGCTATAACTACATTGATTTGCCGGGGATGAAGGGTAATAACCTGGCGGCGAGTGACTACTTCGGTTCCGCCGTGTCGCTGTCCGGCACGCAACTGGCGGTGGGAGCTTATGGGGACGACGGTTCCGGCAACGTCACCGCAGGCAGCGGCGCGGTGTATCTGTTCAACAATCCCTACACCGCACCCGCGCTGTCCGGCATCATCGGCAAGGGTTACACCGGCGCGGGCAACTTCGATCTGATCGCGCTGGCGGCGAATGACAACTTCGGCATATCCGTTTCCCTGTCCGGCACGCAACTGGCGGTGGGGGCTTATGGGGACGACGGTTTCGCCAATGTCGCCACGGAGAGCGGCGCGGTGTATCTGTTCAACACTCCCTTTGGCACACCTGCGTTGTCCGGCACCATCGGCAAGGGTTACGCCGGTACGGGCAGCTTTGACCTGGCCGCGCTGGAGACGTGGGACAACTTCGGTTCCGCCGTGTCGCTGTTCGGCACGCAACTGGCGGTGGGGGCTTATGGGGACGACGGTTTCGGCAACGTCGCCGCAGGCAGCGGCGCGGTGTATCTGTTCAACACGCCCTTTGGCACCCCGACGCTGTCCGGCACCATCGGCAAGGGCTACATTGGTACGGGCGACTTTGACGCAGCTGCGCTGGCGGCAAGCGACCAGTTCGGCCGCTTCGTGTCGCTGTCCGGCACGCAACTGGCGGTGGGGGCTTGGGGGGACGACGGTTTCGCCAATGTCGCCACGGACAGCGGCGCGGTGTATCTGTTCAACAATCCTTTTGGCGCGACTACGCTGTCCGGCATCATCGGTCTAGGCTACGCCGGTGCGGGCGACTTTAACCTGACCACGCTGGTGGCGTGGGACTACTTCGGTTCCGCCGTGTCGCTGTCCGGCACGCAACTGGCGGTGGGGGCTAGTGGTGACGATGGTTTCACCAACGCCACCCCTGAAAGCGGCGCGGTGTATCTGTTCAACACACCTTTTGCCACGCCTGCGCTGTCCGGCATCATCGGCAAGGGTTACACCGGGGCGGGCAACTACGACCTGACCGCGCTGGAGGCGTATGACTCCTTCGGTCGCTCCGTGTCCCTGTCCGGCGCGCAACTGGCGGTGGGGGCTGAGAATGACAGCGGCTCCGGCAACGCCGTAGGAAGCAGCGGCGCAGTGTATCTGTTCAACGATCCTTTTACTGCGACTACGCTCTACGGCACCATCGGCAAGGGTTACACCGGCGCGGGCAATTTCGACGTGTCTGTTGTTCCGGAGGCGGGTGACTATTTCGGTTCCGCCGTGTCGCTGTCCGGCACGCAACTGGCGGTGGGGGCTTATCAGGACGACGGTTTCGGTAACGTGGCTTCGGCCAGCGGCGCGGTGTATCTGTTCAACACTCCCTATACCACCCCGACGCTGTCCGGCATCATCGGCAAGGGCTACACCGGCGCGGGCAACTTCGATCTGATCGCGCTGGAGGCGAGTGACACTTTCGGCTACTCCGTGTCGCTGACCGGCGCGCAACTGGCGGTGGGGGCTGTTGGGGACAACGGTTCAGGCAACGTGGCTTCGTCCAGCGGCGCGGTGTACCTGTTCAACACTCCCTTTGGCACACCCACGCTGTCCGGCATCATCGGCAAGGGTTATACCGGCGGGGGCAATCTGGATGTAGCTGCGCTGGAGATGACTGACTATTTCGGCACCTCCGTGTCGCTGTCCGGCACGCAACTGGCGGTGGGGGCTATGAATGACGGCGGCTCCGGCAACGCGGCTTCGGCCAGCGGCGCGGTGTATCTGTTCAATAATCTCGATACGACTCCGACGCTGTCCGGCATCATTGGCAAGGGTTACACCGGGGCGGGTAACTACAATCTGACTGCGCTGGCGGCGGATGACAACTTCGGCAGCTCCGTGTCGCTGTCCGGCACGGAGCTGGCGGTGGGGGCTTATGGAGACGACGGCTCCGGCAACGTCGCCTCATACAGCGGCGCGGTGTACCTGTTCGGCAATCCCTATACCACCCCGACGCTGTCCGGCATCATCGGCAGGGGCTACACCGGCACGGGTAACTACAACCTGACCGCGCTGCAGGCGTCTGATTTTTTCGGCAGCTCCGTGTCGCTGTCCGGCACGCAACTGGCAGTTGGGGCTATAGGGGACGGCGGCTCCGGAAACGTGGCCTCATACAGCGGCGCGGTGTATCTGTTCAACAATCCGTTTGGCGCGACTGCGCTGTCCGGCATCATCGGCAAGGGTTATACGGGGGCTGGCAACTACGATCTGGCCGCGCTGGAGGCGTGGGACTATTTTGGCACCTCCGTGTCGCTGTCCGGCACGCAGCTGGCGGTGGGGGCTATGTGGGACGATGGCTCCGGCAACGTCGCCTCGTCCAGCGGCGCGGTGTATCTGTTCACGCTGGTTCCACCAAGCAGCGACCCGGCTACGGGGCAAACTTTCGCTGCCAATTCCGCGCTTGATTCCAGCATCACCCCGGCCAGCATCACCGCCATATTGAACACCGGCTCTGCATTGATCTTGCAGGCGAACAACGACATAACGGTGACGAATGCGATCATCGCCAACAACACCGGCGGCAACGGCGGCGCGCTGACGTTGCAGGCCGGGCGCAGCATTCTGGTCAACGCCAATATCACCACCGACAACGGCGCGCTGGTGCTGACCGCCAACGACACGCTGGCGAACGGCGTGACCGATGCTTACCGCGATGCGGGTGCGGCGAACATCACTATGGCAAGCGGCACCACCCTCGATGCTGGCAGCGGCACGATCAATATGCAGATCAGCAACGGCGCGGGTCTCACGAATAACACCGCAGGTGCGATGACGGTCGGCAACCTGACCGCTTCCGCCGTCAACCTCGCATCGTCGGGCGGCAATTTGAACGGCAACGGCACTGTCAGCGCGGGCACTTTCACACTGAACAGCGGCACCTGGAATCAAGTGGCCGCCACGCTACCGAGTTTCACCGCAACCGATTTCAGAATTGCAGGCGGCACGTTTATCCGCGCGCTGAGCGGCGATGGAACTACCGGTACGCCGTATCAACTGGCCGATATTTATGGCGTACAGGGCATGGGCAGCAGCGGGATGCTCGGCAAGTCTTACAGCTTGGCGGTGAATGTTGATGCGTCAGGTACTTCGGGGTGGAATGCGGGCTTGGGCTTTGCGCCGATCGGGGATGTCACCACTCAATTCACCGGCACGTTTGACGGGCTGAACCACACCATCAGCAATCTCACTATCAATCGTCCGGCGGCTGGTTATGTAGGCTTATTCGGCAACATAGCGACGGGCGGCACGGTGAGCAACCTGGGCTTGCTGGCGAGCAATGTTGTTGGGAGCGATTTTGTTGGTGCTTTAGGGGCTGTAAAAAAACAAGTTGCGCAATTTATCGAGGGCGAATGCAATAATTCCAATCTCCGTGAAATTCATTGCGTTCGATCTTGATCGCTGCCAAGTCTGCATCGGAGACGGTCAGAC
>JBAYVP010000231.1:0-8564 GCA_041674485.1 Sulfuricellaceae bacterium
GATTGCACGGTTTTCCGGGCGCATGGCGGCGTTGCAACTACAAGAGAAGAGAATGGAACAACCATTCTTCGTCGTTGCGCCTTGCCCTGCACCCGGAAAACCGCACACTCCAGCCCGTTCAACTGAGCTTTCTAGGATAACTCAAAACCGGAGGTTCCAAATGAAAAGATTTTATGCTTTCTTCATCGTATTGTGTTTCGTATCCGCTTTCGGGATTCGGAATGGTGAAACCGCGACAGGGACAACGGCGCCCCCAACCGTACCCGCCTACGATATAGACAAAATCGTCAAGGACTTGCCCGACGGACAACGTTGGATCAAGCATATGGAAGAGGAACTGCTGCCCTTCTGGACGATGAAAACTGCGCTGGGGAACCCGGTGGGCGGATTCCCAACCTATCGCGCCAACGATGGAAGTCTGGTTGACCCTAATAATCTTCCGCCGGAATACAAAGCGGCCATGGCAGGCGGCTTATGCGGCTTGGTGGATCAATCGAAACAGGATTACGTCAGGGTGCATGCACGGCAGACGTTCGGTTATGGCATTGCTTTTCAAATGACCGGTAAGGAAGAATATCTCGATCATATGAAAGCCGGCGTCGATTACTTTAGAAAAAACGCTATCGATAAAAATGGCGGCGCATATTCCTATAAGGAAAACGGCGTTTGGGGGCCGGCTTCTCCCGAGCGAACCAGCCAGGATATGGCCTACGCGCTTTCCGGGATAGGGTTTTACTACTACCTGACCAGAGATGAGGACGTTCTTCCCGACATCCTTAAAATCAAGAACTATATTTTCGAAACCTACTTCGACAAGGAACTCGGACTCCTGAAATGGGTGAACAAAGACTCCAAGAGTAAAGTATGCGGCGACGAGAATACAACCTCGCAAAGGGAACTGGTGGCGCAACTCGATCAGGTCTATGCCTATATGACCTGGCTGACGCCTTCACTGCCGGAACCCTATCAAACCGAGTGGAAAAAAGACTTGCACAAAGTTGCCACAATAATGATGGAGCAATTCTTCAGTGAAAAATATGGTTTCTTCTGGGGTAGAATTACCAGCAGCGCCACGAAAAAAATAGGCGAGCCTCATACGGATTTTGGTCATTCCATTAAAACCTTGTGGCTGATTTATCAAATCGGCAAATACACGAACGATATGGCGCTGGTTAACTTCGGTAAAGAAAACGCCATCCGGTTAATTGATGTTGCATACGACCCTTATACCGGCTCGTGGACAAAACGCTTCGATGCAAACGGAGTGCTCGATTATGATAAGGAATGGTGGAGCCTGGACGAACTCGATCAGACCACCGCAACCATCAGCCTTGTCGATCCTTCCTATGCGCGCTATCTGGTCAAGACCTATGATTATTGGTTCACCTATATGATAGATCAGAAGTATAAGGAAGCATGGCACTATGTTGACGGCAAAACCAATAAGCCGGTGCTGAAATATCCGAAACAGCATAGCTGGAAAAATTTCCTGCACACCTCCGAACATGCCCTGGTCGGATACATGACGACACAGCAGTTAAAGGGCAAGCCTATCACGCTCTATTATGCCTTCAAGGACAAGAAATCGACCGATTTCATCCACCCCTATTTCTATGCGGGAAAAGTAACCCATATAACGCAAATAGGCAATGTCTATAAGGTAGAAATACAAGACCTTAGATAGCGCCAGTCAGACTGAAAGAATAAACCTGCCTTGCGTCGCCGCAATTTGTCCATGTGCCTGGCGGCGGCGCAAGGTATGGCTTAAGGTTTTTTCCGTATGCATCCCAAGCGGCGCGAATATCCCCATGCGAACGAAAGCATAGGGCTTTTCATGGCAAATGGTCGGAATGAAGGAGTTTCTTATGAAAAAGTCGTTCTTCGCACTGTTTTTTATCGCGGTATTTTCGTTCCAGCCCCTCGCCTGGGCGCAGCCCCTGAATCGCCCGGCGGTGATGGCGCCGCTGGAAGTCAAGAACTGGGATGAATTCGGCGACCAGCTACGCAAGGCCAAATCCATAGGCGCTACTTCCGTCAGCACGGATGTTTGGTGGGGCAAGGTCGAAAAAGACGGCGATCAAAAATTCAACTGGGAATATTACGATAAAATAAGCAAGGCCATCGTCGATGCCGGCCTCAAGTGGGTGCCCATCCTTTCCTTCCACCAATGCGGCGGCAATGTCGGCGACGATTGCGACATCCCGTTGCCGCAATGGTTGTGGCAACAACTCGGCGCAGACAATCCCAACCAGCTCAAATACAAAAGCGAAAAAGGCAACCTCTCCAGCGAAGTAATCGCCTTATGGTCGGACGACAAAGCCCGCAGCCAATATGTCGAATTCATCGCGGCCTTTAGCGCGCGCTACAAAGATCAGGCCGCGCACATCGAAGAAATCAACATCAGCGCCGGCCCCAGCGGCGAGTTGCGTTACCCGTCCTATAACGCTCACGACGGTTTCTCCTACCCCGGACGGGGGTACTTGCAGGCCTATAGCGATGCCGCCATAGCCGACTTCGCTAAATACGCCAAGGACAAATACGCCACACTGGAACGGGTAAACGCCGCGTGGAATTCAAGTCTCACCGACTGGAGCCAGATACGCCCGCCCTCCAATGCCGACGAATTCTTCGGCCTGAAGGATTATCTCAACATCCAATACGGCAAAGACTTTACCTACTGGTATAACCATGCATTGGTGAAACATGGCGAATTCATGCTGAAACTTGCCGTTGAAGCCCTGAACGACAGCTTTCCCGATGTGTCATTGGGGATCAAAATCCCAGGGGTGCATTGGCAAATGAACTCCCCGGCGATTCCCCGCTCGGCGGAAATCTCCGCCGGCCTGATCCCGACCGACATCGACATCTTCAGCGATAGCACGGGTCACGGCTACGCACCCATCGTCGATATGGTGAAACGCATGAACGTGCCGAAGCACCGCGTGGTGCTTCACTTTACCTGCCTCGAAATGGATAACGAACCCGCATACCCCAACTATTCCCAGGCGAAAGACTTGGTGTTTTGGGTGAGCAAGTCCGCCGCCGACTACGGGATAGGCATCATGGGAGAAAACGCGCTAAGCGGCGGGATAAGCAGCGACCACGGCTGGGATAACATCGACAACGCCATACGCTGGAGCTCGTATCAGGGGCTTACCACCCTGCGCGTCGGTGATTTGGCACACAATAACAGCCTGGGATTTCAGCGCTATCAACGCCTGATAAACGAATTTAAACGCTGACGGGCGCCGGACAAATCTGCCACGCAAAGTATACTTTGAAATAAAGCCCGTCATATGAATAAATCCGCGCAAAAAAGCCAATCGGAATTTACCGTAATCAGCTGGTGCAACCAGGCCTATAAATACTTGGCGCAAGGCTTGGCGGAGGACTGCAACAGGCTGGGATATGACTTTCATTTGTATGAGATAGAGCGGGATTTTCCATCGCTCATCTCGGCCTGGTGCAATCATCCGCGCATCATCCAGCGCGGCGTGCAGGATTTTGGAACGGTATTGTTTCTCGATGTGGAATGCCGGATAGTGAAACCGCTGCCCGCGCATTGGAATGCGCCGCTCGTTTCCATCAGGAATCCGCAGCAACATTTCTGGATCAGGTACAATACCGGAACCGTGATGGCCAATGAACACTCCCTGCCCTGGCTGGCCGCGTGGATAAGCATCATGGAAAAATGGGACATGGGCAATCTACCGGCGGACGCTTACGTCTACTGGCCCAACGACCTCTGCGACGAACTGGCGTTCAATGCCGCCATCACCGCCTTCGGGGTGGAACCGGCGACCCCCCTGCTGGAATACGCCGACCGCCAGGCAAAAGCCGAAATAGCGCGAGGTTTATGGAAAAATAAACATACCGTCATCCAGCACCCCACCATACACCACTGGCCGAAAGAGACCAACCCCGTGGAATGCAAAAAACTGTTCTGGCAAAATTTTCCCGGCGAACCTGAAACCGTCTGCACGGTCATGCAATCGCGCCGGGACCCCGTGCAATTGCACGGCTGGGTGTTCGACGCTCGGGACATGGTTTACGCTCCCCTGGAATATTATGAAACGCATAAAAGGCCGTGGACCGATGCCGTAGTAGAATTAACTTCCGCACAGCGTTAGAATTTTCGACGCATGAACGCCCACCCCGACACTGCGAGCAAAATAAAGGCCTGGTGTGTGCATATCTTCACCGCCAGCGGCATGGTGGTCGGCTTCAAGGCGCTGGAATCGGCATATTCCGGCAACCCCTATGACACCATCTTCTGGCTGGTGCTAACCGCACTTATCGATGGAATAGACGGCGCTTTTGCGCGCAAATTCCGCGTGACGGAAGTGCTCCCGCAGATAGACGGACACCTGATCGACTTCGTCGTGGATTTCGTGAATTTTGTCGTTACCCCATGCGTAGTTTTCTACCAGATGAAAATGGCGCCGCCCCCGCTGCTTTTTCCCTGCGTGGCGGCCATCCTGTACGCCTCGCTTTATCATTACGGCAATAAGGAGCAAGTCACCAGCGACTTTCATTTCTGCGGATTTCCGGCTTGGTGGAACCTTGTCGTCTATTACCTGTTCATCCTCGATTTGGGGCAATGGCCCAATCTCGTCATTACGATAGGCGTAGTCGTCCTGCATTTTCTGCCGGTGAAATTCATCTATATCACACGCATGCAGCGGAACAGAATCCCCGCAGCTATTGCCTTGCTCATGTTGCTTGCGGCCAACGCCATAATATTGCTACGGCATCCAGACGTAGGCGTGGGCATCAAAATTGCCGCCGTCGCGCCGCTGATCTTTCTTGCCGCACTGGGAAGCATCAAGCGCGAGTTATTACCGTTCAAACGCCACGCCGGGAAAAAAAACGGATGAAATCGCAACTCAAGCTTGCCGTGGTGGGCGTCGGCATGATGGCGCACATCAGAACGCGCGCCTTCCTGGAAACAAAAAAAATACAACTGGTCGGCGTGGCGTCGCGTAACGCCGACAGGGCAAAACAATTCGCTGCACAATGGGGTTGCGGTTTCAGCACGGACAACTACCCCGAACTGAAGCATTGCCGCCCGGACATCATTCTGGCGGCAGTGCCGCATCGCGCCCAGAGCCAAATAGTGAAATGGGCGCTGGAGCAAAAACACCATATCCTCATCGGCAGTTGCATGGCCATGAACACCCGTGAACTAAACCGCATCCGCGCACAGGCAAAAGCGCACAACCTGGTGGTTGAAGGCGGCTTCGAAGCGCGCTACAAACCAGTGTGGAAACAAGCCAAACAACTGATTCAAAGCGGGAAGATCGGTGAAATATGCGCGGTGCAGGCCACCGCCTGCTGGGGCGCGAACCCCGATTCCTGGTATTACGCGCAAGAGGAAAGCGGCGGCATGCCCATCACCCATATGACCTACGCATTCCTCAATCCGCTCACCTGGATATTCGGGATGCCGCGCAACATCACCGCGCGCGCAAATGCCAAGGGCGTACAAAAACCGGGCATGGTAAAAGAAGTGACCTGCATCGCCAGCCTGGAATACGACAATCAAGTGCTGTGCAATCTGCTGGCAAGCTACATCCACCACCCGCAAGCACCCGACTGGAGACTCTACATACACGGCGCCCACGGCGCGCTGGAAGTGCTTCCGGGAGAATTCGGTGCAGGAGAACTGCTACACTACGCCGGAGGACCGGAGCCGCAGCACATGCGCTTTGAAAACGCGCCGGACCCGTTCGCGCTTCAAGCTGAAACATTTATCCAGGCAGTAAACGGCGGAGACAACCAACTCCAAAACACCCCGGCACAGGGCGCGGAAGACGTGCAAATTGCATCGGCCATCGTAAAGTCGATACAAAAAGGGAAAAACATCGCGCTGGACACATCGCGAAGATAGACTGGAGTTCGTCCGCCGGGTTCAGGGCGGAAAACCTCAATCGCGAAAAATTCCGTCCATTTGGAAATCGCCATCCTCTCGATCCCGGCAGCGGAGTCGATCCAGCCCTTGCTCTTCAGGAACAACAGCCAGACGCGCGTACTGATCTTGCGGCAGCACGGAGTCAGGCCTTACGTTTTACACAGGCATAACCGAAAGAGGATGCCGTTGGCTGTATGTCGATTCAAACCGCCAGGGGTCAGGTCTTGGTATCACGCTTTCCTCGCCTCGATATTGTTCATTGCAGAAGTGAAACAATGATGTCAAGACTTGACCCCTTGTGCGTGCATTGCACCCCGCTGGGAACAATCCATTTTCCCCGCGCAAGGCTTATAGATAGCAAATAGCCAGCATGGAGCAACAATAGCACTACACGGGGTCACATGATCGGGGCCAGGTCTTGCATAATTATATTATTTTGCAAGACTTGACCTTGCAAAGTGCATGTCACGCACTAATCCGCTATTTTGGAAATGCCATTAAATGCTTTCATTAGTGCATCGATTCCAGTTTTGTATACATATTCTTTCCAAATCATATTGTCGCAATAAAAGGCATCACAAATCTGCTGCTTGATAGCTATCCCCTTGTCGCTGCTGGGGTCGCCGTGAAACTGAAGCCAATTATCGGCACGCACAGCGTTTAAAACCTTTCTACCCGGTAAAGTTCCGTATTCGAGCGTGAATCCCGTTACTAATTTACCTGGAAAGGCGTCATCGATTCCGGCGACACAAGTACCGAAATTACCAGTGGAAACGGATGGCTTCTCTCCAAACGTTGGAGATTGACAGGTTTCGCCATACCATTCATATGCTATATCAAATTGTTTGCGTGTTTTTAAATTGCAAATCTCCACATGGGTGCCATAATCGCCAAGTCCGGTATGGATATCGACGACGGTTATAAATTTTGCCTCCGATAATTTATCATTGAGAATTTTTAGCAGGGTTTTTCGAGACCAAGATGCTTCCCTGCCGCCATAAAATATACCCTTTGCACCATCAGGAAAACCCTTTGCAGCATCATGGTGGTAGTATTGGCCGCCACTGCTCGCCTTTTGCGTATAAGACTGACCGTTTTTCAAGTTATATAACCCAAGCTGAAGCAATGTCTTAAAACGAACAAACGGCGTCCATTTTTCTGGACAAAGCGTTTTAGCAAGCTCTGTGTAGCCCACGTTAGCAGGCCAGTTTTCATAATTTATAAAATTCCGGTTGACATCAATATTTTGCTCATTGAATCTGCGCAGCCAAGAAAAACCGTAGGGATTATTTGCATGGATGGCAAGCAATGCTATGTCATCAGGCGCCGCAGTGCGCTCTTTGCTATAAAACCAACCGGTTTGAATGGCTGAGCCTGCAAAGCCCTCGACCCCATGAGTTGCAGAAATCGTTATTACTACCCGTTTTGCGTCTTTCGGCCCAAGCCAGGCTACATCTGTAGCCAGCGTTTCACCATCCTTGCCTAAGAAACCCTCAAGTACGTGAGTCTCTATCGTGGCGCCATTCGCTTTAGCGGCCGTAAGAAATTTTTCCCGAGCTTGTTTATAATCGTCGGAAAAATGATAATTTTGATCACTACAAGCTATTTCATTCATTAAAAGCTCCTATTTGATATGAGTCATTAAAAAGTAACAATCACGGGGGTCAAGCTTTTTGAAAGACTTTACTCGTTGCGCATATTCCTTCTGCAAAAAAGTGATGCCGAAGCAATGGGGTCAGGCCACAACTTGTTAAAAAAACACAATGCTCTTTATATAGCGTTTTCAACATCAAATAGTTACAGCCTTTGCGCCTACTCAGCAGGCTTGCTCCCTTCTCCCGCATACCTGACAGCCTGACGGCTCTTGTGCCCAAGCCGTAGGCCGTCGGGTAAGCGGAGAGTTAGCTAATAAAGCGACATGCCCTGCTATTCTTCCCTGCGTTCGTTGCGTCTCTGAGTCAAATCCTGTCGCTTTATTAGCTTGGGACTCTATAAGCGAGGGGGCGGAGCCAACTTTTATGCTGTTTTTTTGCATTGATCTGGGTTGAAAACGCTATACAAGCCGCTTCGCAATGTATCCCAATTAGACAGAGTGGTCAAATATTTTTTATTTGCGTTTTTTAAACTGAAGTTTCACCGTTTTAAAATCCCTTTGTGGCCGTGTTTACAGGAAATATGAAATTCGATGGGATTTGTCATTAATACAGCAAATCCCGTCAAAATAGCTTTCCCTTATACGCCACGGCTGCTTAAAAGCGTGAAACTTCATTTTTAAATCGATGGGTAGAAATAGAAAGCAAGTTCATCAACGGGGTGCGTACTGTTCGCAGCAACAGTATTACAGCCATATTCCAACACGCTACGCCATATCCGGTGAAATCCCCGCATGTCCATTGAGAATGCGGGAAAAATGTCTTCTTTCTACGTCTCGGGGGGGATTGAACATGCGTCCCATGGTGATAATCCAGGGATTTGTAACTCTTGGTTATTCGAGAAGCCGGGTGGGCACGCTTTTGTGCCCACGCGGTTCCTCATCGTTACACACAAGTCGGAGCGGGAAGCCCCTCCCCCTTCAAGGGGGAGGCTGGGAGGGGGATGGGGTAGAACGACACAGGCTAAAATCAATATCTTACATTGTTGCCTGCGTCTTCCA